>PXBW01000347.1 GCA_003566775.1 candidate division WS1 bacterium
CCGAGCATGACATGTGAGTTGTAACGCCGGATGAACTCCTCAGGCTGCCCGCGTTCAAAGCCACCGGGGGAGATGCAGTTGACGCGAACCCCGTGGCGCCCGTTCTCGGCGGCGAGGTCGCGGGTGTACGCGATGATACCGCCCTTTGCCGCGGTGTAGTCGCTCATGTTCGGGATCATGTCCTCGGAGCCCTCATACACCCAGCGGTCGCGCCCGACCATCCCCGAGATCGATCCGATGTTTACGATCGACCCGCCGCCGTGCCGTTTCATGATCCGCACCGCCTCGCGGCAACACAGGAAGGTCCCCACGATGTTGAGGCGCACCACCCAGGCGAAGTCCTCGGGCGAGCGGTCCTCGACGGAAACGCCGCTGTCCTCGCTCAGGCGCGTGCCGCCCGCGTTGTTAACCAGCACATCGAGGCGGCCGTACTCCTCCTCCACGCGCGCGAACGCGGCCTCCACCGACTCGCCTTCCGTAATGTCGAGCGCAAGCGGCAGCACACGCACGCCAAGGCGCTCGCGCAGTTTCCCGGCCATACCCTGCGCCTTCTGAATCTCGCGCGAGGTGATGACGAGGTCGGCGCCGGCCTCGCCGAGGGCCTCGGCCATGTCGAGGCCGAGGTTCTGCGCGCCACCGGTGACCATCGCGACGCGTCCTGTGAGATCGAACAGTTCGTTGACGTGCGGCCCGCGAGCGGACATGTCATGCGTCCTCCTTTATCACGGCAAGAGCACGAGCGTCGAAATGGATCTGCGAGTTCACCAGACGAGCAGACCGGTGCGATCGATAGAGACATCAAGCACCGATGCGCCGGCAGCCTCCAATGCGTCTGCCACGTAATAGTCGGCGGGTGGCGGACAGTAGAAAACCAGCGTGCCGCCTCCACCAGCGCCGCAGACCCGTCCGCCGATGGCGCCGTTATCGATCGCGACCTCATAGAGGTCCTCAATCCTACCGTTGGTGACATCCTCGTGCAATCTCTTGTGCTGCGTCCAGACCTCGGAGAGTCGCTCGCCGAGGCGATCGATGTGTCCCTCGAGCAGATCGAGCCGCATCTGATCCGCCGCCCGGCTCATTCCCTGCAGGGCGTCGATCACCTGTGGCAGATCGTCACGAAAGCCGTCCGCGACCGCGTGCAGGATATTTCCCGCCGGTCGTGATATTCCTGAGTAACAGACAACCATCGCGCGCTGCAGGGCGGCGAGTTGAGCCTCGGTGAGCGGGATCGGATCGATCTCTACGCCCTCATGTGAAGAATCCTTCGGCCAGTAGCGCATGTACTTCACACCGCCGCCGGTTACCGGCGAATACTGATCCTGCCAGCCGTAGGTCGTCTTGAGCGCCACTGTCTCGCATTCAATCGCGAGCGCGGCCATCTGATGGTTGCTCAGCTTCCATCCGGTGAGCGCGTTTAGTGCCGCGATGATGCAGGTCGCTATGGTCGATGATGAGCCCAGTCCCGCCCCACCGGGCATCTGCGAATAGGTCGTAAGCTCAATACCTCCCGGAAGAGCGAACCGCCGTACGATCTCCTGTGCCAGGCCGAGTTCACCATCCGGGTCAAGGTCGGCGGCCTGCTCGATCTCGACTCGCGCGGCGCCGTGGTCGGGTGCATTAAGGATGATCCGACCGTCATCGCGCGGCGATGCGGTCGCGTATATGTACTTGTTGATAGTGGCGTTGATGATGCTACCACCGAACCGCCGGCAGGCGGGGAGATAATCAGTCATCCCGACGAAGTCAATGCGTAGCGGTGAGCGTACTTTCACGGTCCTGGCGTCTTCCATGATAAGCAACCCCCGGTGCTAAGTCATCGCAGCGCTCGAATGTCCTCGGTCAACCGGTCTATTGCGTTCGGTCCTTCGGCCACTGTGAACACCAGCGAGTAAGAGCGGCTCTCACCCGGCTCCAGCACCTGCAGTGTGCCACGCTCCCGCTCGGCGGCGCGTCCCTCCACATGGCAGTTTGACGGCTCGATCCCCAGCACATAGACGCCCTTTCCAGGCATCTTCCACTGAGCGAGGAATGGAAGATGCTCCACTGAGAAACTGATCGCGAGCGCGATGCCCCCGGCCAGTTCTCGGTTCACAACCGCCACGGTGGCGTAGCCCTCCTCGTTCGGAGTGAGACGATGGTAGTACACTCGCTCATCCACCACCTGCGGCGGGGCGAAGCGAGCATGATCGTCGATCGTCTCCTCGGCGAACTGCGTCTGCCCGACGATCTCCTCTGAGGCGGTTATGATCTCGGTGTTCTCGTCCATGAGCGGGAACCCAAGGTTGCAGTGGTAGAGCAACATGTGCTCCTGAGGCTCAAAGCCATCGTTTGTAACGCTGTCCTCGATATGAAGCAGCGGCTGACCGAGCACGGACGAGATCCTTCTGTTCATGACCACATTAGGCCCGAAGACGGAACTCTCGCGCATCTGCCCCTCAACGTACATTATGTACTCATCGTCATCCCATCCCGCGCCCGAAGAAACGTGTTTCGCCGGAATATGGGAAACGCGTCCGTGCAGGCCGAGATTCTCGTCGCCGTCCGGGCCGGGCGCACCGGCGTAGGTGAGACCGCAGGTGGCAACCAGTCCGCCGTGGAAGCCCCGGAGCCAGCCAAGCCCCTTCGGTTCGAAGAATGAAGCGTGGGGAGCGCCGGTAGATGATTGCCACGCCAGCGGGAAGCCGCGATAGCTTGCCGCGCCGATGTCCATGCCTCGTCCGGCCAGCACGAGACAGTCGAGGCCGCCGCCGGTGCAGAGATCGAAGGCCTCCACACCCGCCTCGTTTCCGTCAGCGAGGGTGATCCGTCGGGCGCCTCCAAGCTGGTCCATGGTGCCGACACGTTCACGCAGTTGGTCCGCCGAGTACGACTTGCCGTAGAGTTGCGACATTGTCGTCAGCCTCCCTGAAGCGATTGAGCGATTTGCAGGCGACAAGACCTGCCGTGCAGTCGTCAACGGACTGATGCCCTACCGAACCGGGGCAGGGCCGCCTAAAGTCGCCCCACGATCTCGCCGTAGCCCTGCAAGCGCGCCCAGATTGCGACAGCCGCCAGCGCCAGGGCGATAACCGGAAGCAGCACATCCCATGCATCCAGGTCATATTCGAAGTACTCTGTGCGTCCCCGCGACGCAGCGCCGAGACCACGCGACTCCAGCGCCCGCGTGAGATCATCGGCAGAGCGCAGGGCGTAGGCCATGATCGGGACAATCAGGGGTACATAACGTTTCAGTCTCGTAAGCGGTCCACCGCGACGCAGATCCAGTCCGCGTGCCATCTGCGCCTGGGTCACCGTATCTGCGGTCGCGGCGAGCATCGGCACCAGGCGAAAGGTCAGTGACAGCGCAAGGGTGGCTGTCGCGGGAACCCCGATTCGTCTGAGGGCGAAGGTGAACTCCTCCGGTCGGGTGCAGGTTACGTATGCGACGCCGATCATCAGCAGCGCATTAAGTCGCAGGCCCATCGCGAGGCCGTAAAGCAGTGAGATCGGCGAGGCGTGGAGCGGGCCGAGAGCCCAGGTCGGCTCCCGCTCCGGGAGCATCAGCGCCCACAGCAGGGTACTCATGACGAGCAGGATTGCGCCGAGGCCCCAGACCCGATGGAGGCTGGGTAACGCCCCTGCCAGGGCTACCAGCCCAAGCGTAAGCACGAACACAGCCAGCGACCACACAGGATCGTTAAAGGCCAGCGGGAGCACGAAGAGCGGTACCAGCGCGAGCAGCTTCACCACAGGATGACGTCGGTGCGCGGGTGAGTTGACGCGGCGGTAGAGCGACATCTTCATCGGTAAATGCCTCGGTCTCGCAGACGGCGTTTTGCGCGCGGCCGGAATATGCCGATCATCTCAGGAACCGTTCGCGCAGCACCATCAGCAGGGCCGCGATCAGCGCCCAGAGGATAATCGCGCCCGGAGTGCGCCACCACGGAATCGCTTCCCTGTCACCATCATCTGCCATCGGCCCCATCCCTCCTCAGGCACAGGACGGCTTCCTCAACCGACAGTAATGTCTTTGCGCCCAGCCTTCGTGTCAGACGTGTGATCGGCGGGGCTACCTGTCCAGTTCGCGCCGCCAGTTCGTCTTCGCCGAAGACTTCACGCACCGGTCTGTCCGCGATGAGTGCACCTTCATCGAGCAGAAGCGCGCGATGAGCGTACTCCGCCGCCGCCCACGTACAATGTGTGATGACGATAACCGTCTGTCCCCCCTCGTTGAGCCGGCGCAGCAACTCCATCATCGTCCGTTGCTGCAGTCCGTCGAGGCCGGTGGTAGGTTCGTCGAAGACGATCACGCGTGGCCGACAGGCGAGCACAGAGGCAAGCGCCACCCGCTGCCGCTCCCCCTTGGTCAGCACGAATGGATCGCGCTCCTCCCAGCCGGAAAGCTCAGTAAGCTCAAGCGCGTAGTCCACGCGCTCCGCGACCTCCTTCTCGCTCAGGTCGAGATTCCGGGGACCGAAGGCCAACTCCTCCCGCACGCTGGACGAAAATATCTGATGATCCGGGTTCTGAAAGAGATAGCCCACCCGGGGAGCGAGATCTCTGACCGTCTGCTCAAGTGTGTCCCTCCCACCGACACGCACCACGCCGGAGGTGCAGGTGAGCAGACCGTTAAGATGGCGTGCCAGCGTGCTCTTGCCCGAACCGTTCTCCCCGAGCACTACCACGAACTCGCCCTCGGAGATTGTGAGACTCACGTCGCGGAGCGCAAGGTCTTCCGTCCCCGGATAAGCGAAGCTAACGTCCTCCATCTCAATGATGGGGGCGCCCACGGACGGCATGTGGTCCGTGAGACGCGCGTACTCGTCTGCGTCAAGCGACCAGCCACCATCCTCGAGCACCCGGGCTGCAGCCTCAGGCTCGAGCGGCAGATCTGCAAGCCCGAGGCGCTCGCGCAGCTCAGAGAGCTGTGGAGGAAGAACGCCGAGATCGCGGCAGCGATCGGGATCGCCCAGAAGCTCCCGTGGAGGGCCATCGAAGCGCTTCTCGCCATCGTGCAGCGCTATCAGGCTGTCGGCGGCAAGCGCATCATTCGCATCATGCTCTGCAATGAGCAGCGTTATGCCCTGCTGGGAGAGATTGCGCACGATCTGCGTGAGCAGGCGCTTGCCGCGAGGATCGAGATCGGTGGTTGGCTCGTCGAGTACCAGCACCGATGGCTGCGGCGCGAGCACCGCGGCGAGGGCCAGACGCTGCTTCTGCCCGCCGGAGAGTGTTGCGGGATCGCGATCTCGCAGATCGCTGAGGCCGACGAGTTCGAGCGCCTCATCGACGCGGCGGCGCATCTCGTCGCGCGACATACCCGCGTTCTCAAGGCCGAACGCCACCTCGCGTTCGACATCGCTGGCGAGGAGTTGTGCCTCGAAATCCTGAAAGAGCGCGCCGACCCGATCCGCGATCTCATAAACATGCCTGCCGCTGATGCGCTCGCCGCCGACCACCACCTCGCCCGCGAACTCGCCGGGTTGCATGGCGGGGATGACTCCGTTCAGACAGAGACAGAGCGTTGACTTGCCCGCCCCGGTGCGGCCCATCAACCAGGTAAGCCCGCCCGCAGGCAGATCAAGGGATACGTCGTTGAGCGCCGGTCGCTCCGAGGCCGTCCCACTGCCCGCACGGTAGGTGAAGCTGAGACCGCGCGCCTGCACCGCATCTCCGCGCCCCGTCACCCGGCATCACTCTCGTCGGAGCAGATATCGGAGGTCCGCGGCCGCATCGGTTCGGCGGGGCGACCCCTGCGCAGCGGAGACATCAGCACCGCGCCGACGATGATCACGACGCTGCTGATGCCGCCCGCCAGCACCTGTGGGGCGATCAGGCCGAGGCCCTCCGCGAAGCCGATCTGTGCCATCAGGTCCTCTGCCAGAGCCGCGAAGATGGCTGCGAGCAGCGCAATTCCCGCGCCGACCCAGACGACGATCATGCCCGCCCACGAGACACGACCTGACGTGTACTCACCGGGGCCGAGGATGTCCTTGTACAGGAGGCCGAAGGAGCGGGCCAGTGGATAGAGTATTGGAAGAAGGATCGCTGCGACGATTGTCCCAACCACACCGTTGTTGGCAGCGATGGCGAGTGTCAGAACGCTGTAAGGCACCATTCCCATCGCGGCCACGCCGAAGCCAATGATCGCCGCACAGGCCAGCGCTCCGGCCACCGCGCACGGGATCAGCCACGGAAGCTGACCCGGCGAGCCGTCAGCGGGCCGATCGCCGCGAAGTGCTCTCCACATTCTGTAGGGAACATAAGCCAGCATGAAGTTGCCGATGAAGCCGAAGACGCTGCCGGGGCCGAGCATGCCCCCGAAGACGTCGCCGACGACGTTGCCGAAGGCAGCCCCCCACGCCGCCGCCGGGCCGAAAAGCAGTCCGCAGACCACAGGGATGCCGGCCGCCGGGCGCACCTCGGTGAAGCCGGGGACGATGGTCGCAATCTTAAATGGTATCATGATCGCCGCATATGCCGCGCCGGTCAGCGCGACCAGCACCACCATCTTTGTATACCGCCACATAACGACTGTGTCCCGCATCAGATGCACCTCCGGCCTGTGATTGCACGCAGGCACAGTTCGCCGGTCGAGCGACGTGACCTTCATCGAAAGAGGTAGCCGGCGGTAGAATGCGCTGACCCTGGGTCCCTCGCTTCTGCTATCTGATGGGTAGGTCACGCACGAGGACGTTGCCGTAGTGCTCTGCCACAAGCACAAAGTTAGAGGGCCAGTCTCCAGCGGGAGAGTATATCACAAACGCGTCCACCATCCGCCTGCCCAGTTCTATGGACGCCCGGGTTCGGGTATGGCCGTCTATGAGGTAGCGCTGATAGCCTGCATCCCCGACAAAGTGCTCCTCCACCAGAACCGGCACCTCCAGTTCATCATTGCGCAGCAGGTCAAGCACAAGCTCGTACTTCTCCGCCTCAATCGCATTCTGCGTCGCGATAAGACTGTGCGCCGGCACCTTTCGATGTTCCTCCTCCACCGGGACACCGAGTTGACCGTACCCCTCGATCACGTCGCGCAGCGAATGAAGCTGCCGCTCGTGT
The DNA here is from genome assembly GCA_003566775.1 of candidate division WS1 bacterium. Lineage (GTDB taxonomy): Bacteria > Armatimonadota > Zipacnadia > Zipacnadales > UBA5352 > UBA5352. The sequence continues at coordinate 7,039 of PXBW01000347.1, forward strand.
GTTACAAGGTCCTCACGCCGCATCGATGCACCTCTATTCGTCGGCTCACCGTCCGTCCCATGTTTTCGACGCGGGCATCGCTATGACCTATCTGTGATAGGCCACAGGCACCCTTACCTCTGCTCGTTGAAGTCGCGTGCCTCGGGGACGAGTTGCATCTCGAAAATCATCCAATTGTGATCCTCAATTGCCCTCCTGTTCGCGGCTCCACGGGACATGGTCCACAGGAGAAGACATTTCTACTTTGCCCAACCACGACATTATCACTTTGCTCCTACACACGTCGCGCGGGAAGCTTGCGCTCAGGCCGGTGCTGTGCTATCATATCAACATACACGGCCCCCGAACATGCGCGGGTCGTGAGTTTTTGCGCACACTATCGACCGCCCCGCGGTCGGAAGGACATAACCATGAAAGCCGACATTCATCCGGATTATGTTGAGGCGACAGTCTCCTGCGCCTGCGGCGAAACTTTCACCACGCGCTCAACGAAGCCCGAGATCAGGGTGGAGGTCTGCAGCCAGTGTCATCCATTCTACACCGGCAAGCAGAAGATGGTGGACACCGAGGGTCGCGTCGAGAAGTTCATCCGCCGCTACGGGCTGCAGGATCAGTACGCCGATCAGGAAGAGGACGAAAGCTCAGACGAGCAGTAGCCTCATCCCGTGGCGTTATTCCCTGGCCTCAGCCCGACCGGGCTGAGGCCGGACGTTTTCTGGTGCCATGAGCGAGAACGAGAAGCATTTCTACGGCGGACAGGCGGTGCTCGAGGGCGTGATGATGCGCTCGAAAACCGCTTACGCAACCGCGGTCAGGCGCCTCGATGAGAGCGTTATCATCGGCACGCGCAAGCTTAACACTCTCGGACAGCGTTACGCCTGGGCGCGCTGGCCGTTCATCAGAGGTAATGTGAGCCTGGTGGACTCTCTCACTATGGGTCTCGAGTCGCTGAACTTCTCCGGCAACGTCGCCCTCGAAGACGAGGCGAAGCAACTTCAGGAGGAGCGCGAGGCAGAACTCGATCCAGCAGATGAACAGGCCCGCAAGATCGCCGCCGAGGAGGCGGAGAAGCATCAGAGCCTCGGTGAGAAGGCCATCTGGCTGACGATGATCCCTGCGATGGCGCTCGGCATCGGTCTCTTCGTTCTACTGCCCGCTTGGGCCGTGGACTGGTTCATGGGCCCCGAAGCCGCCGCCTTCGCCGATCAGCTCGGCGAGGTGTTCCTGCGGAATCTGCTTGAAGGCGGCCTCAGGCTGCTCGCCATCATCGGTTACATCCTGGCGATCTCGTTTATCCCCTACGTCAGGCGGGTCTTCGAGTATCACGGGGCTGAACACGCCACGATTAACGCCTACGAGGAGACCGGGCATGTTGACGTGCAAAGCGTGATGGACAACAGCCCGCTGCACCCGCGCTGCGGCAGCGCATTCATCCTAGTGGTCATCGTGATCAAGATATTCGCCAACGTCTTCGTCGGATGGCCGGTTCTCTGGCTCCGCCTGCTGCTGCGCCTGGCTCTTCTGGTCCCGATCGCAGGCATCGCCTACGAGATCATCCGCTGGGCCGGACGACATCGGGGCACCGTGCTGGAGAAGGTGCTTGCGGGCCCGGGACTTCTCATGCAGCTTCTGACCACGCGGCAGCCGGAACCGGATCAGGTGGAGATCGCAATCTACGCTCTCGCAACCGTGGCTCCCGAGGTGGATCTGCCTGGGGATTTTGCGGAGCCCGAGATGGTGAGAATCGGAAAGGCCGGGCAGATCGTCCGCGATGATCAGCACACCGACGCGGACGCGGATGATGCCGCACCGGATACTTCGGCCGACGAGAATGCCGCGCCCGAAGTTGCCGGAGAGGCCTGAGCAAGTCGCATCAGCTACATCTCATTTATTCCCTCGATGGAGTTGACGATGGATCTGCTGCCGGCGCTCGAGCGCCTTGAGGAAGAGTATAGAGAAGTTGAGGAGCAGCTCACCACGCAGGAGGTACTGAATGATCCTGCGAAGCTGCGCGAGTTGTCGGTGCGTCACTCCGAACTCGTGCCCGCGATGGAGAAGCTCGCCGAGTATCGGGAGCAACTGCAGACCCGCGATGATGCCGAGGCCATGCTCAAGACTGTCGAGGATGAGGAGATGCGCGAATTCCTCGAGATGGAGCGAGATGAGGCTCAGGCCGCCCTCGATGAGATGGAAGAAGATCTGCTGATGATGCTGCTTCCGCCCGATCCTATGCGCGATCGCAACGCCATCGTCGAGATACGCGCCGGAACCGGCGGCGACGAGGCCGCGTTGTTCGCTGGCGATCTGTTCGACATGTACAGCAACTACGCGACCCGGAAGGGTTTCAACGTCGAGGTCATCTCCGCGAACGAGGGACAGATGGGTGGTATCAAGGAGGTCATCTTCAAGGTCGAGGGACCCGGAGCCTTCGACAGACTCAAGCACGAGGCAGGCGTCCATCGGGTGCAGCGGGTGCCGGCCACCGAGTCCCAGGGTAGAATCCACACCTCCGCTGCTACGGTCGCGGTGTTACCCGAGGCCCGGGATGTTGACATCGATCTGCAGGCGAGCGAGCTTGAGTGGGATACCTTCCGCGCGGGCGGACCGGGCGGGCAGAGCATGCAGAAGAACGAAACCGCTGTGCGCGTGACACACAAACCCAGCGGGATCGTGGCCACCTCGCGCGACGAAAGATCCCAGAAACAGAACCGCGAGAAAGCTCTGACCGTGCTGCGGGCACGTCTCTACGAGCACGAGCAGGAGAAGCAGATGGAGAAGATCGACGCCCGGCGACGCGCGGCAGTCAAGAGCGGCGATCGCTCCGAGAAGGTCCGCACCTATAATTTCCCCCAGGATCGCGTAACCGACCATCGTATCGGCCTCACCCTCCACAATCTTCCTGAGTTGATGACCGGCGAGATCGATCGGCTGATCGAGAGCCTCGCCGAGCACGAGCGGCAACAAAAGCTCGAGCAGCTTGCCGCAACCCTCTGATCGCAAGGAGCGGCCTTCCCTGATGAAGCTTGCAGCGGCCCTCAAGGACGCACGGGAACGCCTCCTCGATGCGGAGGTGCCCGACGCGGAGTTCGATGCCCGGGCGATGGCGGCGCACGTGCTCAAGGTTAAGCCCTCGAAGCTGGCAATGCAGCGCGACCGCCTCCTTACGGGCAAAGAGATGGCCGCCCTTGAAGTGCTGGTGAACTCGCGCGCCCGGCGCGAACCTCTCCAATACCTTCTCGGCGCCACCGAGTTCTACGGGCGCGATTTCGTCTGTGATCCTCGGGCGCTTGTCCCCCGCCCTGACACTGAGGTCGTCATCGACGTCGCACTCGAACTGACCGACGAACTCGATATCACGACTGTCGCCGATATCGGCACAGGGTCTGGGGTTATCGCGATCACGCTCGCGCTGGAATCGCCGGAGATCGACGTGATCGCAACGGACAATTCCGCAGACGCACTGGAACTCGCGAGCGAGAACGTCGCTATGCACGATCTGCAGCAGCGGATAACGCTCGCCTGCGGAGAGTGGCTCGACCCGCTCCACCAGCAGGGCAGAGTCGATGAGATAGAGATGATAGTCAGCAATCCCCCTTACATCTGCGAGAACAGCTTCGACGCGCTCATGCCCGAGATAGTGGAGCATGAGCCGCGCGAGGCACTGGTGGACGCAGCCGAGGACGGCCTCGGCTCTTACAGGGCGATAGTTGGAGAGGCTCGTCGGCTACCGGCCCTCAAGGCCATGGTCTTTGAGGTTGGAGACGGGCGGGCGACGCAAGTCGCGGAACTGATGCGTGAGGCTCTGAAGGCACGTGAGATCATCATCCGCAAGGATCTCGGCAGACTCGACCGGGTCGTTGCGGCGGTGATGGGAGTCGGTGGAAGGTGAATGCGGATAGCCCCGCCCCTCGCGGCGACGTCATTCAGGTTCCACCTGCAGGCCTCGCAGAAGCGGCAGAGGCATCTCGCGCCACGATCGAGCGCGGCGAGTTGATCGTCTTCCCCACGGACACAGTTTACGGAATCGCCGCGGACACCTTCAACGAGCAGGCCATCCTTCGCCTCTTTGAGGCAAAGGGGCGGCCCCGCGGAATGCCGATCCCCATACTGGTAGCTTCGCCCGACAACGTTGGAGTGCTCGTGCATGGCGACCTGGCACCTTATGCCCACACTCTCTTCGACAAATTCTGGCCGGGTGCGCTGACGGTAATCGTGCCGCGCTCTCGGGCGCTGCCGGAGGCGGTTGCAGGCGGCGGAGCCACGATCGGCCTGCGCCTGCCCGACAGCGATGTCGCCTGCGGCATCATTGAGGCCTGTGGCGGCGCGCTCGCAACGACCAGCGCTAATCTCACCACCCAGCCACCCGCGTGCGAGGTAGCCGATCTGACGTCGGAGCTGCTCGCCCATGTCGCGCTGGTGGTCGATGGGGGAAGATGTCCGGGCGGTACGGCCTCAACGGTGCTCGATCTCACTCAATCTCCGCCGAAAGTGCTGCGAGAAGGTCCCGTCTCGCACGATGCCCTGAGCGCGATCCTCGGGGAAGTTCAGTAGCTGCGTACTCTACGATCGCGCCGGTGATGACAGCGCATCTCCCCTCGGCTCCAATCCTGCATCTCCTCTGATAGTCCACTGCGCACGTGCCTCATCCTGACAGCGGAGAAGGCCTCACGACGTCTCGCGCGGAATGACACCTCTGCTGCATTGCGCAAAGCTCACGGGCGTCAGGGGCGATCTGCGATGAAGGTAGGCTTCGTAGGGCTGCCGGGAAGCGGTAAGACAACCCTTTTCAACGTGGTGACGGATCGAGAGATCGATCCATCCAACATGGGACGCGCCGAGGCGAGGCTTGCTGTGGTGAAGGTCCCTGACGAACGCGTCACCCGCGTGGCTGAGATCTACGGATCGCAGGATCTAACCCAGCCGGAAGTGACCTTTGTGGATCTGATGGCCCTGCACCGGGGCGAGGAGCATACGCAGCGTGATGACAGTCTGACAAGGATCGCCGGAGATGCCGACGCCTTCGCCCTCGTTGTGCAGTGCTTCGGTGAACTCGATCACCGCGGCGAGCCACTGCAGCCTGCGGAGGACCTCGAGGCGCTTCTGCTTGAGATGACGATCACCGATCTCGGCGTGGTGCAACGGCGTCTCAAACGCATCGCGCAGGAGAAGAAGGCCGAGAAGGATACGATCAACATCGAACGGGACCTGCTCGAACGCGTCGAAGCCCATCTCTCCGAGGGACGACTCGTGCGGGACATGACGCTTCACGAGGAGGATGAACGCCTGCTTCGCGGCTTCAACCTGCTCACGGCCAAGCCGCTGCTGGTGGTGCTCAATGTCTCCGAAGAGGACCTGCGTGCGCAGACCTGTACAGGAGCTTGCAGCATGGCGGAAAGGGCCGGCCTCCCCTGGATACCGGTGGCTGCCGGACTCGAATCGGAGCTTGCCGAACTCGATGCGGAGACACGCCGCGAATTCCTCAGAGAGTTCGACCTCGAGGAACCCGCGCGGAGGCGTCTTATCCGTGCCTGCTACGATGTCCTCGACGTAATCACCTTCTTCACAGCCAACGAGAACCAGGCGCGTGGCTGGACTATCTCCGCCGGCGCAACCGCCCATGAGGCGGCAGGCAAGGTACACAGTGACATGTACGAGGGCTTCATCCGCGCCGAGGTGATCCCATTCGAGAAGCTCGATGAACTCGGATCGATCGCCGCCTGTAAGCAGGCCGGCTGCGTGCGTCTCGAGGGCAAGGACTACCTGGTGCAGGACGGAGATATCCTCAACATTCGCTTCAACCGATGACGAGGATCAGCGCGATCTGAGTGCTGGCGATCAGCCACCATGCTACTGTTTCATCTCACCGACGGTCTTCTGAGGAGAGATCATGTCAAAGGCCCGACACTCAACCGCGCGTGACGGCGCCCTTTCCACGCGTGCCCACGTACTGCTTCTATCAAGCACCTTCCTTTTCATCTTCCTCGGTACCGGTGCACAACAGGCATTCCTTATGCCTTACCTGCGCGAGTTTACCGACTGGAGTCAGTTCCACCGCTCTCTTGTCATCGCGAGCGTTTACTTCTCGATGACGGTCTTCCGCCTCGGTAATGTCTACCTGCTGCGCGACTGGCCACAGTGGAAATGCTCGCTCGCCGGCGGGGCCATGTACGTGTTTTTTCCACTGGCGATGCTGGGGCTTTACTTCGTCCCAAGCTACCCGCTGGCTTTGCTCGCCGCCGCTATCTGGGGTTGGGGCGGTGCGGCCATGTGGATGGGCACCACCCTACAGATCCTCGCACTCGCCGACCGGGCGAAGAGGCACGGCACGGGCATGGGGGTGCTCTACGGCGCAACGCTTGCGGGATGGGCCCTCGGCGTGATCGTGCTTGGCTCGATCTTCAACTACGCACAGCAGATCGACACCCCCTGGCTGCTCTACGCCGCCGCGACCCTGCTCGCAATGATCGGTTACGGGATCATGCTGGCGCTTCCCCGTCGGCCCGAGCCACTGCCGGAGATGCCTACCTGGACCTCGCTCGTGCAGATCATGTCACAGACTAAGGCGCGCATCGCCGCATTCCTGCTCTTCGCGGCCTCGCTTTCCTTCGGCTTCGTTTTGGGGAGTTTCACCGACTATGTGGAGGCCGCGCACGGCGCGCATTGGCTCTGGATCGCGACCTTCTTCTACCCTTTCGCGCGCTTTGTGCTCAGCGTCTCCTCGGGCCTGCTGAGTGAGCGAATGAGTCACGGCAGCGTGCTTGCGATCGGCTTCTTCGGAGGCGCCGCCGGGATGACCGTGCCGCTTCTGTGGGAACATCCGATCGCACTCGCCGTGACGGCGCTCACGCTCGGCATGCTCAACGGCGCGGTTCCGGTGGTGAGCACCGCGTTGATCGGGACCTCCTCCGCACAGAAGCGCCGACCTCTTGTTTACGGAGCCATGTTCACCTGGAGGGACCTCGGTGTGGTGGTGGCCGCGGTCGCGGGAAGTCTGCTCGGACTTGAAGTCGAGGGAGTCGCACTTACCTTCGGGGTCTTCAGCGCGGTCTTTGCAGTGTGCGGCATCGCCTCGCTGATTCTGAACCGCTACGCACAGCAGCGGCTGTGAGGGCCTGTTCGGTCGCAGCGATTCTTTGGGAGCGGTGTGGAGGATGATCGAGAGGCGCGCTTCAATAACGCCGCGGCGTCACTCACCGAGGCGAGGAGACACGCGGCGGCGCTCATCGCCAGAGCGCATGATAGACATCCGTCTGGTCCTCTGGAGACCGCCGGGGCCTTCAAACTTCCACCTGCGACGCGCCGCATTACTCCAGGTGCCTGCTCAGTCCTCGATCACAAACGGAAGGCTCGCCGCATCCGCTCCGTTGACGGTAAGTATGCACTGATATTCTCCGGGAACAAACGCAGCGGCTGCTGATCCGGCGAAGGTCACTGCGAGTTTGCGGTCGCCGCTCACCCGTATCCTCCGGCGCGCCAGGATTCCGTCGGCTCCCTGCATGACCACCCCGAGCACGGTGTTTGGCGCGGCGCCTGCCACCTGCACATATACCAGAAGCTGATCGACCGGCGCGGTGAATGCCTGTCCCATGTTCAACAGGTTGGCGCTCTCGCCAAGACCTGTTCCCAGCGCCGCGATCTGAATCGGCATGCCGGGGGTAATCGTGACAGGATCTATGTCCGGTTCGGGAGCGGATCGTGGTGTCGGCTCGGCATCTGCTTCTGCCTGGGGCACAGGCTCAGTATCGGTGGCGGGTTCAACCTCTGTTGCCGGTTCCGCTTCCACAGCCACTTCGGTGGCGGGGGAGACCGGCGCCGCCGGAGCGGCGATCGGCTCCGGCGGTGCCTCAAAGTCGGGGAGTTCACGCTGTTCCGGCACCGGCCCAGCGCACTCCGGCATGTCCATGGCCTCTCGCAGGTGCTCTATCGTCGAGCCTGCAAGCCACCATCGTTCATTCGAGTACTGCTCATCGGAGAGCCCACGCGCTCGCCTGAGCACCGACCGGACGCGAATATGCGCCTCGATGGGCGGGTCGCCGCAGTCGGGGTGGCGGTAGGTCCAGATGAACTGCACCAATGACTGCTCCATCGCGGGAAGAAACTCATCGAAGCACTCGGCCGGCATTTCCCGTGCCGCCTCGAGAAATTCAACTACCTCGCGCACCAGTGGCGCATCCTCGGCGGGGCGTCCATGTGAACGCCTCTCCGGCTCGGCAACCGCCTCCGGGTTCGCTTCCTTCCACCAGTCCGGCACCCTGATGGGCGGCACGGCGCGCGGAAGCTGCTGCCGGTAGTTGGCTTTCCACTGCCGAACAAGCTGCGCGGGCGTCGTACCGGCCCCCGCAGCATCCTCCGGGAACGCCTGAATAAGCATCTGATTACCGATGCTCAGCGTCCAAATTCCGTCACGCTGGTGAACCGTAAGCCTCGGACCACCGAGTTCCTGAACGAAGATGTTGTGCAACTCGTTGCTCAGGGCATTGGTGATGCGCTGATAGATCGCCGACTCGCGCTGAGCGAGGCTACCATGTGGACCTGCGGTGCGGATGCGAGCTACCATTCTATTGGGCAGCAGGATATCCGCATAATCCTGAGCGAATCCACCTGTCACGCATAGGAGCAATACTGCAACTGTTGCTGCGATTGTGTGTTTCGACACGTTACCACATTCCCTTTCCAGGCCACGAACGGGCCTGCTTAATCCATCTCACTCTACCTTAGACCCTTTTCACCCTCCGACAGTTCCGCTCCTGCACCAGGGATGATGGTCCCGGCGTTACCGAGAACTCGCGCTGAGGAACTGATGCGCACGGTACCCCGAGCAGGGCGCCCGTACTGCGGACGGCAAGAGAGGCTGTTACCCGGAGCCTCACCGGTTCCGGTATCCGGCAGAGCGGTCATCTCTCCGGGAGCAAGAGCCACACAGGACTCGCCCACGCCATCTGCCCGTCGGACTGCAATATCCGCAGGTAATAGAAGACGAATCGCGGCTGATCGTAATCGACTGGATTCAGCGCCATCGGTTCGAGTGGATCCTCGTCAATCCACTCGAGCGCAAGATCCGAGCCCTCAGGACGTATGCTGTGTACCGCCTCATTATTGCGGACCACCTCTACCTGCGCCAGCTTACTCTCACCCGCGATGAAGGCCTCGATGGTGCGCGATTCGGCAAGCTCCGGGCGCTCACTCACCTCGATCTCGTCGCCCATGAAGGCATCTGCGACGCGGAAGAGCACCAGCATCCTCGTGCCCGTGGTGGCGTAGGTGTGCCGGTCGTACATCGCCTGGAAGATCGCCTCGCGGGTAAGCTCCGGAGCCCAGACGCCCATCAGTCCGTCGCGGTAGCGGAAGGGCTCCGCGCCGGTGGCAGTGGGATCGCCGGGATGGCCGTGATGGTCGTCCCCGCCGCCGGTGAAGCCGAGCCTTCTGCCCATCGCCAGAGCGCGCTGGACGAAGCCCTCGGGAACTTCTCCCGAGTCAATCGGCATATCCACGGAGCCGGACCGGGGAATGCCAGCAGGGCGCATCGGGAAAGGATTACCCTCATGGACGGAACACTCGGAATTACCCCAGATCGAGTAGATCTCGACCAGCCGCTCTTTCTCCGGATCGTGATCCGAGTAATCGCAGAAGTTCCCGTTGGAGGCCGGATGATGCGGGATAACGATCGCTCGATGCCGCTCGAGCGCGGAGAAAAGCTCGCCGGGGGTCGGATAGTGCTCATCTCCGGAACGGTACATCGGCTGATCGTCGGTGTCATAGTAAACATTGCGATCGCCTGCTCCGTCGCGTCGCCACTTCGCCCACTCCCATCCCAGCAGCGTTACGAAGCTCCCCGGATCATTGGCTGTGGCGGTCTGCTCCTGTATCTCCCGCCACTCCTCCTCCCCGGTCTCCCAGTCATGATCGTGGTCGCTGGCCGCACCGAAATCGAGACGGTTGTCGTCACGCATGCACGCGTAATAGTCCTCTACTGAGCCGAGGCCGTCCGAGCAGCGAGTGTGTCCGTGAATCACGCCGAAGTAAAGCTGCTCCTGATCATGCGTGGTGATGAGAATCGGATTCGACACATACTTGATCTCACTGATCTCGTCAACGGCGACCACGCGCAGCAGTCCGCGACTGAATGACTTGAAGCCGTCCACCACGCAGACGCCGCCCGGCCCCTCGAAGCTCACGGCTTCGGGGCCGCTGGCAATCTCATCGTCGCTGAGTTCAAGTGTCAGTTCGCCCTGATACAGCCCCGCGACGTTGCCGTACGCGTCCTCGGCCTTGATGACGACCGAGAACTCCTTGCCCGCTGCCACACTGCCGGGCGCCAGCAGCCGGAGGCGGTCCATCGGCCCGCCGGTGACCTCAACGACAGGCGCGCCGGATGCGGGGTGAAACTCGCGCCTGGGCTGCTCGGATGGCTCGCTTACGAAGATGTCGAAGCGCTTCTTCGACTGTGAGAACGTCTGCGGAGTGGAGCCACCTCCACCCCCCGAGGTGTCCCCGAGCGTCACCGTGATCTCGTCTTCAGCGCGGAGCGAAGCCTCGGTGATCGTGAGATCGACCACGTTGTCCCGTACTTCAGAGAAGGGAGGGACGGTGACGGTCAGCACGGGCGAGCCCGAGCATTCCACCGTGACGTACTCGTTTGCCGACGGATCCGTCATCTGGGGGCGGAGCCAGTCGCTCTTACTGTCGCGTCCGCCGCCGATGCGGAAGCGCACCACGCCGCCCTCGGCTACCTCCAGGCCTGCGAAAGTAATCCTCCACGTATCTCTGATTCCAGCCATCGCAGTCGGCGGTTCGACGTTTGCGACCGTGAGTTCATGTTCGGCGCGATTGCCTTCGGTCATGATCTTCAACTTCCCTGGGTGTGCTTGTGGTGGCGCGAATGTCAATCCTCAGGTGTGCACCCGCCCGCCGTGGGCCGTTTCTGTTTTGGCCCCCGACATCCCCCGCCGGGGGCCGTCCGTGCCTTACGCATGTCGCGTTCGACTGATCGCTCCAGTCTGCGCACCCTGCAGCGGCACAGTCCGGCCTAAAGCTCCGGATTACGCCGCTCGCCCTCCACGGTCATTCGCCCCTGCAGACGCTCCGTGAGTAGAGTGTACCTCTGTTGCTCCTCGCTATTGAGCGCCGCGCGCATGATACCCGCGGAGTTGACCACCAGCACCGCCATCTCCTCTGCGCGCGTAAGCGCCGTGTAGAGCAGATTCCGCCGCAGCATGATGTAGTGCGTCGAGTGCATCACGATCACCACGCAGCGATACTCGCTTCCCTGAGACTTATGCACCGTCATCGCATACGCGAGTTGCAGTTGATCGAGGTCCTGATGATCGTAGTTTATCTCCTGATCATCGAACGCGACCGTCACATGACGGTCCTGCAGATTGACATGCGTCACGCGCCCTATCTCACCGTTGAAGACCTCTTTGTCGTAGTTGTTGACCACCTGCAGTACGCGGTCGCCCTCGCGCATGGTATGATCGCCGTAACGCACCTGTGCCTTTCGCGGGCTCTCGGGATTGATCGCCTCCTGCAGCCTGCGGTTGAGCTGCGTGACCCCCAGCGGTCCACGGTGCATCGGTGTGATGACCTGCGTCTCTTCCGGCGGGAAGCCCAGTGGCGGGAGTTCGCGAGTAACCGCGCGGATCACCAGGTCCGCGCCGCGCTCGGGCTCGCGCGCATGCACGAAGAGACAGTCTTCGCCCCGGCTTTTCTTCCACGGCACGAGCAGCGGCTTCTCTCCGGCGATGAGTCGGTGCGCGTTCTCCACGATGAGCGACTGTGCGGCCTGGCGGTAGATCTCGGTGAGTTCATACACCGGCACAGCATCAGAGGCGACGAGATCGCGAAAAAATGTGCCCGGACCGACGCTCGGCAACTGATTCGCATCACCGATGAATATGACCTGTGCGCCGTCGGGGATCGCGCGCAGCAGATCGCGCGCGAGCGGGACATCGATCATCGATGATTCGTCGATCACCAGCGTGTCCATCTCCAGCGGTTCATCCTCGTTCCTCGTGAACGCGGCCTTGAAGGGATCGTACTCAAGCAATCGATGGATAGTCGAAGCGTCGGCGCCTGCAAGCTCCTCCATGCGCTTGGCGGCCCTGCCGGTGGGAGCGGCGAGCGCCACCTCGCGACCCAACGCCCGGCAGGCCTTCACGATCACGCGCACGATGGTGGTCTTACCGGTGCCCGGGCCGCCGGTGATAACGGTGATGCGCTCGGCAAGTGCCCCTGCGACCGCGGCCGCCTGCTGCTCGGAGAGAATCACGCCCGCAAGCTCTCCCCGGCCCGCAAGCCAGTCCACTGTCTGTTCGGGCGAGGGAGCGCCCGGAACCTTCTCAGAAGCCAGTGTGAGGACGCGTCGTCCCACCTCCCGCTCCGCGGCAAGCAGGGCCGGCAGATACGCCGCGTGCCCCGGCGGCGCCTGCTCGATTGCTATCTCCTCCGCCTCCTCAAGATGCTTCAGAGCGCGCTCGATCAGCGCCTGTTCGACCTCCAGCAAGCGCACCGCCGCTTCCAGTAGATGCTCCGCGGGCAGGAAGAGGTGCCCCTCGTCAGTGGCATCGTCGAGGCAGTAGATCAGGCCGGCGTGGAGACGTGAAGGATCGCGCGGATCTATCCCCACCGAGCGGGCAATGCGATCGGCCGTGACAAAGCCGATACCCCGGATGCGCCTCGCCAGCACGTAGGGATCATTCTCCAATACCTCGATCGTTCGATCGCCGAAGGTAGAGGCGATCCTCGCGCCGAGCGCCCCACCCATGCCGTGCTCGTGCAGGAAGAGCATTACCTCGCGCATGCGCTCCTGCCGCTGCCATGCCGCCACGATCGCCTTCGCGCGCTTCTTGCCGATGCCCTCGACCTCGCGCACTCGCTCAGGGCGCTCATCCAGCACCTCGAGGGTGTCCACGCCGAAGTGATCCACAAGACGCTTCGCCATCACCTCCCCGATACCCTCGACATTTCCGGAGGCGAGGTAGCTGGCGATCGCCTCGGTCGATGACGGTCGTACCAGTTGATAGCTTTCAAAGCGAAACTGTCGGCCGTAGCGACTATCCACCACCCACTCGCCGAACACCCGAAGATGCTCACCTGCGGTCGGCTCGCTTACATTCCCGACGCAGGTCACCTTCCTGCTGCTGGACCGCAGATGCAGCACCGCGAAACCATTGTCGGGCGCGTGAAACACCACTCGCTCGACACAACCTTCAATGCTCTCACGCTGCGCTTTCGACCGCTCATCCTGTGCCATGGGAATCTGAGTTTCCTCTGAAAAGGGTCTGACACCTGCAATATCGCCGGGATAACCGTCTTCACACTTGCTCCACCGGAGGATTGCGCCCCACGATTACCCCGTGTGAATCCCAGGGGCTTGAGGCAGGTATTCGAGCCTCGCCCGAGGTATTATCCGACGTGAATCGTGATCGGCGATCAACCGGACCTTCAGCGAGGAGTACAACGTGTTTGAGACTGCTCAGCACCTCGAGACGTCCTGGGACATCCAGCAGACACTGCGCCTCAGATCTCACCGGGCGCGTTACTGTCGTGACGCCTGGAACGCCATGCTCAGTTCCTGGTCGCGCCCGGCGAACTCATGCAGTCTGTGGTTGATGCACGCGGCAAGCTACCTCTTCAACAGCGACGGTGTCCGCTGGGCCGTGGACCCGCTGGTTCCCGGTAACCTGCTTGCGGACTTCCCCAACGACCTGCCGATCGACCCGTTGAAGCGGCTGTCCTTCGTTCTGCTCACTCACGATCATGCGGATCACGTTGACTACGATCTGCTGTCCTCGCTACGCGAGAGCGAGGTGCGCTACGTTGTGCCCGAGCACATGGTCGAGCGTTTCGTTGAGCGAGTCGAACCGTGTGACAGCCAGATTGCGCTTGCGCGTCCCGGCGATCGTCTCGAGTTCGACGACATAGCCGTGATCCCTTTCAGTGGTTTGCACTGGAAGCTCGAGCAGGGGAAACCGCGCGGCACCGATGCCACCGGCTACGTAGTCAGGGTGGCCGGTAGGCGCTGGCTCTTTCCCGGGGATGTGCGCAGTTACCGCCCCGAGATAATTGCGCGGTTTGCCCCGGTGGATCTGCTCTTCGCCCATCTTTGGCTGGGACGCGCCGCTGCGCTGGATCCCGTGCCGCCGGAACTGGATAAGTTCTGTGACTTCATGACGTTTATCGAGCCCCAGAGGGTTATGCTGACCCATCTTTATGAGTTCAGTCGCCCCTCGCGCGATCTCTGGACGCGGCGTCATGCTGAGATGGTTCGCCTGCACTGGCGGGCTTGCGGGCAGGACGCACCGATCTGCCTGGCCCGGCCGTGGGAGGAGTTGCGGCTTCACTGAGCGGGCCTCGGCCCACCGTTGTCGGTGAACGCCTCTGGCGCATCAGCCGAGCCACGGAGACGCGCAATTACACCGGAGAGACTCGGCCGGAGTCTGATCTACATTTCGTCCTGCTCCCTGTCGTCCGGGTCTTTCTCGTCGGCCCCGCTCCCGCCGTCTTCTCCGCCCTCATCTCGCCTGCTGTCGTACTCCAGTTCCTCCAGGCGATCGATAAGCCATGCGACGTTCTCACGATCCTCGATAGCTTCACGAAACATGTGATAGTCGGGGGCCTCGAGGATGACGGAGACAAGTGGATGGATGAAGGCAAGCGCCTGGCCCGCGACGAAAGATAGTGGCTGGATTGACTCGAAAAGAAAGATGGCGGGAACGGCCATCCGGCGCCTCGCTATCTCCTGCGCAAAGCGTTCCAGCACCTCCCGTTGGCGCGCTCTTTCGCGATCCTCACCATCCATGCAGCTCACAGCCGACGGTCCTCGAGTCTGTCGGCGGGCAGATATCGCTGCACGTACTGCACTACCTCATCCATCGAATGCGGAGCGTAGAGAACCAGCACCGACGACCAGATCTTCCGCTTGTATATCAGACGCAGCTCATCTTCGCTCAGCCGCCAGCCCTCAAAGTCAGACCACTGGTGCTCGACGTAGTAGAAAGGGCCGTGCACCTGCACCGTCTCGCCGCTTAGGACATATCGGTACGAGGCGTAATAGGGCATGAGTGCCAGGGTCACGAATAACACCGCCAGCGCTGAGTGGCCGGGCGTGTAGTACACGTTCACTCCTACTGCGAGCAGGAAGGTGAAGATGACCAGCAGAACCGTGAGAAAGGGCGACTCTGCGGCACGTCGAGCCCGCCACTCGTATCCCCCCGGTTCAGTTGCCATCTCCCCCCTGTCATCTTCCTGGCCCCTCTTCACGGAAGGTTCAGCTCCTCTCGATCTGTGCGATTCTCTCCGCCAGACGCATCGCTGCGACCGCTTCTGTGAAAGTGGCCTCAGGCTCAGTGTCACCCAGGACGCTCTCCGCAAAGTGCCGCAACTGCGCAATGTGGCCGGTCGGCTCCCACTGCATCTCACTCTCTCTCACGCGCATTGCGTCATATCCCCATACTGCCGTTTCTTCGCGCTTTGAGCTATGCAATATGACCTGTTGCCTACCGTTCGTCGTCACATTCGCATCGAGACTGGCGACCTCCACCCGCTCGCGTGGGCAGAGCGCCCGCCCCGTGAAACTTATCGTCGCAACCGCATCGGCCTGAAGCTCGAGCGCGATGGCGAGCGTATTCGCCTGCCGCGCGCGAACAACGCACAGATCAACTACGTCGCCTCCGAGGTGACGCACGAGATCCAACGCGTGGACAAGGTCGAATAGTACCGGATTATCGTGCCCGTGCGTCTCGGGCACCCACCAGGCGATCTCGACCGAGCGCAGTTCGCCGAACTCAGGGTCATCCACGATCTCTCGCATGCGCTGATAGGCCGGGGCGAAGCGCGCGTTGAGGCCCGCCTGTGCGATCCTCCCGTGCTCCTCAGCAATCGTGGCGATCTCCTCGGCCTCGTCGGCGTTGGGGGCGACGGGAACCTCGGTCCAGAGATGGCAGCCCGCAGCGAGCGCGGTCTCAGCCGCCTCGGCGTGAAGCTCGGGCGGCCCGCAGACCAGCACCGCATCAAGGTCCATCTCATCGATCATCGCGCGAGCGTCCTGGTAGGCGCGGAAAGCGCCGAACCTTCTCGTGGTGCGCTGTGCGAGACGCCTGTCGAGATCACAGATCGCCGCGAGGTCCATCCCCACCCGCTGCACCGCTGGCAGAAGCCTCTCACGGGCATGCACCCCGCATCCGACAAATCCCACGCGCACGTCACCTGCCGCCATCACCTGTCACACCCTGTCATCGAGTCCATGTTTCGTCAGCCGACTATTCCGCGCGGAAGCGCTCACCTCCTTCGCTGAGAGTTCCGCTCTACCTCATGGGGCCCCATCATCAGCGGTGAAGGAACCTCCCTGCTTTTCGACGAAGCACTCCCTCCGTGCATCTGAGTTGCCACGAAGGATGGTCACCATGAGCGCACTGAATATTGTCTTCTTCTTCACCGACCAGCAGCGCTGGGACACCTGCGGCTGCTACGGGCAGGAGCTTGATGTCACCCCCAACCTCGACCGGATGGCCGAGGAGGGCACCCGTTTCGAGCATGCTTTCACCTGCCAGCCGGTATGCGGACCCGCCCGCGCATCGTTGCAGACCGGCAAGTACGCCGAGGCCGTCGGCTGCTGGCGTAACAACATCCACCTCCCCGTGGACGAGAAGACCATCGCTCACTGGTTCACCGAGTGGGGCTATCAGACCGGTTACGTCGGCAAGTGGCACCTCGCCTCCGGCCCCGAGCCAGAACGCAACTACCGCGAGGATCCGGTACCGAAGCAGTTCCGCGGCGGCTGGGACTGGTGGTGCGCCTCAGATGTGCTGGAGTTCACCTCTCACAGCTATGACGGGTACATGTTCCGCGGGGACGGATCGCGTTACGAGTTCGCCGAGGGCCGCTACCGCGTGGACGCCGTCACCGATGTGGCGATGGAGTTTATGCAGCAGCGTGACCGCGACCGGCCCTTCGTCCTCTTCGTCAGTTACATCGAGCCCCACCATCAGAATGACAAGGACCGCTATGAGGGGCCGGAGGGATCGAAAGAACGCTGGGCGGACTACGAGGTCCCCGGCGACCTCGTGGGTACCGACGGAGACTGGCGCGAGAACTATCCCGACTACCTCGGCTGTTGCAACGCCCTCGACGGCGCGCTCGGACGCATCCGTGAGGGGCTCGCCGAGGACAGCATAGACGACGAGACGGTTATACTTTACACCTCCGACCATGGCTCACACTTCCGCACCCGCAACGCCGAGTACAAGCGCTCATGTCATGACGGCTGCCTGCGCATTCCAATGGTAGCCTGCGGACCGGGCTTCGAGGGCGGTGGCGTGGTGGACGAGATCGTCAGCCTGATCGACGTCCCCCCGACGCTGCTGGCCGCCGCGGACATCCCGGCGCCGGAGACCCACCACGGCCGCGCACTTCAGCCGCTGGTCGCGGGTGAGGCGGAGGACTGGCCTGAGGAGGCGTTCGCGCAGATCTCCGAGAGTCAGACGGGCCGGTGCATCCGCACGAGACGATGGACTTACTCCGTGAGTGTTCCCGATAGCGGCTCGCGCAGCGATATCTACTACGAGGATTACCTCTACGATAACGAGAGCGACCCGCACCAGCGCGAGAACCTGGTGCGCGATCCCGCGCTTGCCGAGGTGCGCGCGCAACTCGCCGAGACACTTCTCGCGCGCATGGCACAGGCGGGAGAGGAGCCGGCACAGATCCAACCCGCAACGGATGAGAGTTAAGCGCGCTCCGTGCGTAGTGCGTTCATGCCCTTCGAAGCCAACACTCAGTCAACCCCGGGTGATTGTCTGCGGGACGATGAAGAAGATTGGGCTGAGCCCATCACATGAGGCGGGGATAGCCGTACGACAGGCAATCACCATGTCGTGGAAGGACAATCGCCGCCGCGAAGTGAACTACCTGCGTCGTACGCACCGCACCCGAGGCAATTCGCGCCTGCTGACCTTACACGCTCGTCTGCCGAAGAGAGGAAGCGCGTCATGTCGATTTCAGATCACGCACGAGAGTTGCACCAGCGCGCCATCATCATCGATGGCCACAACGACACCCTGATTCTCCACCAATCCCGGGGGCAGAGCCTCGACCTGACACAGCGCGACGAGAACTACCACCTTGATATCCCCCGCGCTCTCGAGGGAGGCTTGACCTGCAGTTTCTTTATGGTCGGTGACACCGATCATAAGCAGGCCATGGTGCTGATCGACGGCGCGCACAGGCTCGCCGAGGAGCATCCCGATCAGGTAATCTTGGCAACCTGCGCGGCGGAGATAGAGAGGGCCGCGGCGGAGGAGAAGTTCGCAATCGTCGCTCAGCTTGAGGGATGCACCTTCGCCGATGGGGAGATCGCGACGATCCGCAACGCTTACCGCCTCGGCGTCAGAGTGGTCGGCCTGACACACGGCGAGGGCGGAGCGGGAACCACGCAGCAGGAGAACAGCATCTTCGACTTCGCCACCCCCGAGGAGCGGGAGCAGGCCCGTCACCGTCCCGGATTGACTGAGTTTGGCCGGGAGGTGGTGAGTGAGTGCAATCGTCTCGGGATGCTGGTTGATCTCGCGCACTCCTCCGACGCGGCGTTCTATGACGCGGTGGAGCTATCTGAGGATCCGATCGTGTTCTCCCACGGGGGAGTCTTCGAAGAGTGTCCACACTGGCGCGGACTCACCGAGGATCAACTCCGCCTGCTCGGAGAGAACGGAGGCGTGATCGGCATGGCCTTCGTCCCACATTTCATCGACCGCGAGAATCCGAGCATCGAGCGTCTCGTGGACAGCATAGAACACATCATCGACCTCGCCGGGCCGGATCACGTCGGTCTCGGAGCGGACTTCGATGGGATATCGGTTCCCCCCATCCCACCGAAAGCCGAGGACCTTCCGCTGGTCACTGAGGCCCTGGTGCAACGCGGCCTTGATGACGAAACGGTATTGAAGATTCTCGGCGGCAACTTCCTTCGCGTCATCCGGGAGGTAGTCGGATAGGAGGGAGAGAGGTTCAGCCTCCCTCGCTCAGCACATCCGCGCGTCTGATAACACGCACGCGCTGACGAATCCTGTCTGAACAGTACCGGGTGGGGTGGCGCAATCCATCCGATCGTGGAGCGCCTCTCCCGGAGTCGGACCATCTCTCTGCAGCCCTGTCTCAGGGATAGTACCGGCCCTGATATTCGTTCTCCTCGATAAACTCGATCACGGCGTCGCGTCGGTCGGTGCTTCCGGGGTGGCTGTGAAACAGTATCTCAAAGTCGCTGGGATCTCTGCCCTGCAATTCGCGGAATGTATCCAGTACCGGAATCGCTGCCGTTGGATCGTAACCCGCCTCTGCCGCGAAACGCACACCAAGCCGATCCGCCTCAAACTCATTGCTGCGGGAGTAAGCCTGTATCGACAGCCCCGCGACCGCCGTCGCGATGTCCCTCTCTGTCGCGCCCCCGAGCAACCACTGTATCAGAAGCTGCGCGCCCATAGCGCGCTCAACCCGCTGAATCGCATGCTGCTGCCGGACATGCGTAATCTCGTGACCACAGACCCACGCGACCCTGTCCTCATCCGCTTCCAGCGTGTCGATCAAACCATCATAAACGTAGATCGGGCCGCCGGGCAGAGCGAATGCGTTGTTAACATCTTCCCGCACAAGCACGAACTCGTACGGATACTCCGGCGGCTGAGCAGCTTCCGCTACCCGATTGCCGATACGCGCCATCCACCTCGCTCTTTCGCTGGTACGATCTACCGGATTCCGACGTTCGAAATCCTCCGCCGCCTCTCTGCCGATCTGAATCTCCTGATCTCGACCTATCAGGAAGGTGCGCCCGCAACCCGCCAGCGATCCCATGGTAGTTAGCAACACGACCAGCGCGAGCAACCGCTTCGCGTTCATCTTCGGTTCTCTCCTTCGACGACGGCAATGAACCCTCAACAGTATCTTCGGCCCCCAACTCAGCATTCCTGCCCCGGGTATTGCGCTCCTATCCGCGCGAGCGGAAGCAGTACACGCCTCCGTTGCTACTCCCCACGTAAACCGATCTCTGTGAGATGGCAGGCGACGAGGCGATCTCAGCCCCGGCATCAAAATGCCATACGCAAACGCCGCTGTCGATCTCGAGCGCGTAGAGATTGCCGTCATGAGAACCGCAGTACACCGTCCCGCCGCTGATCGCCGGAGAGGAGTTCACCCAGTCACCAGTCGCAAAGTGCCAGCGTCGCTTTCCGCTGCGCGCGTCGACTGCGTAGATACGACCATCCCGCGATCCGAAGATAATCCGGTCCTCAAACACCGCGGGCGAGCTGTGTATCTCGCCCGCAGTCTGAAACTCCCAGCGCTTCGCGCCTGTCTGCGCGTCAAGCGCGTACATCCGCTGGTCGCACGATCCGACGTAGACAACACCGTCAACATAAGCCGGTGTCCCAAGCACCTCTCCGCCGGTCGCAAACTCCCAGTTAACCTCGCCGGTATTCACGTCCAGTGAACGCACAAGATAATCGCTGGAACCGCAATACAGCGCGCCCTGCCAGACCGCCGATGACGAGAAGATCGACATCCCCGTTGGCATCTTCCAGATGACCCGTCGATCCTCCACGTCCAGCGCATAGATCGTCCCACCGGCATCGGCAAAGAAGAGTTGCGAACCGGTGACGGCCGGACTGGTCTCGATCAGATCATCCGAGACAAATCCCCAGATGCGCTTCCCACTGCTCGCGTCAATACACAGCATCTGTCGATGTGCGCCCACGTACACCTTCTCCCCACGCACCACCGCCACTCCCGAGTTGACCTCATAGTTTGTCGGATACTCCCAGAGCAACTCCCCACGCCTGGCGTTGAGAGCACAGATCCGACCGACACTGCCCGAAGCCTCGGTTCGCGCGCCGGCATACACCACGCCATTCGCGACACTGGGCGAGCTCAGCACCCACGAGCCGATCGTGACCTGCCAGCGACGCACCAACGGTGGAGCGACCACTTCCGGCGTGTAACCCGACCGGGTGATATTCCCCCGGAACATCGGCCAGTTGTACGAGGCCTGCTGCTCGTCTATCCTGCTGCGAACCAGCTCCAGCGCGATCTCGTCGAGCAGTTCGCGCGCCGCCGCATAATCAACGCGCATCGCTGTCGCCCGGCGCAGTAGATCAAGGGCGGAGCGAAGCTGGCCTTCTTCACGCAACGCAATTGCCCGGCGGTATAGACTCTGTGATTGTTCAAGCTCCTGAGGACTGGAAGGTTGCTTCTCTACCTCCGGTTCCTGCTCGGGTTCGGGCTCGCCGGACGGCACCGCCTCGGATGCCACCGGCACCATCGCTGCGGCGCAGACCGGACACGACGAATGTCGATGCGTGGTTCGGTAGCGACAGCTCTCACACTGCGTGATTTCCGCATCGCTCCACGCCTCCTCCACCTCCGGTCTGATCTCAACCAGCGCCTGGCGCAGGTGCGCGAAACTCTCGTAGCGATCCGCCCGCTTCTTCGCGATACAACGCAGTATCACGCCTTCAAGCTCCGCTGAGAGGTCCTCACGAATCTCCCGGGGCGCGCGAGGCGTGCTCTCAAGAATATTATGTATCAGCCTGCCGACACTATCGCCCGACACCGGGTACTCGCCGGTCACAGTGCGGTAGAGCACCACGCCGAACGAGTATATGTCGGAGGTGCGATCCGCAGAGGCCGCATCGAGAAACTGCTCCGGCGGCATGAACACATACGTTCCGAGGCCGATTCCAGCATCAGTCAGGCGAGTCGAGGCGCCATACACCTTCGCCAGGCCGAAATCGGTAATCTTCACCCTCCCCCGGCGATCAATCATTATGTTCGCGGGCTTGAGATCGCGGTGGATGACCCCGCTGTCGTCCGGCCCGACTTCGGCGTTATGCACGTAATCCATGCCCTCGCAAACCTGCAGTGCATAATCCACGATCTGGGGAGGAAAAAGCACGTTCTCACGCTCGATCAGATCATTGAGACTAACACCGTCCACATACTCCAGAAACAGGAACGGCTGGCCACGGATCTCACGGTAGATGATGGCTTCGACGATCTGCTCGTGGCGGCCGAGATTCATCCATGTGCGCGCTTCCTGGGCGAAGCGGTCCACCGCGGTGCGGTCCTCCAGCATCTCCTCCTTGACCGTCTTCACCGCGAAACGCTTCTGCGAGAACTCGTCGAGCGCGATATACACCACGCTCATCCCGCCTCGATACTTCTCGAGGACCGTGTACTGATCATCGATCCTGTCCCTGACTTCGAGTTCCACGACCATCCTCCTGAAGAGGCTCGCCCTGTGGCAATACTATGCGCCTTCGAGCGCGCAGAATCCTTCAAACCGCGTGCTTCTCATGCGGCGAGCACTCACGTAAGTACCGACTTCGCCCGCCGGAAACCCCCCGGCGGGTCCTGCCCTCCGTGACTGAGGAGGCGAACGGCTGACGCCAATCTCCCCTCGACCGCCCCTCCGATACGCGCAAGACCGCAATCCCCCACTTCACGGGCTGCTCGTCGCGCCATCGGTCGTAGCCCTCCCGCTCGATCGGGGCGGCACGAATGAGAAGGAGTTCTGCCTCTTCTCATGCAATAGGATAATACCGGCGAGCCCCGATGCAAATGCACTTGAGGCGGCGGAGGGGGTTTGCGTCAGGAGAAACCCACTTCCTCGAACCTGCTCACCGGCGATAGTCGCACCGAGATCTGTGGCGGTCTATTCTTCTGGTCTCGCCTTCTCGGCAGCCGGTCTGTCCGCTGTTTCACTGGACGGCGCCACCACTGCGTCAAGTAGCTGCCGAATAGCAACCTTCCGCTCCACGAGAGCATTCTCCTCCTCAAAAATGGTTCATCCCCCCATATCAACCGTCTTCCGGATGCTGGCGGACATGCCGAGCACCTCACGTAGCCCGGTCGCGAGCGCTGTAGCTGAAATGTGTGGGGTTGCGGTTATCATGGAGGCATGCAGCGATGCCCTCACTGAAGCCGATCCGGTGGTCGAACTCGGCCAGCGACACAATACCCGCGTCGGAGTTGATCCGACCGGCTTCAGAATCAGTGTGGATTCTTTTGTCGTGGTGGAAGGTGAAAGCCGCCCGCGCGACGCATTGTGTACTTACGGCAGGGGCCTCCAAAGATGGCGCTATGGTCTACTACCACGCTATTTCGCGGCTCCCGCGAAAGCCCTTTTTCTGACTGATGAACAATCAGAGTTGAACAGTTGGCGCTTCGACCGCGGCGGATGACCTGCGGTTCCATCAGGCGAGTTTGCGCCAGAAGGCGACTGCGGGCAGGTCATTGCAAGCATCACGGCGAAGTGGTATCTCGACCGGCCACTACATACGCGCAGATTTCGTGCGCGTTCCAGAAGATCGTTAATCATCACCCTGAAGGAATTGAGGTCCGTCATGGCACACGACGACACGCTACGCATAATCTCACTGGGCGGCATCGGGCATATCGGGAAGAACATGACTGCTCTGGAGCAGAACGGTGAGATACTGATCATCGACTGCGGCATCATGTTCCCGGATGAGGAACAACCCGGCATCGACGTCATCCTGCCCGACATGACTTACATCTACGAGAACTACGAGCGCGTTCTAGGAGTACTGCTCACACACGGGCATGAGGACCATATCGGTGCCCTCCCCTATCTGCTTGAGCGGATGCCACTGAAGGTCTGGGGCACGAGACTGACGCTCGGTCTCGTGCAGGCGAAGTTCGAGGAGTTCGACATCGAGGAAGGCTCTGAGTTCACCGAGATCGAGCAGCATGAGCAACTCGAGATCGGTTCATTCAAGATCGAGCCGATTCGAGTGAATCACTCGATCCCCGACGCGGTGGGCTTCGCAATTGAGACCAATCAGGGGATCCTGCTGCATTCCGGTGACTTCAAGATCGATCAGACGCCGACCGAGGGCCTCCCAACGGACATCCATGCTTTCGCCCGATACGGTGCGGGTGAGGTGATCGCCCTGATGGTTGACGTCACCAACGCAACGGAGCCGGGGTACTCCGGCTCCGAGCGTGTCGTGGAGGAGTCCCTCCGCCGGATCATCGAGGAGGCTCCCGGACGCGTAATCTTGACCACGTTCGCATCGAACATCGGGCGGATGCAGAGCGCGGTGGATGCATCCGTGGACATGGGGCGCAAGGTCGCCATCATCGGCCGCAGCATGGAGCAGAATGTGCGGGTAGCGAGCAAGCTGGATCGATTCGAAATCCCCGACGGTGTCCGCGTCGATGTACGGGAGATCGACGACATTCCCGACCGGCGACTGACGATCCTCATAACCGGTAGCCAGGGTGAGCCTCTCTCTGCGCTCTCGCGCATCGCCCGCGGCTCTCATCGCGACATCTCCGTGCACAAGCAGGACACGGTCATAATGTCCGCGTCGGCGATCCCGGGCAATGAGGCGCTCATCTGGAAGACCATCAACGGCCTCGCCCGTCAGGGCG
The DNA here is from genome assembly GCA_003566775.1 of candidate division WS1 bacterium. Classification (GTDB taxonomy): domain Bacteria; phylum Armatimonadota; class Zipacnadia; order Zipacnadales; family UBA5352; genus UBA5352. Next base: position 31,480 of record PXBW01000347.1, read on the forward strand.
CCCACGTGCTCCATGGGGAGGGCGAGGTGCACGTCAGCGGACACGCCAAGAGCGAGGAGATAAAGCTGCTGATGAATCTCAGCAGGCCCCGGTACGCCATTCCCTTCCACGGCGAGTATCGGCACCTGCTGGGATTCTCGGATATCGCGCAGGACCTCGGCATGCGTGAGGAGGATGTCTTCATCCTCGAGCCTGGCGGCGTCGTCGAGTTTACGGACGGCCGGGCGCGCAGGGCGGAGTCCGTACCGGGTGGCTCCCTCAACGTTGACGGTCTCGGCGTCGGCGACGTCGGCGACGTGGTCCTCGATGATCGGCGCAATCTCGCGCAGCAGGGTATCGTGCTTCCGGTGGTCGCGGTGCGCAGGGATTCCTGTGAGATGGTCGCGGAACCCGAGATATACTCGCGCGGCTTCGTGTACGTGCAGGAATCCGAGGAACTGCTCGAGTCGATCCGCCAGGAAGCGAAGCAGACTGCACTCGACTTACAGAACCGCGGAATTGATGATCCTGAGCAGCTTTACGAGCAGCTTCGCAGCCGCATCGGGGGATATGTCGAACGGCTCACTGGACGGAGGCCACTGATACTGCCAGTTATCATTCCGGTCGATGGTAACTGTTCGACAGAAAAATAGCACCTTCGGTTGGGAAGTAGTGAGGCCGGCTGCGATCGGCGCAGCCGGCCATTGCGCATAATCATCGAGAAACCGGTTCAGCATACGTCCGCTGTACCTGGCCTATCCCTCAGACGCAAGTTCCGCGAACCGCTGCTCCATCAGAATCGCGTCCTGACTGAGCGATCGGACGCGATCCAACAGCACCACCACCGCCTCCAGCGTGAGTCCTGATCTCTGCCGGTGCTGACTGTCGAGATACCGCCATCGCGCGACAAGCATGTCGAGTTGTGACGCACCTTCGAACGGACGGCGCTCTTCGGACATCATGACGTAGGCCACGTAGGCGCCGGCAATGTCTGAGAGCGCCTCATCAATTGCCGCACCAAGCGCGGGCAGTTCAAATCCCATCTGCGGGGTACGAAACGCGGTGGTCGCCTGCTCACCTCTGATCGTTTGCGCGGATACCTGCAGCGAGCACCTTCCGCCACGCGGAACCGTGTAGGGTACCTGCAGAGTGCGCGTCTCCCCTCCGGCGATAGTGAGTGTGCTCACCTCAAAGGAGTGTGCTCGACGCGTTGGCCCGCTGACGCGCGCATTCACCTTCAACATCTGCTCATGGTCGGCCAGATTGCGCACGCGCGAGCCAACAGTGTTGCTACCGTACCAGGGGTCCCCTATCGATTCGAGTTCCAGTGTGATCGGTGGCTGCTCGAACCTGATTCTACCGGCCGCGGCACCTCCCGACATGGAGCTGCGCTCGCGGTCGCGCGGAGCATTGCGGCGCAGGTTGAAGCCCCAGACGTCGCCTGATCGCGGCGGTCCGTCGGCGCCGAACTCATACGCCATCTCCACTACCCACGCATCCTCCTCGACCTGCGTCCGTGACCTCCACGGGACAGTCGGGGCCATTCTGCCGTCGATCGCGCTGTACTCCGTGCCGGCCGCATTGACGGATAGCTCTACCACGCTCGTCCCGTCAAGGTTGCGATCGATGAAGAGCGTGATGGCGTCATCTTCGGCCACCTGATCCTCGCCTGTGGTTGCAAGGGTTCGGGCGCCTGCGGGATCACGGTCATGCATTCTGGCGGTGAGGTACAGTGCACGGTCATCAAACCCCACCCTGACGGTGGTGGGCTGTCGTGGCATGCCGCCTCTATCCCTGACCAGCGGCGGCAGCGTAGCCGCGCGCGCCCACTCACCCTCTTCCGGCTGGCCGTCAATGGTTGGGGGCGCCTCCAGACGAGGACAGGTGACGACAGCGGGACTCTGCGAGGCCGCGCAGAGTTCCGCTGTGACGATGATGAGCACGATCGTCATGGCCGTTCGTACACGCATGAAAGACTGCCTCCCTTGCGCCACAAGGACTGTTGTCGGCTTTTCGCCGTGCAAGGATGACTACCTTCTTGCTCGGGGCCCGCGATGACCGACCTTTGCCTCGTGCGTTGCCGGTCATCACCCGCCCTGAGGTCGAAGCGGCGGCGGCTCTTACTCTCGCCTCACCACCATCCCCAGCGGACGAGAAAGGGTACCTCCGGAAACAGTGTCTCCAGCAGCTTCATCACCGCGGGACTCACCTGGGGATCGATGGTGGTGACCTGTTGAAGGTAGCCCTCAAGCGGTGTCTCACGCCCTGTCACCATGCGCGTTATCGTTGCGTCGCTGGTGCGGAGAACTATGTCCTGAGGGCGCGGATTGGCGTCGATCACCTCGGCCTCACCGTCAACTATCTCCAGACCTCCCCGCAGCCTGTCTCCCAGCAGAATCACCCGCCCCCGCCATCGCTCGAAATCGCTGTCCTGCACGCGGTGTTCATACAGAGGGAGAATCTCGGTAAACAGCGCCTTGAGGTCACGGATACCGAACATGTTGACCGAACCGCTTGGGCGGCGGGAGTATCCTGCCCGGCAGAGCACGTCACTGAAGAGATCTGCGTCCGAGCAGATATCCGCTCCAATCCGCTGCACCCCGTCTTCAGCGAGTAATCCGTGAAGCCTGCTCAGTAGCGCAAGGCCAACCTCGGAAGCACCGTCATCGTCGCCCTCCACCGCCACGTCAATCAGTTGTGCACCGTCGCGTTCACCGATCTCGGCCAGCGCGACGCCGATCAACTCACCGTCGCACTCGGCCAGCGTGCAGAAGTTCCAGTCATCGAGCGCCGGGAGTGGCCGGGGAGAAAGGGTGAACGCGTCCTTATGGTAGCTGCGAAGAAAGCGACGCACGGCCTCGCGGTCATCTTCGGCCATGTGTCGCACCATCCCACCGTCTGGTGGTGCGCAGGGCGTACCAAGCGCTATCTGCTTGCTCGCCTTCTCCCGTCGGTCCATGTCCACGTAGCCAAAGTCCGCGTAGAGTGCGTGGGCAGTGTTCCGCGTGCCGGTGTTCAGGGCAAAGCACGAGCACCGCCGCGCAGCCTCGTGTTCCATCGCGGCGGTGAATGCGAGGCGTGAAAGGCCGCTGCGCCGCCACTGTGGGGCGGTGTAAACCCAGTCGATATAATACCTCGTCGCGTAGGTGCGCTGCGGGAACACTGCCAGTCCGCTGTTCGCGACCACGTTGGCGACCTCGTAGCCATCCACATTGGGATGTATGATGACAAGGTTGCGGTGTTCAACCTCAAGCCTGCCGAGTCGCTGCCCGTCATCCTGCAGGTCCTCGAGCGAAGCCCCGGGCGCCTTCCGCCCGAGCTTGCGCAGCGCGTGCCCCGCCATCAGCTTCAGGCGGGCGTCACACTCTGGCAGAAGCTCCTTCAGCCGATCTGCGGCATCACGGTGTCCTGCGGAGACAAGCTGCAACGCGGCCCACGCCGCGGTAGCCACCTCTTCACTTGCGGCGAGTTCACTGAGCCTGTCCAGAGATCGTTCATCTGAGGCCACCGAGGCCTCGAACGCTTCCACCTTCGCGCTGATCTCCTGTGGCAGCTTCTCCCGTTTCTTCGTCTCGAGCCGCGCAAGGTCGGTGAGCGCCTCCATCTGCCGGGCGGCATCGGTCGGATCCGAGGGATTCTGCAGTTCGTTGACCAGTGTCTCGCGCATCGCGTCATCGAAGCCATCATCATCGGGGGGCACAACCGGCAGTTGATGAAGCGTGCTGCCGATCTCCTGCAACCACGGGAAAAGTTTCTCTCCAGCGGCGAGGCTGAGATAGTACGCCGCTCGGTCACCTCCCCAGGCGAAAGTTCGGGGCAATCGATCATCCTTCTGCTTCGCCGGAATCACCTGAAAGAGGCGGCTCAGATAGTCGGGACCGTAACGATTCTCCAGTTCCTCGAGCAACCAGAGTCCTTTGGGATGCCACTGCTCGGTCGGCCAGTACACCCGTGGAAGGTCCGCCTTATCTCGTGTGGGATCTGCCGCATCCACCTGTTGACGAGCGATCTCGCGTAACTCAGCGGCCATCTCGTCGAAGCCCTGATCTTCGAGAAAGCGGATGGCTACATGCCGAGCGATGGTGGCCTCGGGGAAGAACATCACAGCCAGGTGGCGTGCTTCGCTATTCCACAGCGCATTGAGGGCAAGGGCGATCGCCGTGTTATACGCCACGGCGGCCTCAGTACCGGTGGGAGCGAGGAAGAGGCCGTCCTCCCACGGTCGCGGCCGCTTGCATGCCTGAAGCACCTCGATCGTTCGCGGCATCTGCCAGTGCTCGCCCATAAGATCGCACGCGAATTCGTCGAAGCGACGGACGACCCTCGCGAGGCTCTCGGAGCGATCGAGCACCGGCTCATCGCAGACCATCCGGACACCGTGGATGACGCGCTTCTTCGCGGGGGGACCGATCTCCGTGGGAATCTCCGAGTCCGCAGGTTCAACCGCTTCGCCGGCAAGCCAGTTGATCAATGGAGCAATGTGTCGCAAAGCGCAGAAGCCTTGAAGCTCGCTGCCGCAGACCACCACGCGGCCCCGCCCGTACTCGACCGCCGCCGCAAGCACCTCCCCGGTGTCCGGATGCGCGAGCAGTGTCTGAGCTTCCCCCGGCACCTCTATCGGCGCCCACACGAATATCTCCGGCGGCTGAGGCCCGAAGTCCTCGATCATCGTTCCGATCATTTCGACCTGATCGTCGGTGTATCCGAGGCGGAAGTCGCGATCCCAATGCGTCTCTCCAGCGGCCTTCTCCGGAGCAATGTAACGGAAGCCGAAGGGCTGGGCAATACGTGCCGCAGGCATATCAGCTACGTCGTCGTCGCTCACGAAGCTGAATGCCGGGGCCGAGCCTGCCAGGAGAAGCCCACCCCCCTGCTTCACGAAGCGCTCAACGTCGGCCTGCTCACCCTGATGCACCGCCAGGGGAGCAGAGGCGTCCGAGATCGCAACGTGATAACGCTTCAGGACATCCCAGCGAAGAGTCTCGCGACAGATCGTCGTATCCATTGGGCCGCCGCCGAGATTGCGTCTCACGCCACGCCATCCGGTGTCATGATAGCGATCGATCAGGACGCGTATGCCACTCTTGTCAGACAGCATCGGCACTCCGGGCACCTCCCGCCAATCGTCACGGACGCACAGGACTGCCGCGGCGCCGCGGCAGCCCTGACATGTTACACTCTTCGCCGTGAGACGCTAACCGCCCTTCGTCAGCCACTCGAACGGTATCTCCGGGTCAAAAGGATCGCGCCGGAGTTCATCGGGATTGTCGCGGTCATAGTGTTCGGTCGGAGCGTTGAGCACCATCGCGGTGCGGTCCTCCAGCGCGGCAAAACCGTGCCAGACCAGCGGGGGTATCTGTAAAACGATGGGGTTCAACTCGCCGGCCACGACCGCCTGTGTCTCTCCATGCGTTGAAGAGCCTTCGCGATCGTCGTAAAGACCTATCTTCGCGTTGCCCACCAGCACGCAGAAGCTGTCAGTCTGCCGCTCATGGCAGTGCCACGCCTTCACGATGCCCGGAAAGCACGTGGATACGTAAACCTGACCGAAGTCGAGGAAGATATCGTCGTCATCGCGCAGAATCTCCATCAGCCAGCCGCGGTCATCCACATGGCGTTCGAGCCGCTTGATTCTCACTCCGTCGATCATCGTCGACCTCCCGGGCCTCTCAGGTCGAGGGCATCTGAACTCCGATGGCGTGTCGGTCGAAGTACCTCCGCGCCACCTCGCTGAGGTCCTCGTCGGTCACCTGCTGAATGTTGGCAATAGCCTCCTCGGCGTCACCCATGCCGAAGAAAGCTCTGCGTGCGAGATAGAGCGCCGCCTCAGTGGGACGATCTGTCGCGTGTCTGTGTGAGTTGATGACGCGCTTCCGGGCGCGCTCGAGTTCCGTCTCAGTCACCGTTCCCTCCCGCAGCGCCAGCAGATGACGTAGAAGCCCCGTGCGAACGCGCTCGACCTGCCTTGGTGAGCACAGGGCGTGAATCGCAAGGTAAGGCCTTTGCGTGGTGGGAACAGGCAGCGTACTGATCGGATAGTGCTGCTCAAGCAGCCGACTCGGGATCGACAGCCCAAGAGCCTGAAGCAGACCGAGATCGCGTCTGAGCCGCCCACTCGGGCCCTCAAGCACGGCCGCGATTATCTCTCCAGCGTGAAAGAGCGGATCCCCGTAGCCGGGGAGAGGTACTCCGACCACCATTGAGGCCTGCACCAGGTCACGGCTGTCACCCACCTCGACCGTGGAGCGCTCCGGCACCTCCGGATGCATAGTCTCCGGTGGAGGTGAACTGCTGGAGAGATGATCGAAGCTGCCGCGCACCTCTGCGATGGCATCCTCGGGATCAAACGGCGACACCACGCATAGCCACGCGTTTGCCGACACGTAGTGCTGATCGCGGAAGCGCTGCACGTCCGCAAGCTCTATCTCCTCGAACTGCTCCGGACAGCCGTAGAGACCCCGACCCATGGGATGTGCCCCGTAGAATGAACCACGGAAGAGGTCGAATGTAAGCTGAACAGGTGACTGATGATGACGGTCGTACGCTTCTTTCACAAGTCGGATCGACCGATCCAGCGTCTCCTGTTTTAGCTCCACTTCGAACACACTATTGGCCACAATATCGAGGCCCTCGGAGAACTCTTCAGCCGCCACAGCCATGCTGATCTCGACGAAGTCCCAGTCGGTATTGACCGCAAATGCCGAACCCCGTCCCTTCACAACTGCGGACACAGGCCGCAACTGCTCGGCCAATCGATCCTGTTGATCGACCGTCATCATCTGCTGCAGCAGCGCCCGTCCCCCCTGCAGATCCTCCGGTTCATCTGCAACCGATGAGCCGATTACCAATCCGATACCGGCCATGCTGGCAGCTTCGCTCTGCACCGCAAGCACGGTGAGGCCGTTATCCAGCACCGTCTGAGAGACCGCACCGGCAAAGGCGGGTGAGGTCCCGAGCAGCGCAATCAGCCCTGCGACAAGGAGCTTTCGCATGGCACCCGTGCCTCCTCTACCTCACCCGGTGCTTGCTTCGGGCGGATTATCGCCAGCGTGTGCCTGTCCGGGGCAAGGTACCGTCGCGCGACTTCTTGAAGCTGCTCGGGAGTGACCGCCTCGACCCGTTCGATGTACTCGACGGCATCAGTGTATGTAGATATGGCCTCGTAGAAACCCAGGGCGCCTGCCTGATCAGTGTAGGATTCATTGCTGAAGGCGTAACTTATGCGGAGGACGCGCTTCGCCTCATCGAGTTCTTCCTCGGTCAGAGGCTCGTCGCGCAGCCGCTCAATCTCCTCGAGCATCGTGGAGCGCACCTCGGCCTCGTTATCCTTCACTGTCATTGCGGTTATCATCATCAGACCCGGATCGCGCTGAGTGAGGAACGTGCAGGTGGACATGACCGCAAGCCCGGGCTCGTTCAGCGCCCGATGAAGACGGCCGAACTGCCCCTCGCCCAGAATCGTGTAGATCAGGTCCATCGCACACACGTCATCGAAGTCGGCGACCCTCGGAGCGCGCCATGCGTAGGTGACAATCAGCGCGCCGCTGTCTCTGACCTTTGACGAGACGCGCACATCCGTCTGCTCCGGTTCCGCGGGCCAATCTCGCTCGGGCGCCGGGGCGGCCGGCTGTGAACCGAAGAGTTCCTCCGCTCGCGCGTAGACCGCCTCGGCATTGACGTCACCTACCACCACCAGCGCCATGTTGCCGGGCACGTAGTGCCGTTCGTAGAAGTCGAGCAGATCATCCCGTGTCAGATTCGTCACCTGCTCTGGAGTGCCCCCAATCGGGCGCCTGTAGGGGTGCACCTCGAAGGCGGTGGACCAGATCAGATCGTCGAGCACCCCTCCAGCGCCGTCAAGACGGTCCACGAGTTCGCGGGCGACGACGTCGCGCTCTCGTGTCACCGCTGCACTCGTAATCTGCGGCTCAAAGACCGTCTCTGCCATCAGTTCCAGAGCACGGTCAAGGTACTGACTCGCCACGGTCACCTCGAGGCGCGTGAAGTCCCGCGTGGTCATGGCGTTCACGTAACCGCCCATGGCCTCGATCGCCGGGCCCACCCGCTGGTTGTCCCTTGGATCGGTAGCCTCAAAGATCACGTGCTCCAACAGATGTGCGGCGCCCACCTCGTTCTCTCCTTCATCAGCGGAGCCTACCCGTACATAGAGCGAGGCGGCCGCCAGCCCCCACTGGTCCTCATCCTTGACGATCACGCGGAACCCGTTATCGAGAGTCCTGTCGCTGATCTTCGTTTCGTCAAGGATCGGAACGGCGGAGGCGCAGACGGCCAGAAATAGTGTAGAAATCGCTAAGTAAAACCCAAGCAAATGTCTGCGCACGTAATCTCTCCTTTCCTCGGAGGATGGGGATATCCGAGCTTCCTGTGAGCAGGATACACGCGGCGCGAAGTCGCGTCAAGAATGGCGGACTGAGGACGAGCTTGAGACGTGGATGGATGAGCGCAGTGATGCACCCTCAGCAGATCGCTCATACCTGCACCCGACACGACTGTCGCGATAAGGTGCCCCGCCCCGCCGGAGTTCAATGGAGGGTTTTGCTGCAGGGTAACCCGGATTATTCATGTCCATAGGGAAGTAAGAACGGCAGGAGCGTCGAAATGGGGTGTGAGCACACCATAGCTCCATTTCGGGAGGCTCCTGCCGTGAGTACACAATGCGCCGCGCAA
>PXBW01000311.1 GCA_003566775.1 candidate division WS1 bacterium
GCAATGTCCCTGTGCATGATGATCTTATCAAGCTCGGGCTTCTGGAATATGTAGAGAATGCTCGCAGGCGAAAACACACTCGGCTTTTCCCGGATTTACAAGAACCCGCCGCCAAGATTCTTGGGCGGAAGGCGGGAAGGTTGATGGAAAGCCTGGTGAAAGAGATTTGGGGCACGGAGGGTAAGGGGTTATCCTTGAATTCGATGCGGCACTACGTGCAAGACGTCCTTGATCTTGACCCAATGGTTCCCGAAAAAGTCTCACGCGACATCGTGGGGCATGAAGGGCGCGACACACACAGCAAGACCTACGGCGCGGCGTCGCCCCTGAGTGCATTGAAAGCGGCGATTGATCGGCTGCCAACGGTGCTACCGGCTTCGGCCTTCCGGGGGTAGCTTCATAACATCTGGGGCTGAAACGCCGGTGAGATCGAGCTGCACGGGCGCGTGGCACAAGTTACCAAGACTGTCCGCCTCCGGAAACCAGCCGTGGGCGGGTTCCTTTGGTCGGCTCCGGTGAGTCACCGGCTCCCTGTAGTATCCCGAAAATCAGACCAGAAACCTCCGCCTCCGGCAGGCCAAGGTCTCGGGCTATGTCCAACTGGGTTACCCTCTCTGCCCAAAGCGACTTCATCACCTTCTGCCAGACAACTGAGCGTTCTCGTTCAATGCCCTCAGGTTCAGTATCTTTGTACCGCATCCTCACTTGAATACAGAGATCACGGTAGACCCATTCTGTTATCAGGCCGAGCTTGCCTAGCCTCACGATCAACGCCATCAGCGACACCCGCCAGCGCTTCTTCAGAGCAATCAAGCGTGTTAGCGTCTTTGAACCAGAAAATTGCGCTAAAACGTCTGCTTTGGGCATCAAAAACGCAGCGGCAAAGAGATTGGCCTCGTCCTCCGCCGAACGGCCAGTGTTTTTCCCATCTTGATGTAACACGAGGTGACCGAGTTCGTGCGCGGCATCAAAGCGGCTATTTTCCGCTGTCTTCATGGTGTTCAGAAAAACATACGGCCTCTCGCCCCGCCATAGCGAAAACGCGTTTACCCGCCGTGTGTCCTCTGCCAATGAGAACACGCGTACTCCGCGAGACTCAAGCAAATGTACCATGTTTGAAATCGGCTCTTCGCCCAAACCCCAATCCTGCCGCAAAATAACAGCTGCCATTTCTGGATCGTAGAGGTTCAAATCAGGCACATTGGGGTCAGGCAGGTTGAAGCGCTTCTCAACCCAGTCTGAAACCGAAAAACCGATAGCGCCAGCTGCCAACGCAGCATCCCTTTCAGATGCCGTCATTGACTTCTGACTGCGGAAACTGACCATCGATGCGTCGGCGATTTCGAGGTCTTCCTGAAAGAAAAATGCTTCTGGAAAGTTCAAAAGCAGTGAGAACTGGCGAACATTTTCAGGCAGCGGTTGGGTGTCACCATTCTCCCAACGCGTAACAGTGTGCGGCGTCACGCCAAGGCGGTCCGCGAATCCCTTCTTACTCAGCCTCGCCCTTTTCCGGGCGACGCTGAGACGCATCGCATTGAACTGCATTTTACTTCTTCCGGCTTACTGGAATCTCAAAATCAGAGTCGAGGTCTGGTTTCTTCTTCTTCCCAGTTTCTGGAGGCTCGAATTCACCACCAAGCAGGAAAATTCGCTCTCTGGCCTTCTCGAAATATCCTGCCGCTGTTTGAACGAATAGGGCAAGCTCGGCACGCAGATCGTCACCTTCGTGATAGCAGCAGAGGTACCAAGTCTGGTAGTCGGCTGCGTCTACCTCTGTTTTCCTGAACGGGACAACTTTGTCTTCAAGCGTGCCGTATTCCCAGAACGTTGTCTGATTGTTGTTCACTGCCCGATCAGTTGCGGGGCCGCGTTTTGAACGATTCTTCGGTTCCCGATCTCCGATGCATGTGCCATCATCTGTATTGCAAACAACCATCCTGATACGCAGGTCATCGTTGACGATCACTGGCACTTGATCAACTTCTTCACGCCGCCAAAGGCCGGTTGCCAGATGTACTTCTCTGTTCCGACGGGTGCCCATCTGCCAGCGTCGCCAACCCCTCGCACCGCTAGGGTCGTTCTCCGTACATTCCGAGCCAGCTGCGGCCATTGCTTCCACCACCTCGACAAGCCAGTCGCGAGATGTGGCAAGCCCCTTCAACCGATTGCTGACTTCAATGCCCTTCTTTACGATCGCGGTATGCACTGCGCTGCCCCATGTTCATTTTTCATGCCTCAAATGTGGCAGAAAAAATGAACATAGGCAAGGCCGATCCCAAATTTCCCCTTCTGTCTCAACTTGCTGAAAAACCAAAACTTTCGGACATCGGCGGGAAATAGCCCCGGATTAACGAAGAAGTCACTGATTCGCCGTCTTAGCCTACCACCACCAGCTCCGCCCGCTACCACCGGCTCCAAGCCTTGCTGCCCACGGTGTAGCTCCTCTCCACCTCGGTCAGTTGAAACCCGCCGAAAACCTCACGGATCTCGGGCACGTCGTTGATCGACAACACGAACCGACCCTTTCCGCCCTCCAGCACCCCTGCGAGCCGCTCGAAATCCGCGCGCTGGAACAGAGCCTTGCTGTAATCGCCCTCACTGCCCCAATAACGCGGGTCTAGGTAGAACAGCGTGCCGGGGCTGTCATTGCGGCGGAGGAAGGCCTCGAAACCCACGCACTCGATCACCACGCCCGACAGGCGCGCATGCCGCGTGTGTTCAGGGCGATTTCACTGATCGTGGCGGTGCGGGCGCTGGCGGATGGGGTCTGGCCGGGATTGGCGGTGATCATGGACGGAGCGCTGCCCTTCCTGCGGATCGGGGATCCGGGGGTGGAGGTGGTTCTGGCGCTCGCCCTCGGGGC
>PXBW01000292.1 GCA_003566775.1 candidate division WS1 bacterium
AGGTCGGCCCAGGGCGGTGGCGCGAGATATGTGCGAACGACCTGTGGGCCGACCTCAGGCCGCTCCTTCGTCGCGGTCTTCGTGCGGCCCCTCCAGCGGCACGCTATGTCGATGATAGTAGATGGGGCGGGACGAAGGCCTTCGAAGAGTAAGTTATGCAGTGTGCGAAACCTGCCGGGCTAACATGGAGGGGCCGCACGAGCCTGCTTGACGAGCGTAGCGAGTAGAACAGACGAGGTCGGCCCAGGGCGGTCGTCACTGTGGGGCAGAAGATGAAGCATCACAAGGAGGAAGAGCGACGCCGCATTCCGGAGGATCTGAAACCCGGTCGCAGGCATCCCTATCGGCTTAACGATGAGAGCTACCGGAATGTGAATCTTCCGATTACGGTGACCTGCACCGCCAGACGCCGCTTCCCTGTTCTCGTGGATTCGACAGCAGAGATCGTTGCTCAGACGCTGATGCAAGCATCGGACAGGCGCGATGCAAAGCTCATTGCTTACTGTGTGATGCCTGATCATCTGCACTTTCTCATACATCTTGATGCCGACGACACTCCGCCTCAGTTTCTTCGCTACTTCAAAGGCGAAGCGTCTCGCCGGATCAATGTGGCCTGGCGGAAGCCCGGTGCGTTCAGGTGGCAGCGCAGCTATTGGGATACATTCGCGCATGATGTTGAGGCAATGGAAGAGCAGATCGCGTATGTGCTGCACAATCCGGTTCGCTGGGAATTGTGCGACAGGGCAGAGGACTGGCCGTTCAGCGCGGACCTCAGATAGCCGTTTGCCGTTGGAAAAGAGATATGTGCGAACGGCCTGTGGGTCGACCTCAGGCCGCTCCAGTGGCACCGCAGTCGTCGCGACAGACGCAGCTAAGGATGGTACACTCATGAAAAAACTCGTTCAGATAGGCGCGGGGAATATCGGTCGCAGCTTCGTAGGCCAGATATTCTCCCGCGCCGGATACGAAGTCGTGTTCGTGGACATCGATGAGGAGATCATCGACGCCCTGAATCAGCGCGGTGAGTACAACGTGGAGATTAAGGATCGCGAACCGCGGACGCTTCACGTTGGGAACGTACGCGGAGTCAACGGGCGGGACACGCATGCCGTGGCAAAGGAACTGGCGACCTGTCGCGTCGCCGCCACTGCTGTCGGTCCGGCCGCACTTCCGTATATCTATCCGAACCTCGCCGCGGGCCTCGTGCGACGGTTTGAAGAGGATGCCGGGCCGCTCGACGTGATCATCTGCGAGAACATGCGTAATGCGGCGGAGGCGATGTATGCTGGCGTTACCGAGCATCTGCCCGACGATTTCCCGCTGCGCGAGATGCTGGGCACGGTGGAGACCTCGATCGGCAAGATGGTGCCCATCATGGACGAGGAGACTCGCCAGATGGATCCGCTCCTCGTGTATGCGGAGGCATATAACACGCTGATCTGTGACGCAACCGGCTTCCTCAATCCGATCCCGGATGTGCCGGAGCTTTCCCCCACCGAGAACATGAAGGCACATGTGGACCGCAAGCTCTTCGTGCACAATCTCGGCCACGCTCTCTGCGCCTATTTCGCGCACCTTGAGGCGCCGGAGTTGACCTATACCTGGGAGGCCGTGCAGCATGAGACGGTCGGCCCGGCGACCCGCGAGGGAATGATGGAGTCGGCGCGGGCTCTCATCACGGCCTACCCGGAGGAGTTCGACGAGGAGAACCAGAGTGAACACGTCGATGATCTGCTGCAACGCTTCGAGAACAAGGCCCTCGGCGACACCATATACCGCGTGGGACGGGATGTGCGCCGTAAGCTCGGACGCGAGGATCGAGTCATTGGCGCTCTACGCTTCGACGCGCGCTGGAAGACCGACGCGCCCCACACCGCACTGTGCGCGGCCGCGGGGATGCGCTTCCGCGCGACCGATGAGAATGGTGAGATGTATGAGAACGATCGCGACTTCGCGGATCACGTCTATCCCGAGGGTGCCGATCATGTCCTGCGGGAGGTCGCGGGGTTGAAGTCGAGCGATCCGCTCGATCAGCGGGTCTTCCATGCGGTGCTGGCCGCTGATGATTTCATCGGCGAGCAGATCGACGCAGGGGAAAGCGTTCTCGATATCGTCGGCGACGAGTTCGCTCAGTTCAGCGCCGAGTGAGCACACGCGTCCATTGATCATGCATCAGTGTCGGCAGCCGTGGGTCGCCCACGCGCCGATGCTGGTTTGCCGCCGGTTAACTGTCTTCCCGGGAGCGATCGCCATGTCAGAACAGGAACTCGCACCGCCCGAGACGCGCGGAGTGTGGTACTACTGCGGAGCGGACAACCTTCTGCCCATGCAGGGGGCGGTGTACTCCGGGCCGATGGCCACTTACTGCGCCTGGCACCGACCGATGGCGATCTATGCTCCCGAGCCGAATCGAAGCTTCTTCGTCTACGGCAGCGCAGGGAACCGGCCCACGATCAGCTTCTACGATCATGATGCGCACAAATGGGCGTACCCGGTGGCGATCGGTGAGAATCCCGACGGGGACGCGCACCGCAACCCGACGCTGCTGATCGATGAGCGGGGGCATCTGTTCGTGTTCTGGGGCGCGCATGGGCATGAAAGCTACGTACATCGCTCGGCGCGCCCGTTCGACATCACCGCGTGGGAGCAGAGGGCGCCGATCGAGCCGGAGGAGGGCAGCACCTCCTACCCACAGCCGTGGATGCTGCGCGAGGACGAGATCTTCGTCTCCTATCGGAAGGCTCCCGGCTGGCGCTTCCGCACCTCTTCCGATGGGGCCGCAAGCTGGTCTGAGCCGACCGATATCTGTGACTTCGGTATGACG
>PXBW01000100.1 GCA_003566775.1 candidate division WS1 bacterium
GTCGTAGCTTCGATTCGAGAAGCTGGAGGTGAGGCGAAATCGTGGGAGGTGGACCTCAGTGAGCCCGACAGTGCTGATCGGCTCTTTGAGCGAGCGGAGGGAGCATTCGGGCATGTTGTCATCCTCGTCAACAACGCCGCCCATTACTCTGCGGACACCTTCGTCCGACCTGAGGCTTCGGACGGTGATCCCGTGCTGTGGGAGGATGGACCGACTGTGGAGACCATCGATTCATCCACCCACGACCTGCATCTCGGTGTGAACTGCCGCGCTGTTGCATTGCTGATGAGAGCGTTCGCCGGCCGTATCATCCAGCGCCAGAGGCAGTGGGGGCGGATTATCAACATCAGCGCCGACTGTGCCCGGGAGAGGTGTCGTATCGCGCCAGCAAGTATGCATTGGAGTCATACAGCCGAAGTGCGGCCGCGGAACTGGGCCCCCACGGCATCACGGTGAATGTCGTCTCGCCGGGGCCGGTGCAATCGGGGTACATCTCGCCAGAGACAGAGCAGGCCCTCATACCCGAGATTCCCCTGCGAAGAATCGGGGCGTCTGAAGACATCGCGAATGCAGTTGCGTTTTTCGCCTCCGAACAGGCCGCGTGGATCGCCGGCCAGGTGCTGTTCGTCCACGGGGGCCATCGAATGGCCCTGGGGCGATAGCGCCCCGGTTCACCTCAGATGATGCACAGAACGGACGCAGGCTCCTTGCGAGGGGAGCGTGCCACTGCCGCACAAGCCGTCAACCAACTGAGAGAGAAGAGAGCCCATGACAGGACACTACGTGGTCTTCGAGTCGATCGGAAACGCCGAGCTGAAGCCCTTCGAAGTCCCGTCGCCGGGCCCCGGTGAGGTCCTGCTGGAAAACGATTACACCGTGATCAGCGCCGGCACTGAGCGGGCGAACCTGCTCAACCTGCCCAACACATCGAATGTCTTCCCCTTTCACCCGGGGTACTGCGGCATAGGACGCGTGGTCGACGTCGGCGGGGGGATTGAGAATGTCGCCATCGGCGATCGCGCCCTCGTGGATCACGGCGGGCACCGCTCCCACTCGATCCAGAAGGCGGCGAAGCTCACCGTGGTCGGCGACGACCGCATCGACTCGCTCGACGCGGCCTTCGTCGTAATCGCCGCGATGGGCCTGCAGGGTGTACGCAAGCTCAGGCTCGAACTGGGTGAATCGGCGATGGTGATCGGTCTCGGTCTCCTCGGCATCTTCGCCACCCAGTTGGCGAAGATCGACGGAGCCATCCCCGTGATCGTCTCCGACTTCGATCGGACGCGGCGTGACCTCGCTCTGAAGCTCGGAGCGGACCACGCGTTCTCACCCGAAGAGGAGGACCTTGCGGAGAAGATCCGGGACCTTACGAACGGGAATGGTCCCGACGGCATCGTCGAAGTGACCGGAGTCGCGGCTGCGCTGCAGGATGCGCTGACCTACGTGGCCTGGCAGGGCCGGATCAGCCTCCTCGGCTGCACACGGGTCTCCGATGCAGAGATCGATTTCTACCAGTTCGTGCACAGGCGCGGCGTGTCGCTGATCGGCGCCCACAACTTCGTGCGCCCGAAAGAGGACTCCTACCCCGGCTACTGGACGAACCGCGACGACTACCGTGTCCTCCTGGCCCTCATCGCCGCCGGGAGACTGCGGGTCAGACCGATCATCTCCGAGATCGTCCCGCCGGACTACGCTCCGGACATCTACAACCGTCTCGCCGAGGAGGAGCATCCACCGCTCGGCATCGTATTCGACTGGAGAGAGGCGCAATGAAGCCAATCAGAATCGGGCAGATCGGCATCGGACATGCTCACGCATCGGAGAAGATGGTGGCGCTTCGCCGCCTCAGCGACTTTTACGAGGTCGTGGGGGTTGTTGAAGAGGAAGAGCCCTACGAGCGCTCCAGAGAGGCCTATGAGGGACTGGAGCAGATGATCGAGGAGGAACTGTTCGCCACCCCTGGCCTGCAGGCCATTGCCGTCGAGACGGACATGCCCGAGCTTGTCCCCACCGCCACGCGCTGCATGGAGCGCGGGCTGCACATGCACATGGACAAGCCGGGCGGTGAGACACTGGAGCCCTTCGCGCGGCTGATCGAGGGCTGCCGGGAGAGGTCGCTGGCCATCCAGCTTGGTTACATGTACCGCAACAACCCGGCGATCAACTTCTGCTTCCAGGCGCTGCGCGAGGGATGGCTGGGCGATGTCTTTCAGATCGACGCCGTGATGAGCCGCTTCGACGGCGACACTTACCGCCGGTTCATGGCCGATTACCCCGGCGGTGCGATGTTCATCTTCGGCAGCCATCTTATCGATCTCGCAGTGGCGATGCTCGGGCGCCCCGAGAACGTGGTGTCATTCCAGAAACAGACCCGCGATGACGGGTTCAATGACAACAGTCTGGCGGTGCTCGAATACCCGCGAGCGACCGTCACCATCCGCTCCTCAGTGGTGGAGGCGGACGGCATGAAGCACCGTCGGATGGTCGTCTGCGGCACCAAAGGCACCGCCGAGATCTGTCCGCTGGAGCATCCCTCCGATCGCTACCGGCTGGACCCGCTGCATGTGCGGCTGACCCTGCGCGAGGATTGTCCGGAGTACCCGGCAGGCACTCATATCGTGGACGTCGGCGTCATGAACGGGCGGTACGACGATCAGTTGATCGAACTCGCGCGCGTCATCAATGGTGAGATCGAAAACCCCTACCCGTATGACCACGAGTTGCTGGTGCAGGAGACCCTTCTCGCCGCATGTGGTTACACCCGCTGGGAAGAACACGCGCCAGAGGTGAGGCAATGAGCTTTGCCGGCAGAGTAGCGATCGTCACCGGTGGCGCCGGGTACATCGGCTCCACCACCGCGAAGAGACTTGCCGTCGACGGCGCAGCGGTGATCGTCAGCGATGTCAACGGCGAGTTGGCGCAATCAGTGGCCGAGGAGATCGTCGCCGATGGGGGAGAGGCGAGTGCCATCGAGACTGACGTGCGCAGCACTGAGAGCATCGAGGCAATGGTCGCGTGGACTATCGGGCAGCATGGGCAGATCGATATCCTCGTCACCGTCGCAGGCGGTAGCGCGAGAGAGCGGGCTTCCACCGTCCACGGCTCCAGCGAGGGCGTGATCCGGCAGGTCATCGAGATCAACCTCCTCGGAGCGATCTTCTGCTGCCGCGCGGTTGTCGGTCACATGATCGAGCGAGGCGCGGGGAAGATCGTGAACGTCGCCTCCATCGTTGCATTGCAGGGGAGCGCCGGACACGCGGATTACGCCGCCGCCAAGGCCGGAGTGATCGCGTTCTCGAAGACACTC
Source organism: candidate division WS1 bacterium (assembly GCA_003566775.1). GTDB lineage: Bacteria > Armatimonadota > Zipacnadia > Zipacnadales > UBA5352 > UBA5352. The sequence continues at coordinate 3,308 of PXBW01000100.1, forward strand.
GCGATGGAGGTAGCCCCGGGTGGCATCAATGTGAACTGCGTCTCACCGGGGCTGGTGCCGAGGCCGGGCACGAGGGTCGATCACATCCCCGGTACGAACTACCTCGGCAGGATTGCGAGCGCCGAGAGCGTGTCGAGCGTGGTGTCCTTCCTCGCATCGGATGAGGCCGACTTCATCGTCGGCCAGAACTATGTCGTGGATGGCGGACGGAGTCTGGGTCTGAAGGGAAGTCGCTGAAGTCCGCGGGATGTGCTTAGCAAGGGGATAAGACGATGCGCGCGATGCTTGTTGACGAGAATCAGGCGCTGGTCTGGGCCGAGGTGCCCGATCCGCAGCCTGAGGCCGATCAGATCATTATCGATGTTCACGCGACGGCGGTTAACCGCGCGGACCTGCTGCAACGCGCCGGTGACTACCCGCCACCTCCCGGCTGGCCGGAGTGGATGGGGCTTGAGGCGGCGGGCGTGGTCAGCCATGCGCCCGAGGGCAGCCGCTGGGCGGTCGGCGACGCGGTCTGCGCGCTGCTCGGAGGTGGCGGCTACGCGGAGAGGGTGGCATGCCCCGCGACGATGGCGCTGCCGGTCCCCGAGGGCCTCTCGATGGTCGAGGCGGCGGCGATCCCCGAGACCTTCGCCACTGCGTACCTGAACCTGTGCATGGAGGGTGGGCTGAGCGCCGGTGACACCGTGCTCATCCATGCCGGGGCAAGCGGCGTGGGCACTTCCGCGATCCAGCTTGTGAAGGCCCTTGGCGGCACGGTGCTGACCACGGTGAGCACTGACGAGAAGGCTGAGTTCGTCCGTGATCTCGGCGCCGATGTCGTCATCAAGCGCGACTCCGACGACCTGCTCGCGGCGCTGGAGGAGCATCAGGTGGATATTGCGCTCGATTGCATCGCAGGTCCTGACCTCGGGCCCTGCATCGAGCGGATGGCGCCGGGCGGGCGCTGGATCGTGATCGCAACCCTCGGCGGGGAGATGGCCGAGCTTGACGTGAGATCGTTCTTCAGGCGCGGCATCCGGCTCATCGGCAGCACTCTCCGAGGCCGCACAACCGAGGTTAAAGCCGAGATACTGGGCGGCCTCGAGCAGACGCTCTGGGATGCGTTTTCATCGCGCACCGTCAGGCCGATCATCCACGCTACTCTGCCGATCACCGAGGCCGAAGAGGCCCACGCGATCCTGCAGCGTCGCGAGAACATCGGGAAGGTCGTGCTGAAGGTCGCCTGAGTGAGAATAGCGAGCTGGAGGGGCCGCACGAGGGCAGGTTGCGTAGCAAGCTTTACGAGGCCGGCCCATTGATCATCTTCGCATGTGGCGTGGGCCGGCCTCGCCCTGTCTCCTCGCTGCGCTCGCAGACAGGCTCGTGCGGCCCCTCCTTGGCGACGAACGGCAGGCAGGAATGCCTGTCCTACCGGCAACGGGCGGCAGCGGGTTTGTCGTTTGACGTGCTGGAGGGGTCGAAGCAGTGAGCAGGTATGCTCCGCGAAGTCCTGCCCGGCCATTCATCGTTGTCGTGATTGGACGGCGACGCCCTGCGCCTCCAGCAGGAATCCCGCTCAATGCCCGGAACCCACTGCGCCCCTGCCGGTCTAAGAACCTAAACGACCCGGAGGAGGCGGTTTGGATGGGCGCGCGCAGACTTGGCAGTTCACTGCTGGTCACGGCCGCACTGAGTGCAGTGGCGCTTCTCGCGGTTCAGAGCGGATCTGAAGGCGCCGTGCGGGCGTGGCAGGTAACCGATGAGGACCGCGCTGTTGTTGATGAGGTGCTCGCTCAAGAGGAGCACGAGGATCAGATCATCTCCCAACTGATTCAACTTCTGGTGCACGAGCAGTGGGGAGTGCGCGAGACGGCGGCCGAGGCGCTGAAGCAGCGCGAACTGGCCGAGCATCATCTGAGGCGGCTCGAGGCGATAGTGTGGACACTTCCGGCCATTGCGTTCTCATACACGCCTCTGCCCACAAGTGGGCCTGCGGACCTCATTGCTGCCCAGCAACCATGGGATGTGCTCGAACACGCCCGTACCGACGGGAAGCCGCTTGAGGAGCAGATCGAGTGGTATGTGACGCAACTACGTTACGATCGTCCATACGGGGTATCCAGAGGCAATGCCGCGGCCACAAGCCTCGGCAGGATCGGTGAGCCCGCGGTGCCGCGGTTGATCCGCGCCCTTGAGCGCGAAGGCACACCGGCGCAACTGAAGAGTGTGTGGGCTCTGGGGGATATCGGAACGCAAGATGCCTTTGACGCCGTCGAGCGCTGGGCCTTGGTCACTCTTGAGGGAACCGACGATCCTCGTATCTTGCGCGCTGCAATCAGCGCTCTCCGCAGTATCCGTTCGACTGAGGCATTCGAGCCGCTTGAGCGCATGCTGTGGGAGCATCTGGAGACAGGTCAGGCGTCCGGAATTATCCACGCCCTTTCGGACATCGACCCAGACCGTGCCCTTGCGCCGCTCAGTCGCATTCTCACGGACTATCCGCGGGATCCTGAGGGCCCCTGGCGGCATAGTCCTTACATCAGTGCCGCATTGAGCCTTGCCCGCCTCGGCGACGACCGTGGTTGGCTCGCACTGGAAGATGCCCTGGACTCGCCTGTGTACAATGTCAGGCGCCAACTCGCGTTCGCACTCAGTGCCACCAGGGACGCCCGCGCTCGACCGCTGCTGATGCGGCTCGCTCAGGATGAGGACGAACAGATCGCGTCTCTGGCCGCCAGCGAGATGCGGATTCTTGAACGCACTCTCGAGCGGGCAAGCGAGCAAGCGCCGTAGCAGGGAGCACACCATGAGATTCGCGGATCGAGTAGCGATCATCTCCGGGGCGGCATCGGGCATCGGCCTGCTCACATCGCAGCGCCTCGCCGAAGAGGGCGCGCGCGTCGTGCTGACCGACGTTGACGAGGAGGCCGTCACCGAGGCCGCGGGGCGGATAGCCGAGACCGGAGCCGACTCCATCGGCGTTCGAGTCGATGTGCGCTGCTACAATGAGATCGAGGCCGCGGTGGCACTCGGTGTCGAGCGGTTCGGGAGCATCGACATCCTGCTCAACAGCGCGGGCGGCAACTCCCGGCGCGTCTTCGGATGCTCGGAGCCCTTCCACGAACTCGACATCGAGATCATCGACTGGGGCCTCGATGTCAACCTCAAGGGCGCGGTGTACTTCTGCCACGCGGTGCTCGGCCACATGATCGAGCAGGAGCGCGGGGTGGTCATCAACATGGGCTCGGTCTCCGGCGTCGAGGGGTGCTACTCACCGGACTACGGCGCGGCCAAGTGTGCGGTGATCGGGCTGACGAAGTCGATCGCCATGATCGGCGCTCCGCACGGCGTCAGGTCCTGCTGCGTCTCTCCCGGCCCGGTGCTGACACGCCCGGAGATGGCCAATATGAAGACGCCTCTCGGCAGGGCCGCGGAGACCGAGGAGATCGTGAACTTCATCCTCTACCTCTGCTCGGACGACGCGGCGTTCATCACCGGCTCAAACCACCTCATCGACGGCGGGCGCACACTCGGAGGCTTTCGATGACCGCGAAGACCTGGCGCGTCGGCATCGTCAAGGACACCTCGAAGCCGATGCTGGGCCTGCACGGTCTTCATGTGGCATTCCGCGGGCTTCCCGGCGTGGAGGTCGTGGCGCACGTCGATTCGAACACCGAGGACCTTGACGGGAAGATGGCCTTCACCGGCGCGCGCCGCCACTACGCCACGCTGCCCGAGATGCTGCAGAGCGAGGCGCCCGACATCGTGGTCCTCACCTCAAGGCACCCGTACGATCATCTGCCGCAGATCGAGGCCGCCGCGGAGGCCGGCAGCCACGTCTACTGCGAGAAGCCACTCAGCGCCACGCTGCTGGAGGCAGACCGCATCGTCGAGATCGCGGAGAGCAGCGGCATCCGCATATGCATGGCCCATCCGGGCAGGTACGCGCTGGTCTTCCGCGCCATGAAGCGCATGGTCGAGGCCGGTGAGATCGGGCGCCCGCGGACCGCATGGGGCAGGGGCAAGTGCGACCATCGCGGTGGCGGCGAGGACCTGATCGTGCTTGGAACGCACATCCTCGACCTGCAGAGGTTCCTCTTCGGAACCCCGGAGCACGTCTACGCGGACATCAGCGAGAACGGCCGCCCCATCGTCACCACCGACCGTGCTGAGACCGTGGAGCCGATCGGCCCCGCGGCAGGCGATCACATCTTCGCGCAGTTTCGCTTTCCCGGCGACGTGCGCGGGATCTTCGAGAGCAGGCGCGGCCTGAATACACAGATGGGCCTTACCGTGGTCGGCACCGAGGGCGCGCTCTCGATGCGCTTCGATGACGGAGCCACGCGCAAGCTGCGGGTCTGCAGAAGCCCTGAGCCGTTGGAGTACGGCGCGTCCTTCGAGGATGTGCCACTGACCGAAGACCGCGAGATCCCCGGCGCTGAGCCTCTCGACTACTCCCTCTGCGGGCAGAAGGACATCCCGACCGCGCGTTACTTCCTCGAGGCGAATCGCTTCGCCGCCTGGGACCTGATCCATTCGATCGAGGAAGACCACCAGCCCGTCTCTAGCGTGTATGACGCCCGCCTCGCGCAGGAGATGATCCAGGGGATCTACGCCGCGCACCTGTCAGGAGGCATGGTCCGCTTCCCGCTCGAGAACAGAGAGCATCCTCTGGGCGAGTGCGCGCCGGGGCCTGCCCATTGTGAATAGTGGAGCGGGGCTTCGCGAGATATGCCGACTATGTGCGAGCAGGGCATGTCAACCTGAGAGGAAGCCCAAGGGTGTCATCGTGAGGTGTCGTCAGGGGTTAGCTTCTGAACACGACCGTCTGAACAGATGAGCACAGACGCTGGTGCTCACCTCGCAGTGTCCCTAATCCCGGTCATATCCACGAGAGCGGGTATGCGGATCATTGTTGATCGTCCTGCACGTAACATGAGCAACTAAGGCAGATCTATCGCAGGCGCCTCTACTCTTTTCTTCTTCTGTTTGTGCGGCGGGAAGCGCGCCTGGTTCCACGACGTCGCTGTGCGCGCTGCAAGCGATAGGCTACGATCCCCCCGATGGCACCGAGAATCATTATGAGGACGATTATCAGCAATGTGTGCGCATGCTGGATGAGAGCCGCGCCTGCTCGTGCCGCGAAATCGGCAACTGCCCCACCCACCAGCCTGATCCTCTCGCCGAAGCTGATGGATGAGGGGCTTCGGGTGGGATGGGCAATCGTGGAGAGTACGATCACGAATCCATATAGCACACCGAAAACCATCAGCGATGCAGCCGCGCCCACCACGGCGTAACGGGTCGCCTGGCGCCGTCTCGACGACCGGCTTCGTGCCTTGCGCGCACTCCGCGACCTGCGAACTCTGCGGTCCGATGCAGTGCCCTGGTTGTTCGTATCATCGCCCGGCTCCTCAGAGCGAGAGTCCGAGGCCGACCGAGAGGCTACTTCCTCACCGTCAGTTGAGTCTTCCGACATGGTGCCTCCAATATCTGTCATTTCCGATGAGCATCCCCCAGGTCATTCAGGTCACTGTGGTAAATCGAACCCGGGAACAGGACACCGTATGAATGGTTCGGCAATCTTCTAACGGCGTCTGTCATTTGGAATTTCCACATCGGGTCTTCGGTCACCTTTCCTGCTTGCACTAAGAAATCATGACGCCACCTGGTGACTGCCAACAGCGTACAGCCGCCGGCCCCGAAGTTCCGGCGGCTGCGCGCTGTAAGACTGTGCATGATCACAGTCTACTCCCTCATGCATATCTCCGTGGCACAGAATTCGCACTCAAACTGCGCATTCGCGTGCGTCTCGAGATTGCGGTAGTACACACGGAACTCGTCCTGATGGGACCACCACGGACCATTATGCGTCGCTTCGCCCGAGTGTATGTGAATCAACTCGTGAAGAAAGATCGTTGCCTGGTCGAGCACATCCGGGTATCGCTCGAACAGCGGTGTGTTGAGCCATATCTCCCGGGTATTGATGTGCGCGAACGCGTTGAAATTGTCGCCCAGCGTCGTAGGCGATACGATGATCACCCTCCCCTGCTGGAGCATCTCGCGACCAAGCTGCGCGTAATCGCAAAAGCCTGCTTCATCGATCATCTCGATCCATTCGTTGACCATCGCTGAAGCGGGTGTGAGCGTCTGCGGTGCCTGGGCATCCTTCGCTGGAGCCGTTTCGGAAACCGCTCCGGCGGGAGTACCGCCTCCACCACATCCGGTCATTAGCGTCGCAACCACTATCATCACGGCCGTTAGCAGAGCGCTTAACATCCGCTCTCGTCTCTCGCGTGTTGTTTGCATTGACCCCGTGTCTCCCTGTCATAGGCTGGATACTCAACCATGACATCGGAGATTGGGGGGGCCTCCTGAATGAACCCGCGCAACGATGCTGTCACCGATGGGAAACAGCGTGACGGACTGATTGGAGACTCAAGTTCGGCTCTGCGGTGCCGATAAGAACAGGAGCGAAACCACCGCGGCAACTGGAGGCGACCACAATGGCTACAACGGAGCCCAATCTGAGGTCGGGACAGATCAGTGAGTTCGAGCAATGTGTGAGTGAGTATCACTCGACGATGGCAGAGCTGCGTGATATCGAGCAGCGGATGACACGAGTTGTCGCAGAGATGCGCGAGATGGGCGCTCCGCGGGAGCGATTGCTGGCGGCGGCCATGATCGTCGGCGATCTGCGAAACACTCTGCAGGCGAGCGACATTCCGCCCGCGGACGAACGAGCACAGGAGGACATGCTGGAGCACAGAGTGGCGTAGTGAGGGCCTGCTCATCCCTTCGCGGAAGCAGCGAAGCCGCGTCGAACTCGCGAGAGTCGCAACTGCGAGTATGTACTATCGCAATAGCGTTTCACATCTCCTCAACGCTGATCGGCGCCGCGCAAACTCCCTCGATCCCCCTCAAGGCAAAGCAACCGCACTAAGCCTGGCGCTGCCTGTACCGGCACCGAAGCAGGACTCACGCGGCTGCATACACTCGACTGTCGCATCGACTTCAGCGACGTTCTTGCCGCAGCCTCAACTGTTAAACCGTGATTCCACGCAGATCATCCACAATTACTCCAATGCTGACCATTGAGCTTCACTCCGCCACACGAGACCGCTATCTGCCGTCACTGCAGAAAACACTGTCGATGAGTTGACAGCCGGAATCTGATTCCGATATACTATACTGAGTAATTATGTAAATCATACTTAATAACAGTTTTTCCAGTCTCGCGCCTGGAGATGGAGGTTGCAAGTATGGATGAGGCATTCGGACTTGAAGAAAGCTTCCTTGGCTCCGTGACAGTTGGTGAACGAGGACAGGTGGTGATCCCGGCGGAAGCGCGCGATCACATGGGCATCCAGCCAGGGGACAAACTGCTCGCTTTCAGCCATCCAACGAGGCAGATGGTGTGCCTGTGCAAGGTCACAATGCTTGAGCGAGTTGCGGCGTTCCTCAAGCGCGTCGAGGATGAGGAAAGGGAAGAGGATTGAGATGAGTATCATGTGGGGATGGTGCCGAGGGCTAAGGGCCTCCAGATCGTGCGCGGTCGCGCTACTGTGCACTGTGGCCGTGTCGTCTGGCCTTACGGAGGAGATTGAGGCGCCCACGGCCGCACCGGAGTACGTGCAGGTCGGCGATGAGGAGGAGTTTGTGCTCAGCCCCGACACGGCGGCCCGGTGGGCGCTGGAGCGTAATACCGATGTGCGAATACAGGCGCAGAGTATCCCGGAGGCGATGGGACAGCTTCGGCAGGCATGGGCGGCGCGGGGCGTTCAGATCAACGTGAGTGGCTCGGCCATGTGGATGGGGCCGACCCCAACCGTCGAGTTACCGATGGAACCTGAAGAAGAGCCGATGGAGTTTACGGTCGGCGAAGATCAGCATTACCGGGCAACGATCTCGGCGAGAAAGCCGATCTATACAGGTGGCCGATTGCGCCTGGGTGAGGAACTCGCGGAGGAGGGTATTGAGGCCGCCAGAGGTGGCACCCGCATCGCGAGGCTGTCGGTGGCGATGGGCGCGTCGGAGATCACGTTCGGCGTGCTGCGGGCGATTCAGCTCTCAGGGGTCGCGGCCGCACAGGTGACGGCCGTCGCAGAGCACGTGGCAAATGCGGAGGCCATGGCCGAGGCGGGCGTGGTGCCCGAATTCGACGTGGTACAGGCCCGAACAGAGCTTTCGCGCGCGCAGGAGGAACTGATCGCGGCCCAGACCGGCACGGAACAGGCTCGTGCACAACTCAGACGGATGCTCGCTCTGCCGCAGGAGACGCCTGTAGAGGTGGCCGACGCACCCCCTCCCGAGATGCCGGACGGTGCTGTGCCCGAGTTGATTGATATCGCGTTCGAGAACCGGCCTGAAATCGAGGCAGGTCAGGCAAGTGTGCGCATGGCGGAGCTTAATCTGCGTCTGGCCGAGCGGGATCGCGCTCCGAGCGTTGCACTCACCGGCGAGTACGCGAGGCATACTGCATCCGGTCTGGGCGCTGAGGACTACTCGTGGCAGGTCGGCGTGGTGGCCGAAAAGCCGATCTTCGACTCGGGTGACAGGCGGGGTAAGGTGGAGGCCGCGCGGGCGCGCGTCGAAGCCGCCGGACTTGAGTTGCAGCGGACGCAGGAGGAGATCGGACTCGAAGTCATGCAGGCGCTGCTTGCGGTCCGCGAGGCGGATCAAAGGATTGAGACGGCCGAGCAGGGAGTCGCCGAGGCGCGGGAGCGTCGACGCATGTCACAGTTGAGATATCGCGAGGGTCTGGCGCCTGGAATAGAAGTTATCGAGGCGGACACGGCGCTGGCCGCGGCCGAAGGAAGCCTCGTGAATGCCGAATATGACAGGCAGCTTGAAGTCACAAGGCTGCGGACGGCCATGGGAATACTGGACGTTCCGTGGCAGGAGGTTGAGTCGAGATGACACTGAGTAATGCGGTGGGACGGTGCGCGAGAGATACCCGCTGCATCATCATGGTGATGCTGGCAGTTGCAGGCACAATGATGATCGGCTGCGGGCGACGGGCACCCGCCGAGCAGGCGGCAGAGGCCTCCGAGGCCGAGGAGCAGCGAGCGACTCCGGTTCAGGTCGCGACGGCGATGCGCGGCAACATCGACGAGGTCCTTGAGATCACCGGGACCGCTGAAGCCGCCGACGAGGTTGATGTTGTCGCCGAGGCCTCAGGTAAGGTCGCAAGAGTGCACGCGGATGTCGGTGACCGTGTACGAAGAGGTCAGAC
>PXBW01000028.1 GCA_003566775.1 candidate division WS1 bacterium
AATGTTAAGTGGTTTTTAGGGGTTTGTAACTGCTATTGTAAGAGGTTTTGCGTCTTTGGTGTCTGTTTATACTATTATTGCTATAAAGTGTCTAAAAATGCCCCTGAGCTTCATCTGAGAGCAGTTTTGAGCAAGTAGCCAGACCCTGCTCCTGCAATAAAGACAAGGATTGTTCGTCTAATCTGTCTTGCCCTCAATTTCCTGTATGAGTCTCTCAAGGTCTTCAAGTCCTGATTCAATAATCTGATGTCTTTCTCTGCTTTCTCCAAGGAGTCTTGTAAGTCTTCTATTATCAGCTCGGAGCTGTCCAAGGAATACCTCAAGTTGCCTATTGACTTCTGCAAGCTTTGCTCTATCTCCCTCGACTCCGTCAGCATACTCTCTAACTCTTTGATTCTCTTCTCGTAATAGTCCGATGTCTCGCCGGCTTCTTTCAAGCTGTTCCTCAAGCCTTCCGACTCTACTTTGAGCATCTCGATAAGCGACTTCAAATTCTCCATCTGTCCCTTGGACAAAGTATAATATTCCCCCGAGGACAACGCAGACACAAAACAAAACGCCAATAATAAAAATAAATATTTTCCTTTCCATTTCATCTTTCCCCCTTACTCTGCCATGCCTTTGCAATTTCTCCTAACCCTGCCATCCCTGCCCCGACTCCTGCAATTCCGATACTTTCTGGTATCGACAAAAACATAGCCACAACCCCAGACAAAACGGCAATACATCCTGTTACAGCACATAACATTGCAATAACTCTCATAGCAGATGTCTGCCCCTTTTTAAACTCATACCATTTTTTAGTATCCATAAACCTCTTCAGGATTTAACCTGTCCTTATGTCTTTGATATCTTCCGTTGTGAACCTCTATGTGAACATGAGCCCCCGTAGAATATCCTGCATTGCCGACTGCCCCAATTTGTACACCCCGATATACTTTAACAGGGCTCTCCAAATTATGATAACAAAAAATCGGGAAGCGTGCATCTTCCCTCTGTTCCTGATATACCATGTTTTCCTTCGGGACAACACCATTGTTGTAAAGTTGATTCCAATAACTATGAGTAAAGACATGCCATAGCCCACTTTTAGAACCAACCAATATTATCACGCTCCCGAACATATCATAAAAATAATTCTGAAATTCAAACACCCCATTAAGCCAGCGAACCTCGTGCCATCGCACATTCTCTTCTCCCCTCACGGCTTTAAAATAATATAGACTCCCATTCTCTGGTGCGACTATCGGAGTGCCAACAGGAGCTCCGATATCTATAGCACCATGAGGGTGAGTTTTTACAACAGCCCTCAACGGTCTCGCCTGACTAAAACCTGCTGTCACTCTTCCCTCAACAGGCTTCACCATAGCTGGCTCCACATGGGGAATGAGGCAATAACTGCAATCAAGGTTAAATATATCATCATCTTCTTTTCGTAATTCCTGCGTTCGGTTTTTTCAACTTCCTGTTTCGCAAGGCAAGCGACTTCTATCGCCTCTATTTTTCGCATTCGGCTTTCAATATCGACTGACTTTTTTTCTATAGTTTCAATCTCTTTTCCAAACCCGTTGTTAACTTTTGCGAAAGTATCTCTTGTTATTTTTTCAAGCTCTCCCAGTCTTTTCTCAATTGCCTCGAGTCTCTTCTCAACCATCTACGCCTCCAGTATCGACTCGACAATAAACTTGCCCATCCTTGTGTGCCATTGCCCTGTTGGAGTTTTTACAAAGCCCTGCAAGTACCATATTCCCCTTTCGTTAAAAAAGTCTTCAGGGATAACATATCGGATGGTTCTGTTGTCTGCCTCAAGGATTGCAGTTTTCGATTCAGACTCTCCCGATGGCTTTCTGAAAATAGTAAAGACTTCGGTTGCGTCAGAGATGTTTGCTCCCACATCTATTCTTATAATTGTTCCTGTATCGGTTAATCTTGTATCTGTCATAATCACCTACCTTATTTTTAAAGTCAGATTCATTTCTCTGTTTATCGGCAAGCTGAAGCTTCTTATCTCCTCATAAGCTTGTATATAAACTATCAATGAATTAGAGGCGATAATCCCTTTCAGCAAATGGTCTTGATGAACTCTAACGGCTACCGAGCTTTCAGAAGCGATTGCTCCTTTTAACAGCTTCTCAATTTCAAGCTGTCCCTCAACCCCTGAAGCACTTTCTATCTTTCCGTCAATAACGACAGTTTTATCAAGTATCCCCTGTACTGAAGATTCAGAGCCTATCGTTCCTGATAAAAACTTTTCAAGGCTTAAATCGCCAGTTACGCTTGAAGCTGAGTCTATGCTTCCATCAAGGGTGACAACCCCTGCCACCTCAACTGTCAAATCACCAACAACAGCAGACTCGGAAGCGACAGCTCCGTCAAGATATTTTTCTAAGGAAAGAACCCCTGTTACGCCTGATAACGATGCTATCTGCCCATCAAGGTTTTTCCCTACTTCAAGAACACCTGTAACACTCGATACAGATTCAACCTGCCCTGCAAGGTCTGCCCTGCCAACAACTGTCAAATCTCCAACTATTATTGATGCTGAACTTATGTTTCCAGATAAATTACATATTGTGGTTAAAGTTCCTACAACAGCAGAAGCCGAAATTACGTTTCCTGCCAGCCCTACTTCTTTTGTCAACGCTCCTGTTACAGTAGAAGCTGATGAAATATTTCCTGTAAGATTTATGTCCCCAAAAGAGGTAAGAGTCCCTGCAACGGTAGACTCGCTTGAAATAATGCCGTCAAGCTCTTTTACTTCTGAAATATCTCCGAACGTCAGGAAGCCCGACGTATTGAATAG
>PXBW01000034.1 GCA_003566775.1 candidate division WS1 bacterium
CAGCCACCGGAGGCGCATACTGTCTGATCGCCTGTTGAAGATCGCTAATCTCAGCTTGGATGCCTTCAATTGCAGTTGTCAACGCTTGACAGGCTGCATCAATCACCTCTCCGTCCATATGTTTTAACCGATTAGCAAGATGCTCCAAGCACGGTGTCAAGAGATTTTCACGAACATTGTCACCATCCTTGGCATTACATGTAATTACCTGATAGTGCTGCCCATCTATTCCCTCATTGACTTTATTACGAATATCAGTTAAAAGCGCCTTAGAAAGAGATAGATTGGAATTATTGTCATTATTTACAATGGCGATAAAATCACCTCTTCGAGAAATCGCACCACGAGCTTTATCAAGGAGGTTAGCGGCTTTAGAATCTTCCAGCTTCCAAAACGCACTTTCTCCTGACGGACGCTTAATGAGGAGAACCATGTCAACCTCATTCTTTAATCCGCCAACATGGCGTTCTTCTGCCTCGGCATCCAGTTCTCCCAGTCCTGGCAAATCGATAATATTTAAATCTGAAACCTCATTTTCAGGGAAGTTGCACTCAATCAAAGCATTTTGAACAGCTAAATATAAGCGTAAACAGCCGATATTCTTCTCTTCTTCCTCCTGAGTTGGGTAGGCAACCCAAGAACGTAATCCTTCTAGAGAGACAACCTTGGTGCCACCTTGAAGCTCCTTTTCATAAGATGGTAAGGAGGCTTGCATAGCTCTCAAACGACTGAGCAGTCCAATTTGACTAGTTGTTAATTCTGAAGAGGCGTCAGCAATTCGCGAAGGTTGGTGGTAATTGAAATTCCGAAATTCCTCCAAAGTATATGGAGTTGAGGTTAACTGGATAGCCTTGTGGTAGGGAACTAAGATTTGCTCGCGAAACGTATCGAAAGTATGCATAGTCAGCGTTGCCCGTTGATGGACTGTTGAGTGGCGAAGCTGACTGCGAACAGCCGTAACAGGTAATCCATCACCTGTTGGAATTTGATTATCTGTCAAGCCTGAGATTGTTTGCAGTAGCGTACTTTTCCCAACACGGGCCTGTCCACTCACCCCAATATTGATGGTTTTTCTTTGCAAGCGATTTTGCGCAACCTCTAACTCTTGTAAAGACTTGACAATGCCAGCTTGCAAGGATAGTTTCTTAAACTCGTGAATGTGTTCTTTCAACTGCTCTATGACATGGGGATGCTCTTCTAATTTTCTTAATGCTCTATCTAGAACATTTAAACCATCCCTAATTTCTTCAGCCTTATGGATTTTGTCTTGTATGCGTGGTAATTGTTGAGTACGTAAGCTAATAACTTCTTGAATGCGAGCACTAATTGATTGCGACATTTTGTGAGCCGAAATAATGAGTTTAATAACTGTCCTGATATATACGAAATTTCTCACTTCATGGAAGTGACACAATAATGTGCATGGTTAGCAACTATTCATAACGGTTCTTCTTTGATTTAATAATACCGAGGGCATCATCATGCCTTTGCCTCTCAATGATATCCTTAAGATGATTTTGCTCATGGATATATGGAATATGAGTTCGCCAACATGAGGCTTTATCGATATCAGCACGGTAGTCTGCTTGTTCTAGGATAAATCAGAGGACGAGCGCTGCGACTGGGCTAGGGCCTAGAAGATTGTCCGGTTCAATGATAATGCTGTCTTGTTATGGCATGGGGCGAGCGCTCCTGTTCAGCACAAAGTAAGGAGACTTGTACTATTTTATTTGTTCTATCTCATTCTAGTCAGCTACAAGACAGTGCAGAGTGACCCAAGTGATGACGAGACAAAGAAGGCTCTGAGCACTGCCATTTTGGCTTTACTTATAGCGGTTCTTCCTCGAATGAGGATAGAGCAGTGCTCCAAACCTATAAGCTACGAGACTTCTGTTAGTAGAGGTGTACCTCATGCGTCCGGGAACCGCTTAGGAGGAGTTCCCTAATCAGGCTTCACCCCACCTTCTCCAACGCCCCTTCCAGCCGCTCCACAAAGGCCGAATTGCGATCGCACGTCAACCATAACTGCTCCATCGCCCTGGTCATAGCCACATAGAGCAACCGGGCCTCTTCAGCCGCAGTGTTATAACGGTTCGGCAAGTAGCCCACCCCAGGGATAAACACCACCGGGAACTCTAGCCCCTTGCTCGCGTGCATCGTCATCAGCTTGATGCTTTGGGTGGAATGGTCAAAGTTACGGCTGCTGCTGCTCTGGTTGAGCCAGTCCACGGGCAACCCGGCCTGCTGGAGCTGCTGGAATGCCTTCTCCCCCATCCACTTGTCGCGGTAGATAATTGCCATCTCATTCCAAGGAATGCCCCGCTCTTGCAGCTGCTGGGCTCTCTGGATGATGTTATCCACCTCTTCCTTATAGCTCCGGCACTTCACCAGCTCCGGTGTTGGCCCCTCGCGCCCGGCGCTATTGGGCTGCACCAGCGGCGGCATGTCCTCATCAGGACTGGTGGGCAGCATGACCTCTTTAGCAAACTCGTAGGCCAGCATTAGCACCTGGGCGGTGTTGCGATAGTTGAGCTTGAGGATCGTGGTTCTGCCTTGGGCCTTGATACCGACGCTCTTGAAGCTGAATTCACGGTTTGCTCGCTGGCCATAGAGGTTTTGGGCATCGTCGTAGAGCACCAGCAGGGAATCGGTGGAGGGGTTCACCATCTGGGCGACCAGCTTCAACCACTCTGGGGCAAAGTCGTGGCCCTCATCTACCATCACCGCCCCATACTGCCCGGTGGGAATCTTCCCAGCCTCTACGGCGGCCACCACCGCAGCCTCTAGCC
>PXBW01000075.1 GCA_003566775.1 candidate division WS1 bacterium
CGCAACATCGACCCGAGTGTTGGCATCCTCGTAACCTCGTCGCTCAACTGTATCATCAACGGGGTCGTCGATCACCCCGCCGCCACCGGGGATGCCCGGGATCTGGTACGGCATCATGCCCCCGCCACTGAAGCCACCATATCCTCCATGGAAGCCGCTGCTGACGTGGCCGTCCGAGGCGGTACGGCGGTGGTCGAGGTTGACGCTCAGTCGGGTGGAGGGCGTCCACCGGGCCGAAAGCTGACTGACCGTGCTCTCGGACCGGTCGTCCGAGGTGGCCGAGAGCGATCTGTTGGTACCGAAGTGTCCCGCCAGCGTAAGCGAAGACATCGGATTGTACGTTGCCGACACCTGCATCTGATCTGTGGATGAACCGCGCGAGCCGTTCGATGAGTTGTCATCATCATTTCCGCGGTAGTCCTGACTGGTGTTGGACAGGTTGAAGTTCACGCTGTAGGGCGCGTTATCCGGCGCATAGCGCATTGAAAGCGCGCTGTTCTCCTGCTGACTGGTGCCGGAAGCCCCGCGGGTATTCTCCATCAACTGATGGCTGAGGCTGACAACAGGCCACCCCGGATACCGCACATCCACGCCGAGATCGTTGCGACGCGTATGGACTTCGAGGCCGGTCGACGGTTCCGGCATCTGCGCGGTCTCCACCTCAAACGGAGAGACCTGTCCGCCGGAATACCCCGAGTAACCCGAGTACCCGAAGGAGAGCCCACTGTCGCTGCGAAGGTCGGAGAAACGCTCATAGAGAGAGATGTGCTCGTTGATCTGCCACTGAGCCGCGAAGTTCAGTCCGCGCTCCCTGCGCTGGAAGCCGACCGTGTCGATGAAGCTGAACTCGGGCTGGATATCCCGCATCTCGAGCGTTGCGGTTAGATTCGGAATCGAGTAAGCGAGGCTGCCGCGTAGCGCCCGGCCGGAACCACCCGCCAGCGGATTGCTGCTCTGAGCGAGATCGGCTCTAAGCATCAGATTGTCGTTGATGCGATAGCCGAGGTCGAGTCCGAGTACGTCGGAGTCCCCTCCCCCGGTGGGTTGGCCGAGATCGTAGTAGTACTTGATCCTCACAAGCGCAGTCGGGGGCACCGACCGTCGGAAGATGATCCGACCGATATCGTGATAGACATCGTAGTCAACGCCCTGCTTCTGCTCGGTGTTATCGACCAGGACGATCACCGTCTGATCGATTGTCTGCTCCTCGCCCTCGTACACCACGCGCGAGCCGTTCGGCAGGATCGGACGGAAGTTCACATCGAAGGGGCCGGTGGTGCCGGAAGCCTGGAAGATATCCTCCTGATAGCCGGCAGTGTCACCGGCGATTCCGGGATCCCGCCTACTTTGCCTCAGTGCGGTCACACCTACCATCATCCGGTCATCGAGCAGCGGCATCTCGGCGCGCGCTCCGTAGATCTCCCCGGGACTGCTCTCCCATCCGTAAGACTGATAGCTTACCGATATCACCGAGGTGCTGGGGATGATACGAGGAGGCCCGTCCACCGGCTCGAAGCGCAACTGACCGGTCTCATAATCGAGACGATAGTCCTCCCCGAAGCGCATTACCTGTTCATCGACCTTCACTACCTCGCTGCCCTCGATGATCGGGGTGTACCTCAGGAAGAACGGCCCGGAGGTGTTGTTGCCGCTGATGGTCTGACGCCGGGTAAGACCCTTCTCCTGCGAGTAGAAGCCCCGGAGCAGGCCGCCACCGGGGATGCGCTGGTCTATCTGCCAGCCCTGCATGGTCTTGTTGAATGCTGCGAACTCGTTGCCGGATAGCCGGACATTCAGGTCACCGTAGTAGATCGCTGTCTCGTCGGTTGTCCAGCCGAGCACCCAGCGCTGGTAGTTCCTGCCCCAGCCACTCGCGGAGATGTCAGCCTGAAGCCCGAGGTTGCGCCAGATGGGCCCCTCGATATGCAGGCTGCTGCGCTGCACAAGTGAGCCGGTGTCCCATCGCTGCCCCTCGAAAGCGGACTTGGAGCCTTCAAGCGAGTGCTGCTGGAGGGTGAACGTATTCTGCCCAGTGATACGCATCCCCTGAAAGAGACCCCAGTCCTCAAACATGCGCCCGACGCCGGTGAAGAAATCACCGTGCGCGGGAGGCACACAGAGCAGCGCCACCATGATCGCCATCAGCAGAACATATCGACTTTGCATCAATCAGCCTACCCCCGGGGAGGCCCAATATCGGCGAAAGCTGGAATCTGACGATGTTGGTATGACGCGATGGCCTCGGCGTTTGTTCCACACAGGAAGCGAGAAACCCTGCCTCGATCCCGGCGGGTCTCGCCGCCCGCTGCGTCTTCAACGATTCCCGATGCCTCGAATAGCCGGCGAAATAATCACCCCATATGAAGGAGTGCAGTACACCCGCGTGGAAATGAGCATACGCGCGAGAGGCGACTGCCGTCCAAGGAGCCGTGAAGCCATGTACCGTTATACTACTGTCGGTATCTGTGCGCTCATCATCTGCCTCGGCTTCGTCACAGGCTGTCCGCCGCTACCCGAGGAGCCGCCCGAACCCGAGCTTGAGGCCGAGGTCACTGAGGACGTCACACTGAAGATGTGGACGATCTGGACCACCGAACCGCGCAGGTCCGCCCTCGACGACATAGTGCAACAGTTCGAGGATCAGAACCCCGGCGTCAGAGTGGCCGTGACACCGATCGAACCGGACACCTATAAGACTCGCATTCGCGTCGCCATCGGCTCCGGCGATGCACCCGACATCTTCTTCGTCTGGAGCGGCGAGTGGTTGCATAACTTCGTCCGCGGCGATAACGTCCTCCCGATCACCGACGCGCTGGACGCCGACGACGGCGAGTGGCGCGACCGCATCATGGGAGATGCGCTGAGATGGTACACCTTCGGCGACGAAACCTACGGCATTCCCTTTCTGCGGCAGTGCACCTTCTTCTTCTATAATACACGAATGTTCGAGCGTCACGGCGTTGATGTCCCCCATGATGCCACGTGGGAGGATTTTGTCAACGAGACAATTCCGCAGCTCAAGGAAGCCGATGACATCATCCCGATCGCCCTCGGCAATTCGGTCAAGTGGCCGGCCCATCACTACGTATCCGCTCTGTGGCAGCGCATGATTGGCGAGGATCAGCTCATAGAGGACTTCGATCCGCTCGGCCCGGGACGTTACGATCATCCCGGCTACGTGCGCGGGCTGCAGATGTTCCGCGACCTGGTTGAGCGCGATGTGTTCAATCGCGCACCGAACGGGACCACCCGAGAGAACGCGCTCGCGCTCTTCTACGCGGAGCGCGCGGCGATGTACTACACCGGCACCTGGGACCTCAACATGCTGCGTGAGGGTGGCGAAGCGCCACCCGAGTTCCACGACGCATGGGACTGGTTCAACTTCCCACAGGTCCCCGACGGCGACGGCACTCAGGATGCGCTTCACGGCGGTGCGGACGGCTACGTCATCTCGTCGAAGACCGCGCATCCCGAGCACGCGATTGCCTTTCTGCAGCATCTGAACTCCGTCGAATCGGCACAACACTTCGTCGATCGATGCCGGGAGCTTGTGCTGGTCAGCGGTGCGGTCACCGAGGACAACGCCGATGAGCACCTGCTCCGCTACGCCGAGCAGGTTGAGGCGGCGCCGACGATCTTCCCCTGGGCGGACACGCTGATGGAGCGATCCGTCGCGGAGGTGCTGCTCGACGGCTGTCAGATGCTGATCGACGGGGCGATCACACCGGAGAAGATCATGGAGGACATCCGGGCGCGACAGCAGGCGGTGAAGAGCCGCCTGATCGAACTGGGCGGCAGTTCGCTCGAACCGGAGAACTCTGAGTAAGTAGAGAGCCAGAAGTGCGGTTCAGTGCGCTGGCTCCGTCTGCCGACGTTCGCAGACCCTCGGGCACACGAGGTGCGCGAGCATGGCTCTGAACACGGGCGCGAGGAAAGTACGGCCTGTCGTTGAAGCACAGACGATACTCGACCACGCGTATGGATCCGGGATGAAAGCATCCCGTAGCCGGGCGCAATGAACTACGTGGAAGGTGATTAGCCGTGAAGAACACAGTGGTCCTGACCCTGGCCGTCCTGCTTCTCATGGTCTCCCCTATGATGCTGCTGGCGCAGGAGGAGGAGATGACCCACGATGAACTGGTGGAGTACCTCGGTGTGCATCCCGACTTCGAGGACTATATGCATGAGATAGAGATCGATGTGAGTGTCCGCGGAGATGGGCAGCCGACGCCCGAACGCTTTTTCGTCGGCCACGTGGCGGAGAACCGTTATGTCTTCATGCTCGAGATTGCGGGCGACGAGTACCCCCGTGAGGAAACGGTCCTGCATATCTACGCAGATATTGACGATGATCCGACCACCGGACGCGAGGGATCGGAGCACATTGCAGGCACCGACATGATGTACAGCTTCTCACGTGGGCGCAACGATCCGCGCTTCTTCAATCACGATGTGCGCGCCCGCGATCATTATCCGGTTCGCGGCGTGATCATCGGGAACACGGTCTATGTGGCCGACGACCTCAACCCGAACCTGCGCAACGGTGAGACGGACTTCCGTATGAGGATGCTGGGTGAAAGGCGCGAGGACGGAGAAGTCGTGGCGTCGGCATCCTGCTCGTGGGTACGAGTCAACATACCGCTCTCTGAGGATCGAGAGCTTCCACAACTGCCGATGCCGGATGCAGCCGGCTTCCGGCACATTACCATGCCCAACTTCGCCGAGCTTTCTTACAGCATCTGGAACGCGGAGGGGACGATCCGCCTGCGCCCCGAAGATGCGGAGATAAACGGGTTCCTCGCGGTGATGAACGATGACTTCGACGGTGTCGGACGCGACGATGAGTGGGTTCGCTGGCGCTCGCCGGTGGAGGGGAATCGGCACGTCGGACTGGTCATCACCGGGAATGTGCAGCGCCTGCAGCAGCAGAGACGCACCCTCGAAGCTCGTGATGAAGAAGAGCTTACCGACACGCCCTTCGGAGTCTCAGGGCTTGATGTGCTGGTTGACGGCGAGAAGATCGGGACCGTGGTCGGACACGGGCGCTCCGGTGATGTGATCTACTACAGTGAACAGCCCGTGGCGCTGGAGCGAGGCACACCGATCGAGGTGCGCAGCGCCGAACACAGTTCCTCGGTGATATTCCACAGCGTCCACCTCAGCACCACGCCACCGACGGTACCCGAGCTTAGCATCGAGAACCTGACCGCGTGGCACCTGCCCGATGAGCCGGGCGAGACACCCGGGCGCATCATGGTGGCATGGACCACCAACCGACCCACTGAAGCCATGGTCAGCTACGAGACCGCAGCCGGACAGAGCGGAGATCTTGAGGGGCGTGGACTGGTCAACAGTCACTACATAATGCTGCCGCCTGAGGTCGAGGGAGACACCTGGGAGCTTGAGATACTCTGCGAAGAGGCGGAGCACGAGGACTTCGAGGCCCAGCAGGTAAGCACAACCTACACGGTACATCGTGACCGCGCGGCACATCTTGCGGCACACGATTTGGCCGCCCAGGTGAGCGGCGAGCCGCTGAGCATCGCACTGAGCGTGGCTGAGCCGACCGATGCGCCGCGCACGTCCTGGCCCGTACGATCAGGGGTGCCGATTCCTGAGGGCGTCCTCGCGGATCCATCCGCGGTGCGGCTGCTGGACGCGAACGGGAACGAGGTTCCGGTGCAAACGCAGGCGACTTCCTGGTGGCCCGGTGGTCTCTCGGTCCGCTGGCTGCTGCTCGACTTCGCCGCGGACACGACAGCAGGCGGTGCCGCACAGTACACTCTGGAGGTCAATGCCACGCCGGACGCTGAACCACAGCAGACCGTTAGCGTACAGGCGGAGGAGATCGCGCCTCACATTGCATTGGGCGTCGTGCGGACGCCGGTCGAGGTGAACACCGGCCCGCTGACCTGGCGACTCGGTGACGGCGGCTTCGCGCCCTTCGCTGACGTGACGATCAACGGGCGGCAGGCGCCGCAACCTGCCGAGGGAGCGGGTGGATTCGAGCTTACCGACGAGGACGGCGTCCTGTTCTCCTCCGCGCTGGAGGCTCCGGAGGAGATCGTGGTTGAGCAGAGCGGGCCGCAGCGAGCCACGCTGCGCGTGCAGGGACGGCTTGTGAACGGCGATGGCGACGCCTACATGCGCTATCTGTGCCGACTGCACTTCTACGCCGGAAGCCCGGCGGTGCGCACGGTCTTCACGCTGGAGAACGACGCGCTTGAGCCGGAGATGAACCTGATAGAGAGCCTGCGACTGACGGTTCCCGCCGAAATTGCCGGGGCACAACTGAGCGTCGGTGGCGACGGTGAGGCCCTCGCCATGGCGGCCGACGGCAGGCTGCTGCAGGATGATGACTTCCGCTTCACTCTCGGCGATCACGAGGGACATCGCGCGGACGGCTGGATGCTCGCGGCGGGCGAGGAGAGTGCGCTGGCAATCGCTGTGCGCGACTTCTGGCAGACTTACCCGAAGGGCTTCAGCACAGATGACGACGGCGTAACGCTGGAGCTTATGCCTGAGTTGCCTTCGGACATCTACGCCGACGCGGATGAGGACGCGCTCACCCAATGGTACTTCTGGGCAGATGAGGGCCGCTACAAGATCCGCACCGGAGTCAGAGTCAGCACCGATTTCGCGGTGGACTTCGAACCACAGATCGGGTCGGGTACTCCCGCGCGTTATGACGCCGCAGACTGGTGGGGCACCCCGCTTTTCGCTGCCTGCACGCCGGAGTACTACTGTGACGTTGGCGTGCTCGACACGATCCTTCCCCGCCATCCGGATCGCTTCGAGCGATACGAACGCAACCTGGACAACGCCTTTCAGGGCTTCGTTGAGCGCAGGGAGACCGAGCGGGAGTACGGCTTCATGAACTGGGGCGACTGGTTCGGAGAGCGCACCTGGAACTGGGGCAACAACGAGTACGACACCGCGTGGTCCCTGGCGGTCAACTACCTGCGCACCGGAAATCTCGACATGTTCGATCAGGCCGTCATCTCTGCGGCGCACAGCGCAGACATCGACACGATACATCACAATAGCAACCCCGACCGCGTGGGATTCCAGTACACACACTGCATCGGGCATACCGCGATGTACTTCCCCCGCGAGTGGAAGGACATGGGCGGCTTTAACGTTCACTCCGGAAACCGCGGCGGACATATCTGGTCACAGGGCATCATGGCGGTTTACGCTCTGACCGGCGAGGAACGCCTGCTCGAGACCGGGCGGAAGATCAACGACATGCTGGCCCATTACACCACCGACTTCCGCTACGGCGCCGAACGCAGCGTCGGCTGGCCGATGGTGGCGTTGATGGGCGGCTACGACTTCGAGGCCAACCCTTACTATCTCAACGGGGCCCAGCTGATGGCGGACATCGTGGTCTGGAGTCAGCATCCCGAGCGCGGCCTCTGGGGCCACTGGATCGACCCCAACGAGTGCCACCATGCCCCCCGCTGCTGGGGTTCGAAACCCTTCATGACCGGAGTGCTGCTGCGCGGGCTCAAGATGTACGATCTCGTCGAGCCACGCGAGGATGTGCGGCAGACCCTGCACGACAACGTCGCGTTCCTCTTCCGGGAGGCCTACGTGCATGGAGAAGACAGCCCGGGCTTCATCTACTCAAGCTGCCTTGACCGGCTGGACCGCGGAAGCGTCGGGCGCCTCAGCCTGCTGGGGCCCGGTGTGATATACGAGGTGCTCATCGACCCGGAGCAGCGCCACCTGGAGATGATCGAAAACGTGGCTGACCTGTACTTTAATCGGGCGGGCGTGAGTAGCTTCGGCAAGAGCTTCACCCAGGGAACCTGCTTCATGCCCAGCACGATGCACGATCTCGCAGAACTCGGCATCAGCGACTTCCCCGCCGAGCCGCTGCACGGTGAGATGGAGTTTCGCGTCCCCGACGCGCCGCTGCAGGTGGGTGAGTGGGCGGATGGCACGGCGCTATTGCGCGCTCCGCACAACGGACCGGTCAGCGGTCTCTTGCGGCTCGAATCGCCCCGGACACTCACTGTGGAGCCTGAGACACTGCGTCTCTCCGCCGACCCGGGAAGGTTGGGTGAGGCGCCCTTTCGTCTCCGCGCGGAGCCGCTGAAAGGCTTCGCGGCGTACGCGGGTGCGCTGCCGCTGAGAGGACGCTTCCTCGGCGGCGGGCTGGACGTAGAAGCCCGGATGCATGTGGGCATCGTCACCGAGCCGCTGCGCGATGTCCCCATCGTACAGGCGGTCGACTTTGTCGCAGAGGCCGGCGGCGAGGTGCATATTCGCGACGACAAGGTCGGCGACGTGGACACCAGCATCTCGCACTGGGATGACCCCGGTCACCGCCTCACCTGGATGGTCGAAGCTCCGGATGATGGCGACTACCTGCTGGTACTGCGGTACTGCGCGGTCTCGGACGTGCAACGGCGTATCGAGATCGAGGGGGTCTCTGCTGTCGATCAGGACTTCGCAGAAACCGGAGGCTTCGCCTCCACGACCGATGATTGGCAGCATCGAGCGCTGCTTGACGAGCAAGGCGATCCACTGGTGATGAATCTACGTGCCGGGCAGTACCGGGTAACCATGACCAATCTGTGCGGCAACGGGATGAACCTTGACTACCTCGCGCTGCTTGCCGCAGACTCGATAGAGTGAGGGCGAACTCCCCTCTCTCAGGGGGCGGGGCAGGCACGGCCCCGCCCCCATCTACCCGACGTCAGCCTGAAGTAAGTGTCGGATCGCGAAGCATCGCACACGGGAAGGATGCCGGAATATGCAGGACCTCATCTGTCGCGAAATGCGCTGGCCTGACGAGATCGGTGAGATGCTCTCGATCCGCAACGCCATCTTTCCGTCTATCAGTGAGCAGGACTGGCTGCGCTTCCCCGAGAACACCGCCTCGCTGGCCTTTCTCGATGACATTATCGTGGGAGCAATCCCGCTTGATCAACGGCGCTTCCAGGTTGCGCCCGGCAGGGTCATCAACACCGCATTTGAGCATGCGGTCGGTACCCGCGCGGATTTCCGCTCCCGCGGGGTGGGCACGGAGATGATCGAAGCAGCGCGCGAGTTTCTCGCAGATCGCGCTGAGGCGTTGATGGTCTATCGTGGCGGCGAGCGCACCGCGGGCTACCGCTTCTACGAGCGGTCGGGGCATCGCGACCTCATATACATGCGCACGCTCCAGCGGCCTCCGGGAGAGGTTGAACCGGCCGCTGTCGCCGTCGGCGACCTCGACGCATGCCTCGCCGAGCAGAAGGAGATGTTGCGCGTGTTCAACGCGGCCTTCGGTGAATACGGAGGCTTCCGCCCGCGCGAGATCGGTTACTGGGAGATGGCGCTCAACGACATGATCTTCACCGTTATCCCCCAGGACATCATCTTCGTGCGCTACCCCGAGGAGGGCGAGCTTCAGGCGTACTGTATCGCGTCGGTACGAACCGGGGCGCGCTCCGATGATAAGGTCTCCATCCTTGAGATCGCCGGAACCGGTGATGACGCCATACGTGAGGTTCTGCGCGGCGTGTGCCGGCAGGGCAACGAGCGAGATTGTCCGGTCACCACCATCGCAGGAATAGACAGCCCGTGGCGAATGCTGATGCGCGAGATGGGCTTCGAGGAGAACCTGCGTCATACAATGATGATGGGGCAACCGATCGCTCCGGCACGCCTCTTCGAGAAGGTATGTGCTGACTCCGCTGCAATCGCGGACCTCAGACTCAGCGTCTGGTCACCCGAACTCGATGCGGTTGTCTGGGAGGGCCCGGAGGCAAGGCGCGAGATAACCGTAGAGGGCAAGGAACTCCTGATCTACCGGATGCTTATGCGCAGGATCGACGTGGAAGCGGCAGTCGCTTCCGATCTGCTCACAATCAAGGGCGAATGTCCTGGTGATCGCGAACGCCTTGCCGCTGCACTGCCCTTCTGCCCGTGGGAGTACCACCGGATCGACTGGACGTAGGAGTGCGGCAGGCTGAGAACGGCCGATTCCGCCCGCCACCTCCGTCGGCCTCGCGGAGCTTTCTCCGGATAGTGAGACAGTGAAGTGAGATCCTCACAGGCCACATTCGGATGTGGGCATCATACCGCGCCGAACACGATGCACTTCCGTCCGTGACAGGCTCGAAAGAAGGAAGATCAGGGGCCTGTGAGGAACTCTCCTCCGTCCTATCACCTCCTCGTGCCGGGAGAATCTGCCATGTCGCCGTGGTTCTACCTGATCGTCCTCATCGAGGTTCCCATCCTGCTCGCCGCCGCCTACTTCGGTGGATGGTGGCTTTTCCTCGTTATCGCACTCATCACTCTGATGGGCATGGGAGAGTTCTACTCCGCTCTGATCGTCAAGCAGACACGTCCTGAAGCCGCGGTAGGTTACCTCGCAGCGCTCTTTCTTCTCGCCGCAGGTGAGTTCACCGTACCCGAGTTGCGGGGCGAGCTAATGGTACTTGCGCTCTTCGTGGCGATGGCGGGACCACTGGCGGCGCAGTTTGCCCGCACCGGCCAGGAGGGCCGTGTGCGGGACGCCGCGCTCACCACCCTCGGTGTGGTTTACATTGCGCTGCCGATGACATTCGTGTTCCTGCTGTGTAAGACCGACATCCCGCTGCTGGTAACCGGGCAGAGTGAGGGGCAGTTCAAGGCGCGACTCGGTGCATTGCTGACCGTCGCCGCAGCCGTATGGATCTCCGATACCGCGGCCTGGGGGATAGGCAAGCTCTACGGGAGACGCAAAATGACCCCGAAGCTCAGCCCCAACAAGACCGTCGAGGGCGCCATCGCCGGTGCGCTGGCGGCCGTCGTCTCGACCTTCATCGTCGGAGTTGGTTGGGCGGGACTTCCTTACGGTCACGGCATCGTACTCGGGCTTGTGCTCGCGGCCGCAGCGCAGGTCGGCGACCTCGCCGAATCGGTCATCAAGCGTGATCTGCAGATCCGCGATTTCGGCACCCTCCTCGGGCCGCACGGCGGTATGCTGGATACTTTCGATGGAATGCTCTTCGCAGCCCCGATCGGATGGTTCTATATCTGGCTCTTCCTCATACCCTGAGAGGCCCGGTTCACCTCCCAACGACTATCGGACGGCCGGGTGGTAGCGTCTCCTGTATCCGGATTGGGAAGCGGCGGTAATCCCACCGGGGCGCAACCTGGAGCCAATCTTCATCGCTCACCGAGTGATGCATAACTCGCTGCCTGACATGCCTGTGCCTGGCTCGCGGTCTCAACACAACGATGGCGGGGTCGTCTGCGAGGCGATCCTGCATGCATTCCCCCGCCTCAGTACATGACATAATGCCGCGTGCCTTCAAACCTCATAGAGTTTCTCCTGGCGCACGGCGTAGAATACCGCGCGTGCTGTCGGCATTTGCGCGAAAGATTGGATGTCACAAAAGAGCTATGAAATCATGAGCAAAGTCAGAGCGCATGAGGACGGGCGGATCACCTGCAATGTGCTATACTTGTGTTGACAGAGGAAGCCTTGTCCGCCTCCTCAGCATAATACCATCAGTCCGCCGGCCTTCCCGGGGCCGGCGGATGCCTTTTGTGCCTTCGATAGATCGCACCGACATATAGAAGAAGCCGTCGGCGATCGGGAGATCGTCGACGGCCATAGATACGGGCCTGTCCGGATGCTACAGGGCCGGCCTCAGTGGAAATGGTAGGAGCGCCAGGGCCCGGCACCCGCTATGGGATTATCATGCGGCCGAGGGATGTTCTGCAGACCACGCGGAAGCGCTCTGGCGTGACCATCGGCGTACACGGCATTGGCCATATTGTTGTGTCGGCTGTCCACCACATAGTATGCGTTGTTGTAAAGCTCAGCGATTCTCGCGGTTGGATGACTTGTGTTATCCGTTCGCTCCCAGAAGCCGCGATCCAGGTAGTAGTTGCTGCCGTCGATCGCGAGGATATTGTTTGCCGGTTCAGTCATATCACCCTGCAACACGCCGCGGCCCGGGATCGAGGGGTCGGGATCATCTCCCCAGTCTGCTGCGTTGTACGCCAGACTCCCGTTGTAGCCAAGCACTTGGCGAACGGCGCCGTAACCTCCCTGAATGCGCCGCCATGAGAGAATCTGGTCACTGCCCCATCCTGCAGAAGGACACACGAAAACCTGCCTGTTCTGCACGTAAGGCATCAACACCGCAGTCCAGGGGAAGTAATGCTCCGAATCACCGGTATCACGTCCCATAAGCGTATCAGGGAAGCGACCGTCGTAGTCCGACACGTACATCATGAACGCCGTGCCTATCTGCCTGAGATTGCTCAAACAACTCGTCTGCCTCGCTCTCTCTCGCGCCCTCGCGAACACGGGGAACAGAATCGCAGCCAGGATCGCGATGATCTGACTGCTGAACAATCGCGCAGTTCTCTCCGCTGGCGA
>PXBW01000154.1 GCA_003566775.1 candidate division WS1 bacterium
CCGCATCGAGGATTGCGTTAAGCTCATCGTGACGCGGGGCGAGCGAGCGTGCGTGGCGCATCATGCCCTCCCACGGGTCCTCCTCTGCCGTAACGCGATCGAACGCATTCTCGATGTTCCAGGCCTGTGGATTGACGCCATTCTCCACCTCTGCCCAATCCAGCGGCATGGCGACCGGAGCACCGGGCCTGGCTCGAATCGCGTAAGGCGCCACCGCCGTGGCACCTGAGGAATTGCGCAGTACATCGAGGAATATGCGGTCACCGCGCTTCTTCTTGCGCTGCTGAAGGGTGTAAGCGTTCTCATCGCGGCGCACCAGCACCAGGGCGACATCGTGCGCAAATTGTCGCACCTCGTCGAACTCGGCACCTCGCTGGAGCGGGACGATAACATGGTAGCCCTTCGAACCGCTGGTCATCACCCATGACATCAGGTCGAGGTCCTCGAGGACCCCGTGCAGATCGAGGGCGGCCTGCCGAGCAACGCTGAAGTCCTCGGTGTCCTCCGGCGGATCGCAGTCGTAGATCATCCGGTCGGGATGCTGAAGATCCTCCACTCGCCACAGATAGAGATGATGCGTCAACACAGCCTGATTCGCGAGATAGACGAGCGCGGCCCGGTTATCCACGATGGGCGCCTCGTAGCTTCCTCCATCATCCTTCGGCACCGTGACCGTGGCGATCCAATCGGGGAAGTAATCCGGCGCATCCTTCTGATAGAAGCTATCTCCCTCGATACCATCCGGATAACGCTCCATGCTGAGCGCATACCGCCTCATATGCGGGATCATCGTGTCAGCAATTCGCTCGTAGTAGTCGATCACGTCTCCCTTTGTCAGTCCCGCATCAGGGAAGAAAACCTTGTCCCGGTTGCTGATATCTACGTGCCGATCTCCTATCCTCACGATTCCACCACCTGCTCTTCGGCCTCCCTGCGCACATCCTCGGGGTCCTTATCCGTGCGCAGGCCAATGAACGACGGATGGCGCAGCCTCTCACCGCTTGTCCACTCCGTGAACTCGACCTCGCAGACCAGTTCCGGGTCGACGAAGTGCACATCTCTGTCCGGCACCTCTTCCACGTCGAACGGGGACGCATCGCGCTCGATGCCCGAGAGTCTTTCGTGGAGGGTCCTCAGCGTCTTATCATCGTAGCCGGTCCCTACCTTTCCGGCATACACGAGGTGCCCGTCGCGATAGAAGCCGATGAGCAGCGCGCCAAAGCCGATACGCTCCCCCTCAGGTTCAGTGAATCCGCCGATCACGAACTCCTGGCGCTGCACGCACTTGAACTTCAGCCACCCGCTGGAGCGACCGTGAACGTATCTGTGCTCCGCCTTCTTCGCGATGAGCCCCTCCCAGTTGCTCTCACAGGCCTCGCGCAGGAATGCCTCACCGTCCTCATTGCGATGCTCTGTCAAGCGCAGGGGATCTTCCCACTCGACGGCCTCGCGGAGAACCTTCTTCCGGCCGCGCAGGCCGACGCGACTGAGATCGTGGCCATCGATGTACATGCAATCGAACAGGTAGCAGTACACCTCGACGCCACTGCTGAGAGCAGCCTGGCGACTCGATGCATGCATGCGCGCCTGCAGCTTCTGAAAGCTCGTGACGCCGTGTTCGTCGAAAGTGACGATCTCTCCGTCGAGGATGCATCCTGCCGGTGCCCGCCGCTCAAGCGCCTCCTCAATCTCCGGATAGCGCTCATTCATGAGGTTGCGGTTTCGCGACATCAGGCGGACGGAGCCGTCATCACGTACGTAAGCAATGGCACGTACGCCGTCGAGTTTGCGCTCGAATATCCAGTCAGGGTCGGAGAAGTGAGTGTGTGTGAGCTTTGCCAGCATCGGGTCAACCCAGTCCGGCATCTCCGCGTCCGCGGCCTTACCGCGTTCCTCGTCGCTGAGGCGATCGAGCACACTACCCATCGTCTTCCTCACCGCCGTCGTCTTTCTGTGCGGCGATCTCCTCCAGCGTCATCCCGCTCTTCACCGACTCCCGCTCGGTGGAGACGGGATTGCGGCGCGCATCCGCCTCGCTGTCCTTCATCTTGATGAGCAGCCAGCGCTCGTCGTCGCCGCTTCCTGTCTCAATGAGCGCGTAGCCGCCGGAGATCTTCTCACCCTCCAGCCAGACGGTCAGATGCCCGTCCGCGACCTGCTCGGCGACCTTCGGGACTTCCTCACCGTCGTCGACTTCGTCCTCCTTGAGATTACGGTAGCTGCCCCGATCCCAGAGGAGGACCGTGCCGCCCCCGTACTCATCCTCGGGGATATTGCCCTCGAAGTCCGCGTACTGGAGTGGATGGTCTTCAGTCGGCACCGCAAGCCTCTTCTCGCTGGGATCAGTCGAGGGACCCTTCGGAACCGCCCATGACTTCAACACACCATCAACCTCCAGGCGCAGGTCGTAGTGCAGACTCGATGCATCGTGCTGCTGGATGACGAAGACGGGGCGCTCATCAGCCCAGTCGAACTCGGCCTCCTCTGCGCCAGGCTCGGGCGTCCTGGTGAAATCGCGCTTGCTCTCGTAGTCACTGAGCTTATCCTCGGATCCGGACATGGGCGAACGCTCCTCAGGTAATACTGGTTTACCAAGAGATTCTCGACCGTCCTCAACGCTCCTGCCCCATTGCAGGCACGTAGAAGCAGTCCCCGACGCAGGGATTGAGCGGATGGACAGGGAAGGGATGAAGCGAATCGAACCCTGCATTGACGGGAGATAATCATGGCCCTTGAGTTCGACCGGAACTTCCCGCGTTACACCGAGTTCGATCCCGCCGCGCCGATCTGGTGCATAACCCCCGAGGTGGACGGCTGCTTCCACCGTTTTTTCGACACCTCGCCGATCAGTCCGTCCGGTCGGTTCGTGGGCCTGACGGGGATGCCCGCGGAGGACCGCATGCCCGAGCCGGGCGAGCCCGCTGAGGTGGTGCTGATCGACCTCGCGACCGGTGAGTGTGAGGTGGCGGCGGAGACGCACGGGTGGGACACGCAGCTTGGGGCGCAGGTGCAGTGGGGAGCGACCGACGAGGAACTGTTTTTCATCGACATGGACGTGGAGCGCTGGAAGCCCTTCGGCGTAAAGATGAACCCGGAAACGGGCGAGCGGCGCGAGTTGGGTGGACCGCTCTACATGGTTTCACCCGACGGTCGGTTCGCCGCGAGTCCCTGCCTGCGTCGCACCCGACGCACCCAGCACGGCTACGGGGTCATCGCGCCCGATGAAGCGATCCCCCTCAACGAGGGGGCACCGGATGATGACGGGCTCTTTCTCACGGATACCATGACCGGCGAGGCGCAACTGATGCTGTCTCTTGAGCGCGTCTACGAGGAGCTTCTCGACGAGGAAGAGTTTGCCGACGGCGATCTCTACGGCTTTCACGTCAAATGGAATCTGCAGGGAACGCGGCTGCAGTTCGTCGTACGCTGGCTTCCTCGCGGGGGCGAGGATCGGCGCTCTGCTCGGCCCATGTTGGTCACAGTGCGTCCCGATGGGAGCGAGCTTCATCTCGCGATACCCGCCGACGTGTGGGCCAGAGGCGGACATCACCCGAACTGGATGCCCGATGGCGAGCATGTGATGATGAACCTCAAGCTCGACGGGGAGAACATGCGTCTCATCTCTGCGCGCCATGACGGCACGAATCTGCGGCCCCTCAACGACGATCTGCTTGGCACCGTTCACCCGGCGATGCATCCTGACGGGCGCCACGTCATCACCGACGAGTACGCGCACGCCTCGCTGGCGAACGAGGATGGAACCACGCCCCTGCGCCTGCTCAACTTGCAGAGCGGCGAGGAGGTGCGGGTGGCGCGCATCCGCACCCGGCCGGACTACGAGGGCGAGGCAAAGGTCCTTCGGGTCGACCCCCACCCGGCGTGGGACCCGGAGTTTCGCCGCGTGGTCTTCAACGCCTGCCCGAGCGGAACGCGTGACGTGTTCATCGCGCACCTTGAGGAGTGGCTATGATCACCGTCCGGCATCTAGCACCTGCGCCAGCCACGGCACGGCCACGTCCGGCTTGAAGCAATGTTCAGGCACATCCACGTTCGCCCAGTCCGCGAGGTACTCCTCCATGGTCAGGCCCTCGGGGAGCGGTTCGTGGTCATGAGGGCGGTCCGCCGGATCGGCGTACTTCGGATAATACACGACCTCGAAGGCATCCGCGGCCCCCTGTGTCTCCCAAGCGCGCCGGATGCGCTCGATCTGTACCGTGCGCCCACCCTCGGTGATCAGCAGCGGTCGCGGCGCGATGGCAGCCATCAGGTCCGGATAGTCGAACCACCGGATCAGTCCCTGCACGTACTGATGGGTGGCGATCGCCACGAGATTGGTCGCGATCGCGCGCTCGCGGAAGTTGCAGGTGAAGTCGCTCCAGACGAGGGCGCTGATCTCCGGCTCCAGCACCCCGAGGATCAGCGCGGGCTTTGCCCCGAGGGAGTGGCCGCTGACCGCGATGCGCGTCCCGTCGATCCACGACTGCTCTCTCGCCCAGCGCAGGATCGACAGCTTCTCGAAGGCCGACAGGCCCTCGTAGCTGCGTCCCATCCAGAGGAGACTCATCGCTACCTCCGCGCGCGAGGGACCGATCTCGCTCGCGCGTGTGCCCATGCACGGATTCTCCACCGCGATGGATACCATGCCCGCCCGCGCGTAGTGCAACGCCATGCGGTTGGAGTGCCAGTGACGGTCCTCGGAATCTGGCTCAGACTCACCGGCGAGGCCGCGGTTGGTCCGCGTGGAGCCTGGGAAGCAGAGGACGGCGGGCGCGGGACGCGGGATGTCCTCGGGCACTAGCACGAGGAACGGGACGACACTGTGCGGCTCAGGGTAAGCCTCCCAGCGCTGCAGTTCGTACCCATCACGCGGCTCCGCCCCAATAATCTGCGGCGCGGGCTGTTGGGGCACCTGCGGGAAGCACATCAACTTCCGCAGCTTCTCACGGAGCTGCTCTCGCCAGTGTGGGAGATCCTCCGTCGGCATCTCCGGATCGAAAGAGAGCGGCGGGTCCAGCGACTTCATCGTGGCGTGGATGAAGCCAGCAGTAGAGACGAAGCGGCCATCCTTCCGCTCTGAGCGGAACAGTCTGCGGTCTGACATCAGAAGGACCTCCGGCACGGCAGATCAGCTTCGGGTTGAGCATTCTCTGGCGTCGGTCTGTGACCTTCACCGTGGATCTCACTCCACGAGGTCCTCGATGGATTGCGAGGTATCGGCGAGCACTTCCGGCGGGATCTGCCGCCGCGTGCGGATGATCTTCGCGGTTAACTCGGCCTGCTTCCAGGGAATGCCCAGCGTGAAACATGCCGTCACCCGGTCATCTGCGTCGGTCCACCACGCCACGAACTCGCCGCTCTCCACCTCGCCGCGGTAGGTTACACGCTCGCCCAGCGTGCGGTCTCCCCAGTAGTTCCAGGAGAGGTCGAACATGTCTGAGTAGAAGTGCGGCACATGCTTGAAGGGCTTGCGCTCGCCGAGCATTACCCGCGCCACGTGCTTGCCCTGCATGCGCGCGTTGTCCTCGTGCTCAAACCGCCGCGCGCGGTCGAAGATCACGTCGTGATAGCGAACGACATCGCCTGCGGCATAGACGCCATCGACGTCTGTCTCGAGGTACTCATTGGCGATTATGCCGTCATCGATCTCCAGCGGACCTTCTTCGAAGAGGCCGATCTCAGGGTTGACCCCTGCGCCGATCACGACCATGTCCGTCGGGAGCGTCTCTCCATCCGAGAGCGTCACACCGTTCGGGCGCTCATCACCTGCAATCGCGGTGACCTCGCTTCGGGGGATCAGCCTTACACCGCGTTCGGCATAGTACTGCTCGAAGAATCGCGACATGCGCTCGGTGAAGCGTCCCTGCATCACATGATCCTCGCGGAAGATCAACGTGCACTCAACTCCGAGTTGAGTGAGGGATGAGGCGAGTTCCATACCGATGAAGCCAGCACCGACGATCGCGGCTCGCTCTGCCTCTGCGGCATCCGCCCGAATTGTCTTCGAATGCACCAGTGTGCGCAGATAGTGGACACCGTCAAGATCATCGCCCGGTAGATCAAGCTGGCGGGGCCATGCGCCGGTGGCGATCAGCAGGTTCTCGAAGCCGATTGTGTGCTTTCTGCTGGAAAGCTCACGCTCCCCAAGATCTACGGATCGAACCCAGGCATTGAGGACAAACTCGATGTCGTTGTCCTCGTAGAAGCCATCATCATTGATGAAGATCGCCGCCTCATCCTCTTCGCCACGTACGAACTGCTTCGACAGCGGAGGGCGGCAATAGGGCAGATCCTCGTCCATGGATATGATGCAGAGTTGGTCCGCGGAGACGCCCTGCTTGACCATCTCCTTCGCAGCGTATCCCGCTACCATGCCGCCGCCGAGTATGACATGTGTGAATCGATCCATCTGAATCCTCCCTCCAACCGTGTGAGTTCTGCACGACAAGATTCGGTGTTGCTGTCGCGTACTCCTGCCGGGAAGCCCCATCGAGGTCCACGAATCAATGAGCCCGACGATGGTCGGCGAAGCCATCGTCAGGCTCTGAGGAAGAGATAATCCCTGCGCAGCGATTACTCCTCGGGCATAATCGAGAAGTTATCGAACCAGAACTCCTGGCCCTCATCCTCACGCCAGTCGGTGTAGAACATGAACTGGCGCAGATGTTCCAGTTCAGGATAAGCTTCGCGCGCGTCACGAACGTCAATGGTGATCGTGTGCCACTGTCCGTCATCGATCAGCGGATAAACGTCGAGTACCTCACCTCTTGTCGGCCGACTCTCGGTGCCGCCGAGTATGAAGCCGCCGGGCCGCTCGGGGGCGGCAAAGGGGGTCACCTCGATCGCGACCGGCACACCCTCGGGGATACGATAGTCGAAACGCACGATCGGATAGCGGTCGATGTCCCACGCACCCGGGGCGATCTGCCCGGCGGTGCTGTTGCGCTTATCCTCATCGTAGAACAGGTGCATACACATGCCGTCTCCGTCCGGCCTGTCGACGTGTGCATACCCGGTCTGGTGGCCACGGTAGAACTTGAAGTAATACCCCCAGGTGTCGCCGC
The DNA here is from genome assembly GCA_003566775.1 of candidate division WS1 bacterium. GTDB lineage: Bacteria > Armatimonadota > Zipacnadia > Zipacnadales > UBA5352 > UBA5352. Next base: position 7,062 of record PXBW01000154.1, read on the forward strand.
GAGTTTCCTCTTCAAAGTCCACCTCAACCATCGGTGCCTGCGGATCGAGGCGTTGAGGCACGTGCACGAAGACGGGGGCGACACCGCGTTGTCCATCGGCAAAGGTGGCGCGCACCGTGACACCGTAGTGACCGTGCCTGTCGTAGGCATGTGTCGGCTCGAGTTCGTTAGAATAGGTGCCGTCTTCGAAGTCCCAGGTAACAGAGGCGACTTCCTTGCCGAAGGTGTCGAGTGAGAAGGTCACCGGGTCGCCCGGCTCGACCTCGGCAGGCTCCACGCGCGCAGCCATCGCGGTGGGATGGTCCGCATCGCGCTGGATCGCACCGAGATCCGGAGCCTCGCCCGTCCATGGCAGACTGACCGGCCATCCATCCTCCCAGGTGACCTCACGGTCGAGATGAAGGATCGCGGGCTGATAGTAGCGAAGCTCGACGCGCTCGATCTGTGCTATGTTGTCACCGGAGCCAATGGCGATATGGTCGCCCTCTTCGCCCTCGATACCGAAGCCGTCGTAGAACCATCGACCGTCAGTAACGGGAAGTTCACTGCCGGTGCCCTCGCCCATCGCGAGAGCGAGGGGTGTCCCCGCATCGATTGCCTCGCTTGCGGCGCTGAGTCGGTAGTCGCGATTCTCGGCATCGACAAAGGCAGGGTCGGCGTCGATATTCTCATGGAACTCGCTCCAGAACCCCCCAACGGTGCGCGTGTTCTCGTTGGCCTCCTCCGCAGTCCACCAGTTATCGCCGTAGCGCACGACCGGCTGGCCGGGCTCGGCGCCGCGCATCAGGTTAGTGACGAAGCGGTTATCCCCGCTGGTATTGGCGAGGTGACGCACCTGCGTGCCCGCCCCGGCGTAGTCGTTGCGGTAGAAGATGTTGTTCTGGAAGACGTTCGAACTGATGTTGACGCCACCCAGCGACCACGCGATGCCGAGATTATCGGTGATCGTATTGTGGTAAAAGCGCGAGTTCACCGTGACAAACGGACTGCGGTACCATTCGTCCGTGGGTGCTATGCCGCGCCAGATGTAACTGCTGGTGTTCAGCGGCTGACCGAGATTACCGAAGACGAGGTTGTGGCGGAAGATGCTGTCCTCGTAGAGGTTCTTCGCGATCGGATCGGCCGACCAGGCGGCGTCGCGGGCACGAGTGATGATGTTGTTCTCGATCAGCAGTTGCCCTGATGACATGAACGAGTAGTTTCGGCCCCACTCGCAGCGAAAGACATTCGCGCGGACCACCACGCCGACGCACTTGACTATTCGGAAGGGGTTATGTCCCACGCGAGTATGTGAGTTTCCCTCCACCAGCACCTGCGAGCACTCCCGCACGTGAAAGGTGTCGCCTCGCGTTGTGCCCTTGTCGAAAACGTTGTCGATCAGGCGGATCTGTGAGGATCTGGCGATATGGTGGGAGGGGCGCGCATCGCGCATGCTGTTTCCGCGGATGGTGATGTGTTCACAGTCGATTACGGCGAGCCATCCTCCGCTGTGCAGTCCGTCAAGCTCGAAGCCCTCGATTACCACGTGTTCGTGCTCGTTCAGGTCTATGAGCAGCGAGACGTCCTCGGCCACGAGCCGTGCCGCCCACGGCTCCGAGGAGCGGTAGGTAATCGGAGCATCTGCATTACCGTTTCTGTGTGGTGAGATAGTACCGGAGTACTCGCCCGGCAGGAAGACTGCGGTATCACCGGGTTCGAGCGTCTCATTGGCGTGCTCTATGCTCTGCCATGGATTGTTCCGAGTACCTGCGTCGGCATCATCGCCTTCTGGTGAAAGGAAGTACTCGTTGGCGTGCAGTGAAGGGGTTGTCAGTGCCATACATGCGATGATTGCCCCGGCCAGCAGTAGTTCCGCTGTTGTGCCCGACATTAGTCCATCACCTTCTCCTTAACAAAATATATTGCCTCGGGTATGAGGAGCCGTTCGACGCTCACCGACCATCATTGGTCCGACGGATCCTGTCCGACGGACGGACCAATGATGGCGCGGATGAGCCCCTTACCTGCTTCACTCCTCGGGTAGGATCGAGAAGTTATCGAACCAGAACTCCTGGCCTTCATCCTCCTGCCAGTTGGTATAGAACATGAACTGTCGCAGATGCTGTAGTTCAGGATGTGCCTCGCGCACAGCGCGCACATCGATCGTGATCGTGTGCCACTGTCCGTCATCGATCAACGGGTAGGCGTCAAGCACCTCACCTCGGGTTGCACGGTTCTCGGTGCCGCCGAGGATGAAGTTGCCGGGAACGCCGGGGGCCGAGAAAGGTGTCACCTCGATGGCGACCGGGACACCCTCAGGGATTCGGTAGTCGAAACGCACGATGGGGTAGCGGTCGATGTCCCACGCTCCCGGGGCGATCTGCCCGGCCGTTCGATTGGCCTTGTCCGGGTCGTGGAAGATATGCATGCACATACCCTCATTATCCGGGCGCTCGACGTGCGATGCGCCGGTCTGATGACCGCGATAGAACTTGAAGTAATAGCCCCAGGTGTCACCCTGTGTCTCCCGCTCGAAATCCACCTCAACCATCGGCGCCTGCGGATCCAGGCGCTGAGGAACATGCACGAAGACTGGCGCGACGCCGCGTCGGCCATTGGCAAAGGTGGCGCGGACCGTCACGCCATAGTGCCCCCACTCTTCGAAGCTGTGAGTAGGCTCCATCTCTTCAGAGAAGTTGCCGTCCTCGAAGTCCCAGAGGACCGAGACGACTTCCCTGCCAAAGGTATCGAGAGAGAACGTGATCTCTTCACCCGGTTCTACCGCGGCCGGCCGGGCCTGCGCAACCATGGCGGTCGGGTGGGCGGTGCCGTGCTGCACCGCACCGATATCCGGGGCTTCCCCACCCCACGGCAGGCTTACAGGCATTCCATCCTCCCACGTGACTTCGCGGTCGAGGTGAAGTATGGCGGGTTGATAGTACCGAAGCTCGACTTGCTGAATCTGTGCGATGTTGTCGCCGGAACCGATGGCTATGAAGTCGCCCTCCTCGCCGTCGATATCGAATCCGTCGTAGAACCAGCGACCGTCGTTGACGGGAAGCTCGCTGCCGGTTCCTGAGCCCATCGCCAGCGCCAGCGGCGCACCGGCGTCGATCGCTGCACTATCAGGACTCAGGCGATAGTCGCGATTATCGGGATCGACGAAGGCCGGGTCGGCGTCAATGTTCTCGTGGAACTCGCTCCAGAATTCACCAACGGTGCGCGTGTTCTCGTTGGCCTCTTCCGCGGTCCACCAGTTGTCACCGTACCGCACCACGGGTTGGCCCGGCTCAGCGCCACGCATCAGGTTCCTGACGAAGCGGTTATCACCACTGATGTTAGCATGGTGACGCACCTGGTTGCCGGCGCCTGCGTAGTCGTTGCGGTAGAAGATGTTATTCTTGAACACATTTGAGCTGACGTTGATTCCGCTCAGTTGCCAGCCGTAACCGAGGTTGTCGACAATTGTGTTGTGATAGAAGCGGGAGTTCACGGTCACGAACGGGCCGCGCCAGTCTATGCTCGTTGGAGACACGCCGCGCCAGATATAACTGCCGGAGTTGAACGGAGTGTGGAGGTTGTCGAAGACGATATTGTTGCGAAAGATGCTGTCATCGTAGAGGTTCTTCGCCCTGCTGTCGGCTGATCCGGCGCTGTCGCGGGCGCGTGTGACGATGTTGTTCTCGATCAGCAACCGTCCGCTGTTCCAGAACTCGTAGTTGCGACCCCACTCGGCGCGGAAGACATTCGCCCGTACCGCGACGTTGAAACAGTTGTGAATCCTCAGGGGACAGTGTCCCACGCGGGTGGTGGAGTTTCCCTCAAAGACAAGCTCATTGGAGTTGCGCAGATGAACCATGTCTCCGCGCAGGCGGTCGGCGTTGAAGAGGTTGTCGAGCAGGCGCACCTGCGACGAGCCGAAGACCAGCATCGTGCGCGGATTGCGCCGCATCGTGCAGCCGCGGATCGTGATATGCCGACTGTCGCGGACCTCGGCCCAGTTAGCCTCCATCCTCCCGTCAACGTAGAAGTCCTCAATGCTGACATGCTCATGTCCGTTGAGGTGTATGATGGGACCTTCATCAGGCACGAGGCGCGCCGCTTTCGGCTCTTCGGAACGGAAGGTTATTGGCGCGCCTTCGAGGCCGTCGTTCTCAGGCGCGATGGTGCCTGCGTACTCACCCGGCAGGAAGATCGCGGTATCACCGGGCTGGAGGGCCTCGTTGGCCTTCGCGACGGTCTGCCACGGACTCTCGCGGCTGCCCACAGCCGCATCGTCTCCATCGGGGGAAACATAGTATTCGGCGGCATGAGCCGGGGGTAGCATGACCATAAACGAGAGTGCGAGCATGAGCGCTACGAACATCATCGACAGTGTCCTTACCATGGGCCGACCTCCTGTGTGTGCTTGAGATTACCTCAAATGAACGAGCGAAAGTTGATTGTATCAGGTAAGAAGGATGCCTCAGACATGGTGAAGCTGTCAAGCAGCGACGCCCGAGTATCGGAGGTTCTTCCCTCGGGTTTGCCGGCCAGAAGCATCGGGCGCTCGGGGGTGTTTCCAAACAGTGCTCTCGCTCCGCTCGTCTCCACCTGCCATGCAGTCCGCTGCAGCGCTGCTCCGCGGGAACGAGAGAAAGCGCGCCCGATGCACGGAGAGCGTCACCCGAGCCCTCCGTACACCGGGCGCAGTACGTTCAGCGACCGGATACCGCGCTCAGCCCCCGCGCAGTTCCCGCACCTTCGCCTCGACGCGCGCGAGCATCTCATCGCCGCCCTCAGCGATCTCGCTTACCACCGCGCTGCCTACCACGGCCCCGTCGGCCATCTCCAGCACCTCGGCCACCTGCTCGCCGCTGCTCAGACCAAAGCCCACCGCCACCGGCACGCTCGAGAGCTTCCTCACTCGCTCGACGAGGTCACGCAGCCCCTCGTACATGTCCTCGCGCGCCCCGGTGGTGCCGGGGCGCGAGATCACGTAGACGAAGCCGGAGGTGATCTCGACGGCATCGCGGATCTGCCGGTCGGTGTTGCCCGGCGCTACCAGCAGCACGGTGCCGAGGTCGTGCGCCGCCGCGGCCTGAAGCCACGGGCCCGCCTCTGCGGGCGGCAGATCGCTGATTAGAACACCGTCGATCCCCGCCTCGCGCGCATCGGCGGCATAGCGGTCAAGCCCGTACACCAGCACAGGGTTGTAACAGGTCATCGTGACCAGCGGGATCTGCGATTGCTCGCGGATCCTTCGCGCCGCGTCGAGCACCCCTGCGACCGTCGCTCCGGCGTCAATCGCGCGCTTGCAAGCGGCCTGGATCGTCGGGCCATCGGC
>PXBW01000321.1 GCA_003566775.1 candidate division WS1 bacterium
AAAAGGTCAGACAAAGATACATGAGGGGTGCCGCTATAAAACAGCTAACAGCCATCCATGCAGTAATGATAAAACCTGTCTTTTGCATAAAATATATCATATTTAAACTAAATAAAGCGATGAGCCCAAATAATATCCCTATAGCTGATCCGGGTATAAAAACAGCCAGGCTTTTTGCAGCCCAGATATCTTTTACCTTAAGCGGTGCTGCAAGCAGTGATTCCATATTTCCCCGGGATTTCTCCTTTGCCATTGACTGAAAAGAGAAAACATTTAAATTGACACCCAGGCCAATGATGCAGGCGGTATAGGTGATTAAACCAAGATACATCTCAAGCTCTGCCTTATCAGGGGATTCTGTCTGAATCAACGGATTGATAAAAACCACAGAAAAAAATATGACCAGACCAGCAGCAATAAAAAGTGAAATGGCTGTAAAGCCAATGACCAAGGATTTTGCCCTGAGATTATTTTTGATACTAGCAGTAAGAATAATCCCTATATTGGCCATTATGATTCGACCTCTTTTAGGACAGCAGAGTAAATTTCTTCCAGGCTTGCCTCTTTTTTACCGGCTTTTTCAATTTTTACCCCGCGGTTGACAAGAAAGGCGATGATATCAGATATTTCTGTCCCTTTTTTTGGAGAAAAGACAAGGGTTTCTTGATCGATTTTTTCAAATCCGAGTCCTGGTAAATTCTCCATTTCAGAAAGCAATGGTTCTGCAATATATTGGGTGGTTTTAATAATCACTTTATGTCTGCCCATTTCCTGGCTCAATTTATCCAGCTTGCCATAGATCTTTATATTGCCTCGATCAATAAGCGCAATACGGTTACAAATGCGCTGCACTTCATCAAGATTATGGGAACTAAAAAAAATAGTCCTATTTTGATTACTTGCAACGTCCATGATGATTTGCCTGATTTCTATCTGGCCTGAGGGGTCAACCCCCGCGGTTGGCTCATCTAAAATCAAAACTTCAGGATCATGCACCATTGCTCTTGCCAAAGCCAGTCTCTGCCTCATGCCCTTTGAGTAGGTACCCACTTTGTCCTTAGACCTTGTTTTTAACCCCATAGCGGCCAAGAGGGTATCAATCTTTTTTGATGAATCAGTAATCCCATATATTTTAGCGTAAAGCTGCATGTTTTCTTCAGCACTCATATTATCGTAGAGGCCGTCTCTCTCAAGGACAAAACCTGTTTTTTTCTTTATTTCAGACAATGCAATATCCTGTCCTAAAATTTCAATTTTCCCGGAGTCTGGCTTAAGAAGGCCTAAAAGTATTCTTATGGTTGTTGTTTTTCCTGCTCCATTAGGACCGAGGTATCCAAATATATCGCCTTTTTTTACAGCAAAATTTATACCTTTTAAGACTTCCCGGCCTCCCAGATTTTTTTTAAGGTTTTCTATATTGATTGCCGTGTCCATCATATATCCTTTTTTTCATGGGTGTCCATTATGATGATCCGGAGTAAATTGTTATCTGACACTTTTTATAATCAATTTTAGATGTAGGAAAATTGCTGATTAAGCATTTTTGTTTTTGTCAGTCTTATTATTTTTTCCAGGTTTCATCATAGGTTTTATCTCGCCAAATAATTCAGCGGTACCTTCCATTGTTTTTTGCATGATCTTAAATGTTGCAATACCCAGCCCTCTTTCAAGATCTCCAAAAACCAGTAATTTGTCGCCTGTTTTGATATTAAAATCTTTTCTTGCTTCTGCAGGAATTACGATCTGGCCTCTTTCACTTACAGTTATTGAACCATAAAACTTCTTACCTTTAGGTGCTTCCATATTTTTACCCACTTAAACATTGTTACAAAATAAATCTTATATACAAGCTAAATCTTACCAAGGTATCAGAAAGTCGTCAATTCATTTGTAGTTGGTATTGTAACCATAAGGACTGTTTTAAAAAAAATTATTTGTACTTGCCGGCAAAATATTTTTCAATTGTTTGATTGGAAGAACGCTTTCCCTACCGCTGATTTAGCTGGATTACAAGTTAAGATTGTATGAGTGCCAGTATCGTTTACCCCATGCTGCTAATCGCTATACAGTTATACGTCCTTTTGATTATTTCCTTCTTCTTTTTTGCTGAATATAAAAATGTATAAAATCTCTAAAAATCCTACTGTATTGCTTATAAGAAGCGCGATAAACCACAATTTTTCACCTTTTCGAGCGGACTTCCATAGAGCTATTCCCTTCCAGGGAAGAGTCCATAGACCTATTAAAATTGCCCAAATAATATATTGGCCATCTTGGCTCTTTTTTAAACGCTCTGTTGATTTCTTGTCTTGTTTGGAAACCATAGTATAGACGATATAATTGATGACTATCTAAGTCAAATTGTTAAAAATAAATATCTTTCTATCAATTTAATCAAATTTTTAACTTTTTTATGATTAATATCCTATATTCATACCAATATTATTGCAAAAAAGAGGCTATTTATATTTATTCACGCTATATCAGGATAAGGATCAAGTTTACAATTTTTGTCGAAAATACTTGTATAATGAGTGCATCCTGCATTGAAAATAATCGTATTGTATACGAGATTCAGTTATGAAGATATTAATCGAATTTGACACAAGATATGGAACTACTGAAAAATGTGCAAACCTGCTTGGCGAAGTTTTTGCCAAAAAGAAGGATTTTGTAGATATTGTAGATCTCAAGGAGACCAAGAGTATTGAATTAGGGGACTATGACATCGCAATTATTGGGGGCTCTTTTATGATGTTCAAAATGCATGCTTTGGT
>PXBW01000239.1 GCA_003566775.1 candidate division WS1 bacterium
GAGGTAATGAGAAGGTCGGTCTCCCGCCAGTTGGAGGAGGATCCACAACTCGCGGGCGCGGCGTGGTCGTGGCGCTATCTGCCTCTGGTCGTTGTCGCTACTGAGGTAGGCTATCGATACCAGGGAACTGGGACAGACTTCTGGCCTGTACTGGCACAGGAGCTTGGGATCGACGCAGGACACACGTTCCGAACGGGCTTGTCCCGACTTTTCGAGCTCGGGCACCGAAGTGCATGCCTCGCCCGTCCGGGGGACAGCCCGTGGGAGCGTCATTTCCCGCATATTTCGTGGCCTATTGGCAACTCCTTGGTACCGCTGGAGATTCAGCCCCAGCTCACCGATGCCCTCAGGCGTGCTGTCAGGGCTGGCATTTCAGCTGACGACACGGACAGACTGCTCGAGTACATGCGGGGGCTTGCGGCAGGTCACTCAAGTCGTCGGTTCGAGCACTGGCTGCTGCAGAGAGATGTCGCACTGGAAGTCATGCGCAGACTGCTTGCGCCCGGGTCTCCTGGATGGCTTTCCGAAACCATCCTGCAGAGAATAGACCGTGACATCCGAAAGGATCGCGGAGCATATCGCGCGATCACGGAAGCCCGGAAGACGGTCGCACGGCGATCGGTGCGCCTCGCTCAGATCGCGCCATCAAGGTATGTTCTCGTCTTGGAAGACGAGACGCCGCGGCATCTGATCATCAGGGGGCCGACGCTGCCCGCGCAGTCGCGCGATGAAGTGATTGCTGCTCTGCGCATACATGGTGACCGCATACGTGCTTCTGGCGGCGTTCAGGCAGTGCCTCTCGCGTCATTCCTTGCCGGTGGTGAAATCACCCTAGGCAAGGTCTTCCCGTTTCCCTCATCGCCGCTGCGAAGAGACGATGCGCTCAATGTCGATGAAGGAACGGCAAAAGTAACGCTGGAACGTCTGCAGCCACTGCAGCCGGAATTCTTCCTTGTCGAGGCCGGCGGGATGACGGCGTTCGCAGTCTTTCCGAACGAAAAGCTCCAACCGGACTCGGTTATCATCCAGTGCATTCGCGTCGATGACGAGGAAAGCCTCGAAACGCGAATTCTACACACATCCGATTCAGCGGATTGCGAAGTCCTGCGGCGCCGCGGATTTGTGGTTGCGGAACGCGGCCCCACCCTACGACTAATCGGACTTCCCGGACCAGGATCGTCAGACAGATTTCTTGCCTGCTTCCCCGTATTGGCCACTCGGCGCAGCGGGGCCTGCACTGAACTGCTCCTTGATGGTTCGACCGTCCCCGGTGAGTTGCTTCGAATCCGTGGCATTGACTGGAAAGCCCTCCGACCCGACGTCGGGCTGCACGTGATCGAACCAGCCGACGGCGGAGACCTTGACAGACTGGAGTTCGAAGTCGTCGAGCCGCCTGATCTTGAACCGGCATCGGTGAAGGTATTGCCAGGCAACGCGGACATCTCGGATCTGGAGGCAGGACGTCTGGAGATCAGAATCGGTGCACCACTGGCCCTCGAGGATGTTCCGATCCGAATTCGGATAGTCTCACCGAACGAACCGGAACTGGTTTCCGAAGGCATGATCGAGCGGTTGCCAGCCACGATAACGGGGCGCTCTCCGCTGCTGAAGCATATCCAGACAGGCCTTGCCGGAAGTCGTGCGAGTGATTCCGGGTTGCGCCTTCATATCGAAGTGGAGGGCCTTCTCGAGAAGGTCATCTCGCTTCCACCAGCTCGCCGGGAGCTTCTTTATGACCGGGATACAGACAAGTGGAAACGAACTGATGACGACGAGAAGGAACTGCCTTCGATTCTCGCCACGTCCGCTGAGCCTCTACTCGGTGCTGGAGCCGATGGCTGGGAAGGCACCCGTCTCGTCCTCCCGGACGCTGCGGATCACGAGGCGCTCGCCGCAGGCCTGATCCTTCGAGGCAAGGCATCGGCCCGAATTGGTCTCGGAGAGCGCAGTTCGGTAAAGCTACCTGCTCTGCTTCGGGAACCGTCCTCGAGGAGTGACGGCGTCGGGCTTATCGAACTGGCTCGAGCCAACGCTGCATGGCAACTTGCGGAAGCAAACGATCTGCTGGCGAGCTGGCAAAGATGGACGATAGTGGAAGAGCTTGAAGGCGCACTAATCGAGCAGCTTTGCGGGCCGAATTGGAGGGCCTTGGAAGCTCAGGTTGACCAATCCTTCTGTGATTTTCATTCTGGATTGCTGAGATTTATATTTGCGATCTGGGACGAAACCAAGGGCGACCGTCCGCAACTTGAACATCCAGAGGAACTCCATTTCTTAAGGTCAATAATACTTAAAAAACTCAAGACGATCCTCCCAGACAAAAAAACCGCCGTCACCTCAATAGATTATGATTTAGCGGGCACCCTAGATGAGGCGATGGAGGACGCTTACGACGCTTTGAGAGATTTTATCGAAGCGCGAGGAGGTGTTCCAGATTTTTCTGGGGCGGTTGGCCTTCAGACTGAAGACTGGCAAGTTGCAGCAAAGAAAGCGTTTGATGCTCAAAAACTCTTGATGTTTGAAAGATTCATCCTGCCTAAGTCAAGATGGTCATCACTGGTCAGTCCCTGGTACAGCGAACTGGGCGAAGACGACCTCGTCGACCTGCTGGATTCCTGCCACGTTGATGCCTTCCGGCGACCAGGCCTGCGGTGGGTCGGGCGCGCCGAACTCCGAACCATGCTCCAGTTGTGGCTGTCGCCCAAGCTGATGGTGGAAACGGAAGGTTGGCGAGACCTGCTCGCCAAGGCACTTTCGGATGTCCAGACGAGCC
>PXBW01000005.1 GCA_003566775.1 candidate division WS1 bacterium
GGGCGGCGTTTCTTCGGGGCGAAAGGACGCCCATATGCTTGTCACCACCAGCGCGCCCGCCAGAGCAAGCGCTCGCGTGACCTCAGGAAACCGGATGTCATAACAAATTTGCATTCCAAGGCCACCAACCCCGGCATCCACAACCGCAAGCTTGTTGCCTGGGGCAAAATAGAGTTTCTCATTCTGCCAAAGGTGCCATTTGTGATATACGGCCTCTACACCTGACGGACCAATCAGCACCGAGCTGTTGGTCAGTTTCCCAGAGACGACCGGATCACGCAGCGCAAGACCAATGACAATCCGCATCTGATACTGTGCTGCAATAATCGTGAGTTCCGATACAGTTGGCCCGTCCAGTGACTCAGCCAGCCCCGCGAATTGCGCGACCTGCTCTGCAAATGTTCGACCCAGGGCAATTCCCGGTGCGACCGGATGAACATATCCTGTCGTCGCCAGTTCTGGAAACAGAACAAGCTTGCGGCCAGCGCGCGCCTCATCCCGCGCAAATGCGCAGATTTTTGCCCTGTTGCCGACATCATCAAGCGGTGCGCACGCCATTTGTACAAGACTGACCGGGATCGTTTCTGTCACCTTAGGCTCCTTTAGCGCTCGGACGCATTAAAGGGGTAAACTGTGTCTCTATCAATCTGCACATAAGGGATTTTTAGTAAATCCGCTGGCCCGTAATCAGGTGTATCGACAATCACGATCTTCTCAGAAAGCGCTTCATAGACCTGTCGGAAATGGGTTTTTGAGCGCAAGATGATGATGTCGTAATCTCGAGGGTTCTGGCCAAAAACCGTAAATGCGTCTTCGTCGACGCCGAATGCGAAAGCGCTAACAAGGCTTACTGTCACACCGCCGATCCTGACCACCGCCGTCATTCCAAGGTCAACATGCGTTCCCGTCAGCATTTCCCCGGATATCTTGTAGGTCTTTGGACCGGAACTCAGAACTTCGCACCGATATGAACGCCTTGGGCCTGCTTTGGGTGAACTCCATGCGCCAATCGTCAAATCAATGACGGCCCCGACACCTGACTTGTGTGCGGCTTCTGCTGCCTTGCTATCCCAGAGCATGGGGATTGCAACATTCTGAGCGTCGCTGTCCACAAGCTCTGCAAGCAGATAACTGGAATCATTTGACCGGTCAGCGTGCTCCAGCAACACCCAAGGTTTACCGTTCCGGCCAGCTTCTCGTTTGGCAAGCGCGACAGCCTCATCCACAGTCCATACCGTCTCTGGTCGATATAGCACTTCCTTGCGCGAGGATATCTCTCCTGACAGAGAATCCGCTATGTCTTGGGCGGCTTCTTGCGCCATGTCGCCGACAACAACGACCGAAAATCCGGTATTTGGCGAGTCGGCATAGGAAAACCCCGCCAGAATGGAGATATCCAGGTAAACACTTGACCTCTGCTCCATGGCACGGGCCATTCTGATGATATCGGCCAATGGCCGTAGGGCCGTCGCGCTGAAAATGCTTGGCACCATCAAACCGGGCTTGGACACAGCAACTGCGGGTCGCATCCCCGTTTCGATTATAGTAACAGCGCATTGCGCCGCACGCATTCCGGTCTCGCCCATATCCGTATGGGGGGATTCATGATACGCGAAGCACGCGTCGACATGTTCCAGAGTCGCTGCATCAATATTCGCATGGTAGTCAAGTGCGAGGACAATTGGAACAGCCGCGCCGATTTCCTCTCTGATACGCGACAGAAAAAAACGCTCTACATCAGGATAAGAGGGCGCCCAGCTCGCTCCGTGCAGGTGCAAGAGTAGCGCATCCAGATTTGCAGCTGCTGCCTTTCTGGCGATTTCGCTTGAAAAATGGACAACGGCATCGTCCGAGACGGGGCCGAGCGCACCAAGATAGCTGTATGTCAGTGGCACCAGTGTTGCCCCGGACTGGCGCCCGGCGCGGATGAAACCACCGGGAACAGTGTTGGTTGCATCATAGGCTTGCATCAGAGCATCGGATCTGACTGTCGTCGCCTCAAAATCCGATCTTGTCGAGACCAGAGGTAAGAAACTTGCCGATTCAATGTGAAAGCCCGCAATGCCAAGTCGCATTGTCATCTCCGTGTTGCATTGTCACAGGGTCGGGCATCACACGCAGAAGGGGAAATGAATTATCTCGAGTGATTGATGCGACAAGTGCATTAATGCATGCCTAAATCAAAAAAGTTTTATTAAGTAAAAGTAGTGTTCTTTATCAGCACACCAAACAATTCTTTGTTTGCATATAGCCTCACACCCTCCACTTGATTCTTCGCCAAAGCGGGCATCAGCCGGATAATTCGAGATGGCATGCCGCCAGTTAGCTCTTCCTCGGGATCCTCAAAGCGCAAGTGGAAATGGCCCGAAGTTATCGCAGCGAAGGGCTCCCCCTGTCGGTCGATAACCCGCTACGTGCCTATAGTCCGCAATGATGCTGACTTGGACGTGATGCTGCGCCATGCTTGAGTGAGCGTTTCCGCGCCAGCGAAAGCAAGGGCCTACCGGCCGCTTAAGGCCGGGCATGTCGCGCACTGCGACCCTGACGCGCAACTTTGCAAACTCCGCTATCTGCGCATTGCGGACCTTGGTGGCTGGTGCAACATGGTTGGGCGTTGAGCCTGGGCCCTGAATGGCAGCTTTCATGTGTTTGACAGTGTGCCTTCGCAGGTGCAGCGAATTCACACTTTCCGCCCTCTACGTAGGTCCTAGGCTGAACACACTGCGCGAGACCTGCCGCCATTAAACAAGTCAAA
>PXBW01000123.1 GCA_003566775.1 candidate division WS1 bacterium
GACGTACATTCCCTCGGTCGCCTCTCGCGCGACGACAAAGTCTATCTGATCCTGCGAGGGCCGTACCATCGGGAACGGAGCGCCCGACAGAGGTCGGACGGGGCGCACATTAGCGTACTGATCGAAGCTGAAGCGGATGTTCAGGACCAGGCCGCGCACAGCGATCTCTTCGGGCACCTGTGAAGGTCTGCCGACCGCTCCGAGGTAGATCGCATCGAACTTGCTTAGCAGGTCGATCCCGTCCGAGGGCATCATGCTGCCGTGTTCGAGATAGTAATTGCAGCCCCAGGGGAAACTCTCGACCTCACATTCGAAGCCCGCGGCTTCCGCGACCGCTTCGAGGACGAGCAGGCCCTGATCGACAACCTCCGGACCGATGCCATCACCGGGGATCGAAGCTATGCTGTGCCTTTTCGTGGACACGCTCAGAACTCGTCCGGTATGCGGTAGTTGGGCGCTTCCTCGGTGATGGTAATGTCATGAGGATGGCTCTCATGCATACCCGCCGCCGTGGTACGGATGAAGCGTGTCCGTGACTTCAGTTCCGCGATGCTCTGTACTCCGCAGTAACCCATGCCTGATTGCAGTCCTCCGACGAGCTGATGCACGACCGCCGAGAGCGAACCCTTATAGGGGACGCGCCCCTCAAGACCCTCCGGGACCAGTTCCTCTTCCTCAACCACATCCGTCTGGCCGTAGCGATCGCGCACAGAATCGCGATCCTTCATCGCAGCGATTGAACCCATCCCTCGGTACTCCTTGTACGTGCGCCCGCGATAGAGGACCGTCTCACCGGGGCTCTCCTCGGTTCCGGCCAGCAACGAACCGACCATGACGGCGTCGGCGCCAGCGGCAAGAGCCTTCGTAATGTCGCCTGAGTAACGGATGCCGCCGTCGGCCACTATCGTCACATTCAACTCCCGCGCAGCCTCTGCGCAATCGTGAATCGCCGTGATCTGCGGCACTCCCGCACCCGCCACGATGCGCGTGGTGCAGATCGAGCCGGGCCCGATGCCCACCTTTATCCCGTCGGCGCCCGCCTCGGCTAACGCTCTGGTGCCCTCGGCGGTCCCGACATTCCCTGCGAGCACCTGCAGGTCGGAGAAGGCACTCTTGAGCATATGAACCGTCTCGATAACGCCGGTCGAGTGACCGTGGGCAGAGTCAACAACGATGACATCCACGCCGCGATCGACCAGCAGCGATGCGCGATCCTCCGCGTCCTCCCCCACCCCGACCGCCGCTCCCACGCGAAGTCTCCCGTGTTCGTCCTTGCAGGCATTGGGAAACTGGGCGACCTTCTCGATGTCCTTGATCGTGATGAGACCTCGCAGATAGCCTTCTTCGTCAACTACGGGAAGCTTCTCAATGCGATGCTGGTGGAGGATCGCCTTAGCTTCCTCCAGCGTGGTCCCCTCACGGGTGGTTACAAGGCCCTCGCGCGTCATCGCATCCTCGACGCGCTTGTCGAGTTCGGTCTCGAAGCGTAGATCGCGATTCGTCAGGATCCCCAGCAGCTTACCTTCATCGGTGGTGATGGGCAGACCGGAGATGTGGTACTCCGCCATGATCGCCAGGGCCTCGCGTACCCTCTGATCCGGACCGAGCGTGATCGGGTCGATGATCATACCGCTCTCTGAACGCTTCACCCGGTCAACCTCAACCGCCTGACTCTCAGGCTCCATGTTTCGATGTATGATCCCGATGCCACCCTCGCGTGCCATGGCAATCGCCAGGCGCGCCTCAGTCACCCGATCCATCGCTGCACTTACGATCGGTACTCGGAGCGGCACCTCAGGGGTCAAGAAGGTCGTGATCGAGACATCGTACTTCTCAGTCTCAGCCTTTCCCGGCATGAGCAGTACATCGTCGAAGGAAAGACCTTCTTTCTCGAACCGGTCTTCCATCCCTTCACCTCCGTTATCCATAAGACCGCGCTTATCGTCAACGGCACCATGAGTGCAGCCTGCAGCCTCAGCGGGCGGCAGCGGTCGTGTGCATCTCTCTATTGGACGACTACGTTCGACCAGATGAGATCCTCGTAACCCGCGGGATCATTGAGAAACTCGAGGGCCTCCGGCGCTTCAATCCCAAGCTGATAGAGCGGACGATCCGAGACAATCCCGAGTTCGGGCACCTCGCGCACCTCCGCCCAGTGGACGTTCGGGACTCCCTGAGCGTAGTTCTTGTTCTCGAGGTAGCTCGGCTCGCCACCACTGTTCACGACGTACCATGCGAATCCACGAGCATCCTCAACTGAACCGTAGAATGAACTGAAACGATCGCTGACCCAGTTACTCATGACAAGCGGCTCAGCCAATGGGTTGATCGTCACGTGACCGTATCCGGGTGGCATGATGATCTTCTGGCCCGCGCTCGCCCGCACCATGATCACGTCCTCGATTGTCATCTCGTCGGGCGAGACGGTGAAATCATCGACCCTCTGCATAACGTAAAGCGCTTCACCGCTGAGTATCTCATAGACTTCCGGATAGGCGAGATCCTGTCCGGGGATCAGCGGATGGTAGTGGCCGAAAGTCTTCATGTACTCCGGACCGAGCCTGACCCCGGGAAACACGGTCAGATCGTAACGCAGGGCGTGTTCCTCGCGCATCTCGGTGTCATCTGGCTGGCCGCAGTTGCGGTACATCCAGTAAGCAACTTCCTGTCCGGTCACATTTGAATCAAGCAGCACAGGGCGCAGCGCGTCGAGCTCGCGGGTGCTGTAAAGAGGCATCCGCATCTCGGGACCGAACGACACTGCGGCGGTCTTCCTGTCAAGCTTCAACGGATATCCGGCAATCTCACTCAGATCTGCCATCAACGGCCCTCCCGAACACTGTCACATCTTTCGACCCTGCCCGGTCTCCGCCGTAGCACACGTCACTGCCGGGCAGGATTCTGCGGTCATGCCAACAACAGAACGTATATGCGGCGAAGCCGCTGGCTTCACCGCATATTTCGCCTTCCGAACCATCGATACCTTCCGTCAGCGCGCCACTACCACCGCCCGATCCCCCTGCCGGAACTCCTCTCCCGCCAGCGGTTGCGCATGAATCACAGTCAGCCGCGATTCTTTAACCTCCAGCGCACCGATCATCTCGCGCCTCGGATCCGCTCCACGATAGACCAGCAGCTTCGACCCAACCTCCAGGGCCGGTTCGTCCGGACCATCCAGCATCACCCGGCCGTCCGGCAGGGTTGCTGCCACCATGGCCGTGCCCTGATGAAAGGTGGTCAGCTTTCTGACAGCATCGCGTGCCGCGTCCGACAAAGCACGATCGACGATCTGATCGATCGGTGCCACCTCGTCGTCGGAGCGACGAGCAGAACCTACGCCACGCTTTGATGCGAGAGTCGCGCCCTCCAGCGTCTCCAACAGTTCAACCAGCAGTGTTACCTGTGCGGTGCCCCGTCCCTTGTTTACCTCGCACACCTCAACAACTCCGGTTAGCGCGAGCGGAGCCCGCACGCGGTGCCCCAGCATCTGCAGGTACGCGATTGCAAAGGGCGCCCGCGCTGCTTCAGCCTCACAGAGACGCTGCAGCCTCGTACGGCTCACAAGCTCCCACGGAGCTTCTTCGATCAATGCCACGAACACCGCGTCGGCGGCACGCCTGCCGATCAACCTGTCGGGATAGTTGCCGTCATCAAGAAGGTTGAAGACCGCGGCTCGCGGCCACGACTCTCCAGTCTCGTCCGCGTCAGTCGATGCGGAGGCGAGACCCAGCATGATGATTGCCGTCAGCAGCATCCATAGCGCTGCAGACTTGCGAATGTCCATCACTGTTCCTCCCGGGCCTCCTGCACGATGAAAGCGTCATCGGCTTCAATGACCTGGCAGTCCGCAGCCTCGGCGATCATCCGAAGTGCCGCGAGCGCCGGTATCTCCTCCTCCATCCGCACCGTCACGGTAGCCTCCCGCACATCCTCAGCAACGGTGACCTTCAGGCCGGACTCGCGGACTATCTCCGCCACTGCATCGCGGAGCGTTTTGCCGACAAAGTCGAACTGCACCTTACGCTCCGCCGGCGGAATCGGCTCGGTGAAGTCGCCCATGCTCACATCGAGTCGGGTGTCAACGATCGGATCGGTGCTGCGCACGCGCAGGCAGACGGTCTGCTCCCCGGCATTGCGCGCCATCATACGTACGCTGAGCACCGTCTCCTGCCCGGCCATCAGCGGACCATCGAACACAGCATCATCATCGGCAAGGCCAATTAGCTCAAGTCCCTCGGAGCCGGTCGCGCTGATCTTTGCCCGCGCCACATCCTCCTCGGTCTCGATGATGATCGTGGCCGGTACCACCGCCCCCGTCATCCTCTCAGTGGGTGGTCTTACCGCCACCATGAACGGCGTCCCGTCGCCAGCGGTGGTAGAGACAATGCCGGGTTCGTCAAGATAGGCTGCGCGCGGCATGGGCAGGGTACCTCTGACCGCCTCGCCATCATCCTGTTCAGACTCCGAAATCTCAGCAATCGACTGTTCGCAGAGCGTGTCGGACGGGCGGGCGGCTGTCGACTCCTGCGGTGATGCTGGCTCGGTGATTCGCTGCGCTTCACGGGACGGAGGAGCCTCCGGAAGCTCCGCGACCTCGGCCTCCTCTGCGATCAACTGGGTGTCTCTGGACTCTCCCGGAGCAGGCGCTCTGCGGGGACGTTCCTGGCGTCGAATCTCGGGATCCGGCCGGGAGGCCACCACGCTCTCCAGCGCCTCAGTCGTTTCGTCAACTGCGGGATCGGGCGGTTGGATGGCATCTTCATCGGCCATCACCTCATCAGTCTCCGCAGGTGCCTCCGCGATCTCCGCATCAGGCTCGGTGAGGTCTTCAGCCTCGATCTGCATACGCTCAGTTGCGACCTGCCGTGGTGCCATCTCAACATCGCTGGATCTCTGATGATAGGAGAGTCCCATCCACGTAACCAGTACCAGCGCCGCGGCGGCTGCAACACCGACAAAGAGATGGCGTGTGCGCCGCCAGATGGGAGCAGTTTCCGCTTCGACGTCCTCCGGTATCACCCGAAGCCGCTCGCGCAAATCTTCCGGTGGCTCCACCTCCGGCAGACTGCGGACCGCCTCCACGACCCCCCGAATCTGCTCCAGAGAGAGAGCGCAATCGTCACATTCCGCAAGGTGCGCCTGCACCTCATTCTCCTCTACCGGATCGAGGCCACCCTCGAGTAGGTCACTCAGTCTTTCTCTGCACCGTTGACATGTCATGTTGATTCCCCATCGACACGCTCGTAGTGACCGGTATGACGGGGCTATCGGTCGAAAAGTTCCATGTACGGGGCCATTTCTTCCCGGAGCGCCTTTCGCGCTCGATTCAGCCGCGACTTGACGGTGCCGAGCGGTATGTCCAACACACTGCTTACCTCCCTGTAGGACAGCCCGCGCAGATCGTAGAGCACGATCACAGTGCGGAAATCCTCAGTAAGACGTGAGATCGCCTCATGCACCAGCCGCTGAAGATCCCTCTGTTCCGTCGTCCGCGCGGGCTCATCCGAGGTGTCGGGCATGTCGCGCTCGCTGGCGGGTTCCCCCTCGTCGTCCTCTTCAGTCAGACTCAGCGGTTGATTCTTGCGGCGACGGAGTTCGTCAAGGCACACATTCATCGTAATGCGGTAAAGCCAGGTGCTCAGACTCGCATCGCCGCGAAATGAAGAGAGCGCCTCCCAGACGCGAACGAATACTGCCTGTGTCGCGTCCGAGGCGGCGCTCGGCCTTCCGAGCATTCGGTAAGCCGTGTTGTACACAGTGCGGTAGTGGGCTTCGACCAGCCGGTCGAACGCCTCTCTGTCGCCCTCCTGCGCGGCTCGTATCAGGTCGGGTTCGCGCCGGTTTTCTGCAGGGTTATCACCCATGCTCAAAGCTGTCTCTCGAAAACCTGTTCTCCCTCTATCGTCACTCGGATTGTCTTGCCCGGTCTTCCGGAGACATTCAACTTGATCTCATCACCCGGGCGATGCAGACGATCGTACGTCTTCTGAAGACTATCGTACCCCTCTTCGACCTCAACCCGTTGCAGCGGGTCGCCTGCCGGAATGACGATCCGCAACTGGCGGAAGAGCATTCGGCGCTCCTCACCGTCGGCCCCCTCCACGACGACCGCGCCGTAGTCGGGGCCACCACTCATTCGCACAGCTACCGGGTCCCCGTGAGCCACCTTTTCGCCAGGCGAGGGATCCTGAGCGACAACCGCATCATCCGTAATATCGGACTGAACTCTGCCCGCCTCCACTGCAACCAGTCCGACTCCCTCCAGCACCTCACGAGCCTCATCCTCTCGAAGACCGATCAGACGCGGCACACGGACCTCGGCGGCTCCACGGCTGACCACCAGGGTCAACTCCCGCCCCTCGCGCACGGTCATTCCCGCCTCCGGAATCGCACCGACTACCTCACCGACCTTAGCGTCATCACGGAATACGCGGCGCACACTGCCCACCTTCAACCCCTGAGCGGCGAGCGTCTCCCTCGCTTCACTCTCACTCTGACCGATGACGCTCGGCACAGTGATCTCCTCAGGCCCCATGTCGATGAACTTGAACATGCCGAGTGCGACGATGCCGACGATGACCGCCACGGTAATGACGGTACTGACCGCGCCTATCATCACGCTGGTGGTGAACTCAATGATGCGGTCCACTATCTTCATGGAACCATTTCTATCCCCTACGTGGGCCATACCTTGCGCCGCCTCTGCAGACTCGATGAGCGCTCTACGAATCCCGGTCGCCACCTTCGCTGCTGTAAGCACGCCTCCCTGCGTCCCGATCCGGCGCACATCTTCCGCGACGGCTAACACGAGGCGATTAAGCGGGCTTCGCTCTGGCTGCTGAAGTAGATCGCGGACAAGCTCGGCCCAGCAAAGCACGTCGTCCATCGTCTCCGTGCCGCCCTCCGCCTGCTTCAGACCCAGGCCCGTGAGCCGTAGCCTTCTGCCGTCCGAGAGCACTGTGCGATCCGAAATTGCACAGTGTGCCACCCCATGCCGATGGACGTATGCCAGGGCCTCCAGGAGGTGAATGAGCTGCTCCCCCAGATCATCACCTCGGGGTAGCTTGCACCGCTCATCATCGAGGGGACGCGCGTTCCCGACTCTCTCCACCGTGTAAGCACCATCGTCGTCCAGCCCGGCATCAATCACCGGACTTAACCCCGGATGCCGCAGGGGTGTCACCCTGCGAAGTCTGCACAACAGCTTCTCTTCATCCGTCTGCAGCGTGACATCCGCTGCCCGCCGGCTCACCAGCACTCGGTCACCGCGCGAATGATCAACCCCCAACTGACGCGACCAGCCGCCCGCAGGGCAGATACTCTCATCAGCCTCCACCCGGTGACTCAGTGCCTCCAACATGACCTCCCTGCCTGTCGAGACTATCGCAGGACCGAATGAAGTGCCTGGCGCACCATCTTCAGATCGACGTCTTCAACGATCTCGAAACTACCTATCTCGGTCACGAGCGGTATGCGCAAGCGGCCCGCAATCATCTTCTTGTCGCGCTCAAGCGTCTCGTCCGCGAGCCCCTCATCGATGCCGTGTACCCGCGTCGGCAGACCATAGTTCGCAATGAGGCGCTCCTGCCTCCTTGCTGTATCCTCGGTCGCCAGCCCCAACCATGCGGCGAGCCTGCTCTCCGCCACGATACCCGCTCCCACCACCTCACCGTGACGCAGTGCCCATTCAGGCGCCGCGCGTTCCAGCGCGTGCCCCACCGTGTGACCGTAGTTGAGCACCGCGCGCAATCCCTGCTCGTGCGGATCCTCCGTGACAATCCTCGCCTTAATCTGACAGTTCCGTGCGACAAGGTACTCCAGCGCGGCGGCGTCCTTCCGCAGAATGTCGCTGTGCCGCTTCGCCATGAAATCGAACATCTCAGCGTCGAAGCAACAAGCATGCTTGATGATCTCCCCCAATCCTGAACGCATCTCAGGCTCAGGAAGTGTCGCAAGCGTGGCGACGTCCGTCACTACCGCTGAAGGCTGGTGAAAGGCTCCCGCGAGGTTCTTCCCTGCGGAAAGATCGATCGCGGTCTTTCCTCCTATGCTGCTGTCAACCTGCGCCAGAAGCGAAGTGGGAAGATGGAACAGATCGACTCCTCGCATGTATGTTGCGGCCGCAAACCCCGCGACGTCGCCGACCACACCACCGCCGAGAGCGAAGACCGCGCTGCCACGATCGAGGCCCGCCTGCGCCATCGACTCCCAGAGTTTTCCGACGACCGCGAGGGACTTACTCCCCTCCCCGTCCGCGACCGTCAGTAGTCTAACGTCCCACCCCGCATCGCCAAGCGATCTCCTGACCCGTTCCGCGTAGAGTGGCTCGATACGATCCGTGGTTATGACGGCGCAGGTCACACCCTGCTCCTGCGGCGGGACAATCTCGCCGAGGTCATCGATCAGCCCGCGGCCTACCACGATCTCGTACTCGTTGTCCGGAATCCCGACAGGGACCTTCGTTACTGCCCCAAGCAGCCAGCGAGCACGCGCGTCCCGCTTCAGTAAAGTCATCAGATCATCCAGCACTTCGGCCGGCGTGAGTCCGGTCGTATCCATCTGATAATCCGCCTGCGCGTAGCACCCTGCTCGTTCGGCCAGAAGTTCATTCACACGAGAGGCGGGGTCTTTGACGTGAAGCAGGGGGCGCTCGCTATCGTCTCCTGTGGTCCGGGCAACAATCGCATCAGCGTCCGCCCCGAGACAGACAATCGGGCCTGCCTCACGCAACGCCTGGAGGTTTGCGCGACGTAGCAGCATCCCTCCGCCGGTGCTGATGACGCGATTCGGTCGACTCAGTGCATCTGTAAGCGCGTCACTCTCAAGCTCCCGGAAGTGTGCTTCTCCGCCCTCCTCGAAGATCCGTGGGATCGATTTCCCGGTCTCAGCTTCAATCAACTCGTCCGTGTCCACGAACTCAAGGCCGCTGCTCTCCGCAAGCAGGCGTCCCACTGTTGTCTTACCCGTACCCATGAAACCTGTTAGCGCGATCGCCCGCGCCGGTGGTCTTAGCTCCATCAATCCTGCTTCCGCCCCCCATTCCACGGCAGCCCGAGGCGCCTCATGTAAAGATCGCGGGCACCGAGGAGATCCGCCATGCAATCCCCTCCGAACTTTTCACACACCGCCGATGCCAGCACGAGTGCCAGCATCGCCTCGGCGACCACGCCGGCGGCAGGCACGGCACACACATCGGAGCGCTCAGCGTGCGCCTCCGTCGCCTCACCGGTCCTCACATCTACTGACGGTAGCGGGCGGGTCAAAGTTGGTATCGGCTTCATCACCAGTCGCACCACCACCGGCTCTCCGTTGGTGATGCCGCCCTCGATGCCTCCCGCTCGGTTTGTCGGCCTCGTGAAGGGCCAGCTTGCTCCATCATCGGCGCGAACTATCGCATCGTGATACTCAGAACCCGGCGTGTCGGAAGCCTGCATCCCGGCGCCGACGGCCACTGCCTTAATGGCAGGAATGCCCAGCATCGCCTGACCGATCTGTCCTTCGAGCCGCGTGTCCCAGGAGACGTGACTGCCCAGGCCGGGCGGTACACCATCGGCCACGACCTCGATCTCGCCTCCGAGGCTATCACCGGCATCACCGGCCTCGTCGATCACCCGGCGCATATCTGCTGCGATCTCCGGGCTGGCGCAACGAACATCAGACTCCTCGACGGCTTCCCAGCGCCCCGGTGAGCAATCGAATTCCTCGTCCCGTACGCCGCCAATCGCCACGGTGCGCGACTGGACTCGAGCCCCGATCGCACCAAGCAACCCGGTACAGATCGCTCCCGCCGCGACACGCCCTGCCGTCTCCCTCGCACTCGCCCTCTCCAGCACATTCCGCATGTCCGCGTGTCCGTACTTCGCCCCGCCCGAAAGGTCTGCATGACCCGGCCGCGGCACCGACACCCGACGTTCGCTTTCCCATCCCGCTCCATGAGGCTTGGGGCTCATCTCCTGCCGCCAATTCTCCCAGTCGCGGTTCTCAATGACCATGGACATCGGCGATCCCAGCGTTCTTCCGTGGCGCACACCTCCGGTGAACATCACCCGGTCACGCTCGATCTGCATACGCGCCCCACGCCCGTAACCGACCTGCCGCCGGGCAAGCTGTTGATTGACCTCTTCCTCCCCGACCTCAAGACCGGCGGGTAGCCCGCTGAGGATCGCGGTCACACAGCGTCCGTGCGATTCCCCCGCGGTGGTCAGGGTGATTGCAGGTTGCATTACAGTTGCCCCTTACTGACAAACGGCACAGCGAGTGTGCCGTTTGTCGTTCCGACTGTGATCGGCGAGTGCCGTTGTCTGTGTTACTCAGTGGCCTGGTCACGCACGATCTTCGGCGTCACGAAGATCAGCAACTCAGTGTTGTTCTGCTCGACCCGCCTCGAAGTGAACAGGTTGCCGATGATCGGGATCTCGGAGAGCAGCGGGACCCGGCGGACATTTATCGACTCGTCGCCGCGAATCACCCCGCCCAACACAACCGTTTCACCGTCATGCACCCGAACCATCGTCTCAATGTACTGCGAGGTCACGATCGGGATCGCTTCCCCCTGCGGTCCGACTACGGTGCCGACCTGATCCTGAAGCTGCGGTGCGAGCATCATCTGCACGCTGTCATCAGGATTGATCTGCGGCACTACCATCAGTTCATTCACAACCTGGATGAAGTCCGCCGTGTAATCGACCTGGCGCTGCCCGAACTGATTGTAGGTGATCTGCGCCGAGAAATACGGGATCTCAGTCTCGAATGCAATCATCCCGGGCATTCCATTCATGCATACAACACGTGGCTCGTTGATAACGGTCGCCTGATCCTCGCTCTCAAGAACTGCGAGTTCGGCCCACCACCGCGTCCTTCCATATCGAATACCCTGGTTGGCCGCCTCGCCCGGTGCAAAGCCCAGGTTGAATATCTCCAGGGCGCCATCGGTTACGGCCCAGTCGATGCCCAGCGCTCGCGAGGCGGTGGTATGCACGTCGATCCACTTCGTCGCAATCTCGACCTGCTTCGCCGGGGTGTCCAGCAGGCTCAGCATCTCGCGGAACTCGTCGATCTCCTCACGGGTACCTCGGACGAGCAACGCGTTGTGGCTGAGGATCGCCATCGGTGGCTGCATCTCTCCGGGGAGAGTCATCACGCCCGTGCCGGTAGCTGGCGTGGCACCGACGCCCGGCGTAGTTCCAGGCTGCATCCCGCCCCCGAGCCCCATCGTTCCCGGTCCCCTGCCCGTATCCATATCGGCTTCGAACTGGGGCATTCCGTATTGACCCAGCAGGCTGCGATGCACTCCCATCGAACCCATGTCGCTGCTGCCACTGCTCCCCCCCATTCGACGGAGGGAGCCGTTCTCCCCACGCCTCACCTGCCCGGAGTTCTGGGCCACTCCGCCACCGAACATCATAGCCACATCCCGAGCGGTTGCGTAGGATAGCGGCAGAAGCTCCGTAATGATGCGCGGAGGCTCATCTGGCCGCGATCGCTCGCGCTCCTCCTCGCGCTCCTCGGGAGGTGGAGGAATCGTTGCCTCGCCCACCTCTGCCTCCGGCGGCTGGCCGGGTTCCCCCGGGATCACGCGGTCGGGTTCAGCCTGTTGGTCCTGCGGTGGGTCAGGCACACGCTTCGGTTCAGTGCTGACTATGTATATGTTCCCATCCTTGTTCCAGTAGTAGCCATGCGCCTGAGTGATCGTCCGCAGCGCCGTCTCCACCGAAACGTCACGGAGGGTCAGCGACTGGACGTCACCCTTGACTCCCTGGCCCACGATGATATTGACATCCGCAGCCTGGCCAATCATACGCAGCACATCGCCGATGCCCATGTCCCGGACATCGATGTTGATCGGCCGCTGCTCCTCCCCGTTTGTCTCAGCAACAGCCTGACCTGTGCTGAGACTTAATGTAAGCATTGCCGCCGTGCACAGTACGATGAAGGCCTTCTTCTGCCATTTGAGGAGCGTCACTCTTGGGCCCTCCCTGAGCGCATCATCTACTACAACGCCATCCCCGCTGTCGAATTGATGAGATCATGACGCCACGAACAACGGTCGCAATCAGCGGTATCCGCGACTGGTGGTTCCTGACCGGCTGCCGCCGTCGAACCCGCCGCTGCTGCCAAAGCCGCCACGACTGCTGCCACCGAGGCCGCCGCTGCTGCCGAAACCGCCGCGACTGCTGCCACCCAGGCCGCCGCTGCTGCCAAAGCCGCCACGACTGCTGCCACC
>PXBW01000167.1 GCA_003566775.1 candidate division WS1 bacterium
ATTCTTGGATTGGTAGCAATGGTGGAGATGGGGATTGGCAATTTGGGTGATGGGGGATGGGAGGTAATCATCTTCTGAACAAGGGATTGGGGCTTGCTCTGGTGAAGGGGTGAAACACTACTCCATACACCATACCTGTTGATGAGGGCAGGCCTTCAAGACAACCCCATTCTCCTCTGTTACTGGACCAATCAATGCAAGATCATATGGCCTGACACACAAAGCACGCCGATGAGGAGCAAGAGGCTATGTCAAACCTGCAGCGAGACATCAGCACTGAGAATATGAAGATCACGGAGTTTGTTGATGAGCTCCGCAAGGACAAGTTCCTGATCCCCACTTTCCAGCGAGAATTCGTCTGGGAGCCTGACAACATCATAAAGCTGTGGGATAGTATCTTCCGTTTCTATCCTATCGGTAGTGTCCTCTACTGGGTCACCGATTCCTACCTCCATACTCACAGACAGCTTGGAGGGTTTGAATTCCCGCATGATGAGGACATCGTTCGTCAGTTTGAGACCTGGAAATATGTACTTGATGGTCAGCAACGGGCCACTTCACTGCTTGTATCTATGCTCGGGGGTAAGGGGCGCGTAGAAGACGATGAGGATTTCGACTACACTCTCCATTTTGATTTGACTACTGGTGAGTTCCTTTTCCCGAGTAAGCTATCGAAGAAGCGCGAAGAGGTACCTGATGAGTTCTTAGTGCGGTTGCGAGATGTTCCTGAGTGGACGCCCAAAGATTTCTTTCAGATAGCGTCCGCCGAAGATTACTGTGATGAGGTGGAAAGCAACCTCAATCAGATCTTTCGGATCTTCTCTGACTACAAGCTCTCACTGATTCGCATAAAGGGAGTGGAAGTAAACGAGGTATGCGAGATCTTCGAGCGGATCAACCAGGAGGGGAAGAAGCTTGATCCGTTTGACATCATCGTTGCACGGACCTATAGAGTGGAGGATGAGGAGAAGGGACAGTCTCATTTCTACCTGAGGGAGAAGACAGAAGCACTCTATGACACCCTTACTGATCGTGGCAGTCGCTTTCAGGATTTGGAACCTCTGACGATTGTTCAGATGTTCGCGATGTGTCTCCGCAAAGACCATCCTCGCGGAAGCAAGTTCGGTACTACACCGGCTGCATTAGATAACCTTCGCACAAGGCACTTTGATGAGTATTGGGATCGTTGTGAGCAGACCATCCTTGACACAGCCAAATTCCTCAGTGACATGAGGATACATGGGCCTGCAATGCTCCCGTACATATATCTTATACACCCAATCTGTTACTACCTGTATCAGAACAAGTCTCCTAACCGCAGTATGGTAAGACAGTGGTTTTG
Organism: candidate division WS1 bacterium; assembly: GCA_003566775.1. GTDB lineage: Bacteria > Armatimonadota > Zipacnadia > Zipacnadales > UBA5352 > UBA5352. The sequence goes on from PXBW01000167.1 coordinate 1,343, forward strand.
GGCCACCACGTTTTCCGTGGACTCATTCCGTAACGCGAGGATGGTCTATGATTTCTCTAAGACATTCTTCGGTGCTCTGGAAGATGGAAAGATGCCCAACCTGCCCCCAATTGCAATCTCTCCCAGGAGACTCGTCGAGAGAGACTACCGATCCCGAAGTGCAAGCAGTCGTGCGGTCATGGCATTTCTTGCGGCACAGAAGCCAAAGAGCTTCATCGACCCTGAGGCAGAGGTCCTCGATAATGTCTACCTGAACTTGTCGCAGGCCCCGAATCTGCATCACGTCTATCCCCGTAGTTTCCTCAGCGATACTGACCTGCCAGAAGATATTGGGATCAACAGCCTCATGAATATCTGTTTCCTCAGAGCACGTATTAACATACAGATTGGGGGCAGCAATCCCCTCACCTACTTTGAAGAGTTTCGCTCCAAGGTGCCCAACTTCGACAGCATATTGGACTCACATCTGATCCCCAAGGAGTTCACCACTCGGGATTCGTTTGAGCCTGAGGATTATCGCGACTTCCTCTATGCACGAGCCGACATGTTCATCGATGCTCTCGATGAAGCACTTCCAGATGTGCAGGTTATCCGTATAGATGAAGAGCAGGAAGAAGCTGAGGGGCGTTTTGGGTAGATCCAGGAGAGAAGCACTGATGTGAACAGCAATAGAGGACACTGTGTATAAGAGGATACCAACGTGACTGACAGAGCGCAGTACCCCAAGCGTCTCATCGAAGTTGACTTGCCGATCAAGCGAATCTCTGCACATGCCCGGCGGGAGAAGTTCATCCGTCACGGTCATATCTCCACACTTCATATCTGGTGGGCCCGACGCCCGCTTGCTGCATGTCGAGCCGTACTCTGCGCAAGTCTGTGGCCCGATCCTGCAGATGAGCTTTGTCCTCAGGAGTTCCGCGAGGCAGCAGTTGACGCACTTGAAGAATTCGCGCAGGCGGTGGATGAGCACGCAGAGATCGCCAATCTCACCGAAGATGATCGGTCGAAGTGGATGGACATCGCTCGAGGCAGGCGCCTACTTGACCCAGAGAGTTCTGAAGACTGGGAAGCCATTCAGTGTCTCCTGTTGGACTTCATAGCAGCCTTCTCGGCATGGGAGGCATCAACTGATCAACACTTTCTGAGGACTGCGCGCAAGCTGGCGAAGGCCGCCCATCTCTCTCTGGGCGGCGCGCCCGAGACACGACCGCTCGTTGTCGATCCGTTCGCAGGTGGGGGGGCCATTCCATTGGAGGCTCTGCGCATAGGTACCGACGCATTCGCCAGTGATCTTGACCGCCCCCCATTTGTTGGACCAGTTACAGTGAGAGGTTTGGGGCCTCGGTTGCACTGTGGGGGCGGAGGGAGGGCGTAGTCCGACCGG
>PXBW01000270.1 GCA_003566775.1 candidate division WS1 bacterium
GGGAGAAGAACGTGCTTGGGGGGAGACCGTAGTATCGTGCGTCTCAACATAACAGTCGAGGGACAGACCGAGGAGGAATTCGTCAGTGCCTCGTTAGCTCCCTACCTGGGGCAACAAGGGGTGTTCGCGAAGGCAAGGTCCGTGATAACCGGCACGGGACGGAGTCCGGTCAATGGGAGCGGAGGCTACCAGTTCCGCGGCGGGCTACGCAGTTACCGGCAGCCGCAGGAGGATATCGCTGTATGGATGCGGGAGGACCGCGGGCAGGATGCCTGCTTCACGACCATGTTCGATCTCTACGCCCTGCCGAATGACTGGCCGGGATGGAATGCACCGGATGAGAGGCCCGACGTGTACCGCTACGTGCGACAGCTTGAGAAAGCCTTCGCCGGTGACATAGCGGATCGGCGCTTCATTCCTTACATCCAGGTGCATGAATTCGAGGCATTGCTGCTCTCTGAGCCGCGTAGCCTGCTGGCACCGCATCCGGAGGCGAAGGATGCTGTCACGGCACTGGAAAAGGCCGTGGGCGAAGCCGGTGGCCCAGAGCTTGTCAACGACGGGTCGGAGACGCATCCGGCACGACGCATTCAGGATCTGATACCGCGCTATCGCAAAACGGTCTCCGGTCCTGCGGCGGCGCGGGGGATCGGCATAAACTGCATAAGGGAGAAGTGCCCGCACTTCAACGACTGGCTCGAACGACTCATAGCGCTCGCGCAATAGCTGTTCGTCATCAGGTCGGTTGAGAGCATCTGGCCACTGAAACCATGGAATTCGGTAAGAAGCACGTATTAATCTGGGGCTCGATCTTCCTGCTGCTGGTGGCGCTGGTTCTGGCCATCAGGCATCTCTACGTGATGTTCGCCATTCTCGCGCTGATGGCGCCGCTCTCATTCGTGCTTGCCCGGGGCACGCTGGAGATGGTCGATGTGAAGCGGAAGGCGCCCGGACTGATGAAGGAGGGACAGCGCCGCAGGGTGCGTCTGACGGCGACGAACCGCGGCCTGCGAAGGAGGTATTTCTTCACACTCAGCGATGAGTTACCCGACGGGCTTGAGGCGACCGACGAGAGCAAGGGTGAGGCGCTGGTACCGAGCCTTGCAGCGGAGGAGGAATTCGTCTTCGAGTATCCGCTGCAGGCGAACAGGCGTGGCGTGTACCGACTCGGGCCCGCGACTCTGGAACACACCGACCTGATCGGCATGTTCAACTTCCGACGGAAGGCCGGGGAGGCGGATGAACTGGTCGTACATCCAACCCCGGAGAGGATTCCGAACATCTGGTCTCTCGCTACGTCACTGAGGGCGCCCGAACGTCCGCGACGGCGCTTCAAAGGTGAGGGGACGGAGTTCTACGGCACGCGGCCGTTCGTTCCGGGAGATGATCTGCGGCGGGTGGACTGGAGCGCCACCGCCCGGCGCGGACAGCTTATCGTGCGGGAGTACGAGCGAGCGGAGGCCACGGACGCAGTATTGATAATCGATCTCTCCGCGTCGGTGCATCGGGGCGAAGGTGATGATCATACGCTTGAGCGTGAGGTGAAGCTGGCCGCGTCCGCTCAGCAACAGCTTCTCGATCGCGGTAGCAGCGTGGGCCTGATTGCGGTGGGTGAGGAGAACTTCAGTGTGCCGTCTTCACCATCACCGGCGCAGCGGTCAAAGCTGCTGGACGCGCTCGCGCGGGTGCAGGCGGACGGGAGAAAGGAACTGGAGGCAGTCATAGAGCGATACGGGGCCTATCTGCCCTCCGGCGGAATGGTCATAGTGATCTCGCCGAGGCTCGATGCGAAGACGCTGCCGATTGCGGGGAGATTGCTCGAACGCGGCCACACGGTATCGTGGATGATCGTGGAGGGGCCGGAGGATGAGGAGTCCCGACGAGATGAGTTGAGCGCCAGGCAACTGGCGGCTCGGATGACCGACCGGGGGATAGATTCGTGGACGGTTGCACCGAAGCACGACCTGGCGATCAGCATGAGGAGGGCACGTCGTGAGTGAAGACAGGAGAAGCTATCTCAAGCGCGTCGGTCCTCTGCTGGTGGCGACGGCGATTGCGTGTTCGGCTGCGGCGGGGAGTCTGACAAACACGCTCGATGAGCCGGCGTTTGAGTTCCTGCTGCATGCGATTATCCTCGTCGCGGTAGGCGCAAGCGCGGTCGCGGGCAGCTTCGGACGGAGCAGCACGATGATCGGCGTCATCGTAATCGCGGTAGGAATCGCAGGATTGACACAGCGCTCCACGGCCGTGACATGGTTCGAGCTTCTCTACCCGGCGGATGCGCTTGCCGACGCGGACCTCACCTGGGCCACTCTGTGGTCGTGGCTGATGGTGGGCTTCTGCTTCATGCTGGGACGCCGCCGCAATGTTCTCTTCCCGCTGGTGGCCGGCCTCGCAATCTTCGGCCTTGTGAGCACGGTCAACATCAACCCGATTATTCTGGTGTATTTCGCCATCTTTGTCTTCGGCATCGCGTTCATCTGGGGCTACGAGCATCTGCTCAATGTGGGTGAAAGGATAGCGGAGGGGCCTCCGCAGGACTGGCTGAGCATAGCTCGCACTCAGGCGCTGGCGGGTACGATGCTGGTGACGGTGCTGATAGTAAGCGGTCTTCTGCTGGGATCGGGCCTTTACGCGATAGGACCCCGACTCTTCGTCGGCAGAAGGGGAATGGGCGACTATGCACGTTACCTGCAGCGTTCTCTGCTGTCCTACGGCGGGATGAGCGACGTTTTCCAGGTCGGACAGGGTCCGGTGAATCTTCCCTCGACGCCCGCGATCAGCGTTGAAGCGGACAAACCCGCTCTGTGGCGCGGCAGCGCGTACGACTATTACACGGGAGACGGCTGGACCCGGGAACTGACTGGAAGCTGGCGACTGCGATCTGACGAGGATGGATGGTGGCATCTTCCGGGCACGGATAACCTTGTGGGGGAGCGTAATGTGCAGCGCGTGACGCTGCTTGACATGGATTCGCGGGCGATCTACGCCGCCGCGGTACCTGTGAAGTTCCGCATGATTGAGACACCGGGCGAGGGCAGGTCCGACCGCTTCTCCCCGCAACTCGATCGTTATCGAACCATTGCGACACAATACGTGATGCCGACAGGGACCGAGTACGAGGTCGTCTCGGTGATGCCATCAACCGATCCAGAGACGCTCAGAAACACATCGTCGGAGTACCCTTCGAGGATCGTCGAGACTTACGTCAATCAGATGCAGGTGCAGGCGGAAGCAGAGCTATCGGGCCTGGTGGATGAGATTACCGCAGGCGCGGAGACGCCCTACGATCAGGTGGAGGCGATCCGACAGTTCCTCGGATCAACATGCGTGTACAGCACGAGAGCGCCGGCAGTGCCGAGGGGAGATGATGCCGCGGTCTGGTTTATCACGAATCAGCGCCGCGGGGCGTGCGATCTGTTTGCCACTTCGCTGGCGGTGATGGCGCGGCTGGCGGGAGTACCGGCGCGGGTGGCGACCGGGTTTCAGACAGGAAGCTACGATCCGGAAGAAGGTGCGTACGTAGCGCTGCAGAGTGACGCGCACGCATGGGCGGAGATATACTTCGTGGACATAGGATGGGTGCCATTTGATGTCGCTGCGGAGCAGGTGGACGAGGGACGCGATATGTGGGCCTGGCTGTCTGAGGGAGCATGGCGACGGCCAATCGCCCAGTTCATGGAACGGGTCGGCAGCTTCCTCTTCACGGTACTTCTGATCGTGGCTCTGATCAGTGCGGTGCTCGGCCCGGGAGTGATCATGCGGTGGCTGCGTGGCAGGACGCGCCGGAGGACGCCTCGGCAGCGACTGGGGGAGGCATTCGAGCGGTTCCGGCGAAAGGCGGCAAGAGTGGCGGGCCTTCGACCCCAGCGCTGGAGGACACCCGCGGAGTTGCAGTCGCAGCTCGCGCATGAGGGAGTGGCTGCAAGTCCCGCGGTACGGGAGAAGCTGTTTCGTTTCACAGATCGCTTCTACGACTATCGCTACGGACCCGAGGAGCCGACTGCTGAGGAGATCAGAGCAATAAGGGCCCAGGCCAGGGAGCTGATCCGCGCTCTGCGCAGGGATCTGCGTAGCCACGGCAGGCGTAAGGACGGAGATAGTCAGTGAGGGGACCGACAAAGATTGACACCGATGCTCCGGTGACGCTGCTCTACGGTGAAGCAGACGTGCTGATGGAGCGCGCGGCGCGCCGGTTCATAGAAGAGACGCTGAGCGAGTCGGAGCGCGAGTATGGGCTGATCCTCGTCGATGCTGACGAGGTGGGGCTCGAGGGCGTCGTCGCGGAGATGCAGTCGGGATCGCTGATGGCGCCGCGCAGGCTCGTGATAGTGCGCTCCGTCGATGCACTGACCAACCGTCAGCAGCGCGATCTCGCGCCGCGAGTGAATGATCTGCAGCCGGGATTGACGCTCGTTCTGATCGCTGCAAAGCCTCAGGGAGATCGCCGGTACGGTGTCCCGGTGGCGGCCGACCTGCGACGCGCGATCGATTCGGCGGGACAGATCGTGCAGCTCAACGCCCCGCGGGAAGGTGCGCTGCCCGGCTGGGTAGCCGCCGAGATGGAGGCTCAGGGCAGAGTGATGCAGCGCGATGCCGCGGCGATGCTGTGTCAGAACGTTGGGAACGACCTTGACCGACTGATGCGGGAGATCGAGAAGCTCGCTGTGTACGTGGGAGAGCGCCACGAAGTGACCATCGATGACGTGCAGGCCGTCTCGGTGCGGATGACCGAGGCGGATATCTTCGAGTTGATGGACGCCATCGGTCGCAAGGACGCGCGCGCCGCGTTGACCATGCTTGATGGAGTGCTGCCGGAGGGCTCGGAACGGGGTGAGTTCATCCCGTTCGTGGGAATGATCGCAAGGCAGCTCAGACTGATCTGGCAGGCCCGCTTCTTGCGACAATGCAAGGTACCGCTGAACGGGATACAGGATCTGCCCGAGGAGATTGCCGAGAAGCTGCCTCAGCGCCATAACTTCGTCGACGCTACCTCGGGACGGAAGGGCTGGCTGGCTGAGAAGTTCACGAAGCAGGCGGCGATGTTCAGCGACGGGCAGCTTGCGCGCGCGATCGACCGGCTCTGCAGAGCCGACCAGGCTCTCAAGGGTGGCGGGGGAAGACTCGATGAGCGAACCGTGGTCGAACTGCTGATCGCGGATCTGTGCCGCTGAAGGGTGTAGTCCTCCGAGATGGACTGGAAGACGGCTGCTGGATCAATCTGGGTGATTACTATTGTCGCGTTCTATCTGCGGGGGCTGGCACAGGCCATTGTGGGATGAGCGCGTGATCGTTTCGGTGCGGTGGTGACAGTGTGCCTGGCATAGCAATATTCGTCGCGGTCTCGTTGACGGCCCTGGCCTTCGGGCTGACCCTGCTGAGGCTGGTGGGTCTCTCGCCTGATTCGCCGACCGAGCGGGGGCTTGCTGCGATCGCAGTGGGCTTCGCGATACTCGGGCTGCTTGTGCTCGGCATCGGATTGCTCGGCTTCCTGACGTGGTGGGCAGTCGCGACTGTGCTGGTGCTGGCACTCCTCGCCGGAGTGAAGAATCTCCCGGATTGCCTCGACGATCTCGGGCTTTTCGGAGCGTCACTTCGCTGGGAGCTTGTACGCTCTCCGCTGCGGGTCACGCACTGGGCAATAATCCTTGTGATTCTGATTCAACTCGTGGCCGCCCTCGCCCCCCCGACTCCGGCGGACTTCGACGGCCTCGCACAGCATCTCGCCCATGCGAAACAGTATGCGCGCGACGGTGAGATCACCCCTCTGTGGTACGACCATCACGCGCACTTCCCCGCAACTGTTCAGATGATGTACACCGTATCGCATGTCTTCGGCGTACCAGAGGCGTCGAAGCTCTTTCACTGGGGTTTTGGGATCCTCGCAATCGGCGCGGTGGTGATGACGGGACGGCGATTGCTCGCCCCCGCGGCGGGATCGTACGGGGCCCTCATCCTCGCCACAACTCCCGGCTTCGCATGGCTGATGGGCGTGGGGTACGTGGACCTTGCCACGGCCGCGTACAGTGTGCTGGCCCTGCATTTCTTCATCCGCTGGGTGCAGGATAGTAGCGACGATAACTGGCTTCTGTGGCTCTCCGCGCTGATGGTCGGAGGTGGCGCCGCGACCAAGATGCAGGGCCTTGCGCTGCTCGGCCTGCTCGCGGTGGCGGTGGTGATCGTGTCCCGCCGGCGGTTCGGGAGGGCGATTGTGCACGGAGCCGCCTACGTGGGGATTGCACTGATCGTCTGCGGACCATGGTACCTGAAGACCTACCTCTGGACAGGTAACCCGGTATATCCTTTCGCCTATGGCGTCTTCGGTGGGAAGATGTGGTCGGAGGATCGGGCAGAACAGTACCGATACGATCAACTCAACTATGGCAAGGGAGATCTGCCGCCGCGGGAGGAGTTCGCGGAGCTTTCACCGCTCGAGCGCAGTTTCGCCGGACCACGTGAACCACTGAATCTGCTGCTAGCCCCGGTTAATCTAACCATGCAGCCACCTGAGTTCACGGTCCCTGCGGGAGACCTGTGGGTCTGGTTGAGCGACAGCGTAAGTCCACTCTGGCTCGCGCTCCTGCCACTGCTTGCTTTCTACCGCAGGCCGATTCCGGTCTCGATAATCCTCTGGTTGCTGCTTCCTCTCTGGCTCTGGTGGCTGATGGGGATGCAACTGACGCGCTACCTGTTACCGACGCTCGCGCTCGTGGCGCCTGCTGTCGGGTGGGCGGCGGTCGAAGCGGAGCGTCATTCGGAGATGCTGGAGACCATTGTGCGGATTGCGCTAAAGGTGTGGACCGTCATCGCGCTCGGGATGATGCTGATCTACGTGGCGCCCAAGGGAGAGGCAGCGCTTGGACTCATCGACCAGGATACCTATCTTGCCGGGCACAACCTATACCGTGCGGCGATGTTCATGAATGCGAACACCCCCCCGGATGCGAAGATCGCGCTGTACGGAGAGCCGCGCGGATACTACCTCGACCGCGACTATATCTGGGCGGAGCCGGGACACTCCGCGCTCATCGCGTACGAGGACGTGGACACCGCCGAGGGCCTCGTGAGCGAGTTCAATCGCCTGGGGATCACGCATGTCATGATAAATCAGGACTACTTCCCCGACATAGAGACAAGTCCCGACCCGCTTGTGACACTGATCCGCGATGGATTGGAGGAGGGCCTGCTTGTACCGATGGCTGCGCCCTCCTACGTAGAGCCTTACATGCTGCTGCATGTGTTCGAGGAGCCTTTGATGGAGGATATCGAAGTTCCACCTCCGCCGGGCCTCCTCTGACGTAGCACGGCGGGGGGTGGTAATGTGTTCCCTCGTTGGCTGCCGCTCGCGAGTGCGAACTGCTCGTCGCGGCCCCCTGTACGATTCTGCGACCAGGCGTCACTGCTTCTTGTCTGTGATTGCGCACCGTACCAGTCACGATCGAAGAAGGAACCCGGAGGGCGCGCGGCAAAATGCGCGCCGGAGGCGATAAGATGGACATTGCCGGCAATCTTCGAGAGATCAATTCCCTCAATCAGCGCGGCGGCCGAATGCTCACGATCATCGATCTGATCGATGACGGGACCGTCGATCCGTCAACCGCGGGCTATCTGCTCGCCTGCGTAAGTGCCGGAGCATCATTTGTGACGGCAGCGGGGCCCGGCGGCGTGGGCAAGAGCACGCTCATGGCCTGTCTGCTGAGCTTTCTTCCACCCGGCGAGGTGATCACGACCGTGACCGACCCGGGCGCTGTGCCGGAACCCACCGAGGCCACGTGTTATCTCTGCCATGAGGTTGGCTCGGGAAGCTGGTACGGATATCTGTGGGGCGGCCGTGCCGCACGTTTTCTGGCACTCCACAGGCAGGCGCGGATCGCCGCCACGCTTCACGCAGACAGCGACGCGGAGATACGCGAGCAGCTTCTCGGGCCGGGCGTGGGCGCCTCGGAAGAGGACGTCGCCGCGATCGACCTCGTGCTGACAATGATCCGCGAGCGGGGACGCAGGCGCATCTCAACCATCTATGAAGCTACTCCCGACGATCACGCCACGTGGGAGCCTGTGGTGAAATGGGACCGGATTGCGGACAGCTTCGAGGCCGAGGATTCGCACCTTCTGCCCCGACTGATGGACTGCACAGGCGAGCAGGCACAGACACTGGCAGTCAGTGCGACGGAATTCATAGATGATCTGCTGGCCAATGATGTGAGATTGCTCGAAGAGGTGCTCGAGGCCGTGCCGGAGTTCTACGCCGATGCGGACCCGTCGATGATAAGCGGGAGGGATTAGCGGATGGGCCCGCGGAATCGCTGCACACACGACGAAGACGGGCAGTTCAGGCTGCATGACACCGACGGGGACGAGGTCCCGCTGACGCCGTGGATCGAGGGGGCGAACGTGGAGGGCTTCGACACCTCGTTCTTCGATGATCTGCTCGACGCACAGGACGATATGCTGGCCGAAGAGGCCCTTGCCGGAGGGGAGCCGACCTATGAGCGCGTCAGCGCTATGTTGCCGCGCGTGGTCGATGTCACGTTCGTGGGCGATCCGCGCAGCAATGAGCGCTTTCTCGTAGAACCTGACGGGGGCATCAAGGGGATGGTCGGTCCACTGGAGGAGATTGAGCCGCACGACCTTGCACGGTGCGGACGCTGGGGCATTATCGACCGACGCCTGCCGCTTCCGCTGCTGAGGATGGAGCAGCCGGGCGAGCGGGAGTGTGAGCAGGTGACGGTACCCGCATTGGATGAGCGAGGCCGGGCGGACGCGCTTGTGCGCCGGATGATCGACAACCGGGTCAGTTTCGTCTCCGCTCGAGGTCTCGCCGAGGCAGGTGAGGCGGAGTTCCGCGACGCCGTGCTGGCACATCGGCGCATGGCGGAGGACTTCTACGCCCGCGGAGCCTTGATTAAGGTTGGCGACCGGACGCTGAGCGATCTCGCGTGTAGCTGTCTGTGGCTCGCGAACCTCACCATGCGTGGATGTCATCCACGCTACGGTGTCGGTACCTATGATCGCTTCAAGGATCACGGCTTTCCGCCGACCGTGATTCATCTCGGATTATGCCTGCTGGAGTGGGGACAGATCGAGCGGGCACGGGACGTGATCGACTGTTACCTCAACGCCTACGTCGCCGATGAGGGGACCTTCGTGTACTACGGGCCAGCGCTGGCCGAGTACGGGCAGATGCTGTCATTATGCGCGCGCTTCGTGGAGCTTACCGGCGACCAACGCTGGTGGTTGCACCGCGAGAGCGTGCTCAGAGGCATCTGGAATCGCCTGCTAAGGCTGAGGCAGGAGGCGCTCGATGATACTGGGGCACCACCCGAGGGTCACGGCTTGGTCCCGGGTCTGCCTGAGGCGGACTATCACGGCGATCAGCGGCAGTGGCGAGAGTACTATTTCGCCGGCGATGCCTGGATTATCCGGGGACTGAGTGATGTCGCGCGAATCCTGCGCTCGGTCGGCGGCGACGAGGAGGCGGAGCGCATCGAGGAGCAAGTCAATGCCTACCGCCGGGACCTGCTCGATTCGGTGGCGGCGGCTTCCTCACAGGTGGATGGCATGACCTATGTGCCTCCGGGGCCCACGCAGACCGAGCCGATTCAGCGCATGACACAGGATCTGCATAGCTCCTACTGCAACTACCGTTACTTCGCGGAGATGGTCTCAGCGGATGTGCTGCCGCAGCGGTTGATCCGGCATATTCTCGCATGGCGACGGGCGCATGGAGGAGAGTTGCTGGCCATGACGCGGTTCAGAGATCACCTTGATGACTGGCCGGTGCTCAACTATGCGCGGGCGCTGCTGGAGACTGATGAGACGGCGCGCTATCAGTTGATGATGTACGCGCATCTCGCGCACCATCACGTCACGGGATGGCTGGCTGCACCCGAGCAGGCGAAGATCGTGCCTGATGAGTCGGGCATGCGGCGCTTCCACGCCGGCCAGGTGGTGCCGTCGCAGGTGACGCTGCCACAGATGCTGCGATGGGCGCTCCTGTATGAGCCGCGCGATGGCAGCGGGCTTCTGGTGGCGCCTACGGCACAGAGCCTGTGGCTGCAGGAGGGGATAGCCGCCGAAGGCCTGCCGACGCGCTGGGGTCCGGTCGATCTCTCGATACACCAAGATGAGGACACAATCGAGGTGGATCTGCGACTCCCCGTCAGGGTGCCCGAGGTGGGCGTGAGATTTCCCCCTGGGCCCGGTATGACTCTGCGGCGCGCCGACATCGCGGGCGGCCTGATGCTGGAGACGTTCGAGCACGGAGTGTACGTGCGCCCGGAGAGCGAGCGAGTGCGAGTGATCGGTAGATTGCAGTGAGGCTGCGCGGCGGGCGTCATCTATCGGTCGGTACCCAGAACTTCAGCCGACGGGGCAGAACGCGGATGCTCAATGCCTTGTGTTCTTCGACTTCACCGTCAATTATGGCAGGCCCGCCGGGGGACTGCCCGATGGTCACCTCGCGGCCGATCCAGTGTCTAATCTCCGGCGCCTCGGTGTGCTCACCACGAAGCAGACGGGGAAGCAACTTGAGCGCTCGTGCACGCGGCATGCCTTCGACCAGCAATACATGCAGGAAGCCGTCATCGATGCATGCTGAAGGTGCCACCTGCACACGTCCGTGGTTTGTGGAGTTGACCACCTGCACGAGCATCCCATCTCCCTTCCAGCCGAATGAACCGAAGCTCACTTCCAGATGGGTAAGCAACTGATGATCCAACTCAGCGATTACGCCCGCCAGATAACTGGCACGCCCGAGTAGCGGCTTCCCGAGGTACTCAGAACGCTCAACTGCTCGGGCGTCGATCCCCATGCCGATGCCCACTGCGCTCCAGGCATCACCGCCGTTGATCTGCATCAGGTCGATTCTCCGAATGCGGCCCTGTGCAAGCTGTTCGATGGCGCGATCTGCTTTGGGGCTTATGCCGGTCGCCTGGGCGACATCATTGGCGGTACCGGCGGGAATAGTGCCGACTATGACATCGTGATCGATCGCTCCGGTGATAACCTCCCTGAGTGTCCCGTCACCGCCACATGAGAAGACGACATCGAAGCCGCCTGCGCGCTCACGGGTAATTGCCGTTCCTTGTCCTGATTCCTCGGTAAGCACCATCTCCGCCCGCCAGTTTCGCTGTTGGAGAGCCTTAACTGCCCGTGTTGCGATGCGCTCACCGTGCCCTCTTCCGGATCGGGGATTCGTGATGATGAGCGCCCGTCTGCTTTGTGCTTCGTTCGCGTCCAACGTCAGATCACCTCAGTAGCGCGCCGTTCCCGCGTCGATCATCTCGTCCAATAGTACGGCCTCCCACTCGGCCGCGGCGATCCATGAGTGCAACTCTATGTCCGAACGACTCGAGGCGACTACCGGGGCGCGCTCGGGGTCCTCCGCGTTCCATAGCTTCAGCCTTACATGCCTCATGAAGTGCATCGCCAGTGAGCGCCATGGCTCTTGCTCTTCGGTTACACGGGCTATGCGCAGCAGGCTGGCGGCCGCCATGAAGCGGCACCAGGTGAAGCTCGAGAAGAGCAGCCCATCGCCATCGCGACGGTACTCGAGATCGATCGTCGGCTGCGGTTCACCCTCATCAATGCGCGAGGTGCATAGATACCAGCGTGCGGCGCGTTTGAGCGCAATCGCAGTATCCTCGCTCTCGGCCAGACCGAGCGTCTCCGCCGCGATGAGAAAGTGATAGAGGCCCATCCCCTGGTCCGGAACGTTCTGCTCTCCCGGGGCGCCGAGGCGCTGACCCCTGCCGATCTCCGCGAATCTGTAGGGCCAGCATCCGATCGCCTCCTGCCCCTCAAGGTAGTGGTCGAAGCCGCGTCGCGCGGCCTCAACCCACTCCTCGGGAGGATCTGCGTTGCAGCAGTCCAATGCCTGATGGGCACGCGAGAGCGCCATCGCCGCCAGCGCATTTGAGTTCTGACAGTCATGGGTCGCGCCCTCGTGGTGGGCGAAGACGCCGGGGCGCAGTTCGCTGCGCCGGACCCACTCCGCCCCCATGCGGATCGCCTCTATGTCCCGGTCATCGGGGGCGAGGCCATACTCGATCGCGGTACACAGCAGGTTGATGATGATCGCGGTGTCCAC
>PXBW01000178.1 GCA_003566775.1 candidate division WS1 bacterium
GAGATGGAGCGGCTGCGGGGGCGGGTGATCGCGCTCGTGCCGCAGAACCAGGCGACCGCGCTCAATCCGGCGTACATCATAAGACAGCAACTGACGGAGGCGCTCAAGATACGTCACAGCGGTGGTTCGCTTCACAGTCTTGCGGGCCGACAGAACACAGGTTCCCAGAGTGCTGAGAGTGAGTTCAGGCGCGTGTTCGAAGACCTCGGATTCGAAGCCGGACCCGTCCTGGACCGGCTGCTGCGCAGCTATCCGCACCAGCTCTCGGGCGGCATGCGCCAGCGCGTGCTCATCGCGATGGCGCTCCTGATGAAGCCCCGGCTGCTCATCGCAGATGAACCGACGACAGCGCTGGACCGGGCAATCAAGGCACAGTCGCTCAACACATTGCAGCGACTCCGTGGCTCGCTGACGATGCTGGTGATAAGCCACGACGTGGAGGCGATCTCTGCCGCGTGCGACCGTGTGGCCATCATGTACGGAGGACGGGTGGTGGAGTCCGGCGCGTGCCCTGAGGTGCTCTCGCAGCCACACCATCCGTATACACGACTCCTGCTCGCCGCGCAGCGTCGCAGGCGGGGCGAGCCACTGCAGGCGGTCGCAGCCGAGACGCTCAATCTCATCGACTTCCCCTGCGGCTGCCCCTTCCATCCTGCCTGTCCCGAGGCTATGCCAGTCTGCGCCATAGAGACACCGCCGGAGCGCTGCACCGATGGCGCAATGGTAGCCTGTCACCGATTCACCGGGGAGGCGAGATGATCCTTGAGGTGCGGCATCTCAGCACGCACTACCTGGTCCGCCACAACCCGCTGGCACGATTCGGCCACCGGGATCACCTGATCAGGGCGGTGGATGATGTTTCTTTCGCCGTGACGGCAGGTGAAGTGTTCGGCATCATCGGTGAGAGCGGCTCCGGTAAGACCACATTGGCGAGGACGATGCTGCGGCTGTGCGATTCGACAGCAGGCGACGTACTGCACCGCGGGCGAAGCGTATTCGCGATGGATTCAGCCGAGTTGAAACGGTACCGCCGCAGCGTACAGCCGGTGTTTCAGGATGCAGACTCGACGCTTGATCCGCGGCAGCACGTGGGCGCCATTCTGGAAGAGCCACTGCTCATCCACGGCATTGGCGATGCCGCAACGCGGCGACAGCACATCCGTGCGATGCTGGAGCAGGTCAACCTCTCGCCGTCATTCATGCAGCGCCACCCATCGGAACTATCCGGCGGGCAGAGACAGCGTGTGGCGCTGGCACGGTCGCTGCTGCTCAATCCCGAAATGCTCATCGCGGATGAACCAACATCCGGCCTCGATCCCCTCGTGACAACACAGGTGCTCGCGCTGATGCTGCGGCTGAAGCAGGACCACGGACTGACACTGATACTTATCTCGCACGACCTCGAAACCGTGGCATACGCGAGCGACCGGATCGCCGTGATGTATCGCGGCAGGATCGTAGAGCTCAGCGGTGGAGAGGATTTCGCTCAACGGGCTTCTCACCCATATACGCGTTTCCTGCTCGGCGTGGAACGACGGGTGCCCGAGATCCCTGTGCTCGAAGGTGTGCACGAGCACATCCATGGCGCAGAGGACGGCTGCGCGTATGCGAACTCATGTCCCCACCACCTGCACGTGTGCCACAGCATCAGTCCCGAGCTGCGCGAGACGTCACAAGGACATCTCATCGCCTGTCACGCAATTGCACCCGAATAGCCGTCAATGCATCGACCGTCCATTCCCGGCTGTCCGTTCCTCCAGCCGACACACGTCGACCCCGAACTACAAGACGAGAGGGGAGCGCGCCACACGAGCACGTTCCCCTCTCCGTATTAGGCGTCACACTTGCCACAGATGGTCCACGAAGGCGACCTGTGACCAGACTGACTGGTTCGCCGTGGTATTAGTAGCGCCGGCCGCCACCACCGCCGCCACCGCGGTAGCCGCCACCGCGACCGCCCCGGAAACCGCCGCCGCCTTCCTCTCGGGGGCGAGACTCATTGACGGTAAGCGGCCTGCCCATCAGCTCCCTGCCGTTCAGTGCCGCAATTGCGGCCTCGGCCTCGGAATCGGTGGGCATCTCGACGAACCCGAAACCCCTGGACCTGCCGTTCACACGGTCGATCACGACATTGGCTGATACGACCTCACCGAACGGCGCGAACTCCTGGGCGAGATCCTCGTCCGTGGTCTCAAATGGGAGATTGCCTACATAGATCTTCAACTCAAAACACTCCTCTTCTGATTTCTGCGCACTCGCGCAGTATGCATACTGTGACAACGCTCAACAGCTTCGTCACGTTACCAGCTTCGCTGGGAGCCCTGCGCCGATGACGTGCTGTCGCGCTTGGCGCGGCGACACGCGGGACATCGCTTTGGCTCATTGGTGAAACCCTTCTCAGCGAAGAACTGTTGCTCTGACGCCGTGAAGGAGAAACCATGACCGCAATCGCGGCACGTGATGGTCTTGTCCTGATAGCTCACCGAATGACCTCCTCTCTTCGTACTACTGGTTCGTCTGAGTTACGGTCATTCAGGGCTCGACTGGGATGAGGAATAACACGAGGTCTGAAACGGCCTGCACTTCAACAACCACAACTCAGTGTACAACGTGGCAATGATTCGCACAAGTCAACCGGAGGCCGGCGGGAACAGGGCATTTGAAATCACGTGACTCCATCCGCTTTCATTCCCGCAGGCACTC
>PXBW01000175.1 GCA_003566775.1 candidate division WS1 bacterium
CCCCCCCCCGACGCATTTGCGTGCTTCCTTCGGTCGTTGCAGCCGTCCTGACCCTGGCGTTTGTCGGTTCCGCCCATGCCTTCACCGTGGAGATCGTCCGGCCGGAAGATGACCCGGCCATGCTGGCGATCAACCAGCGGCAGGCATTCGTGGCCGTGGCCTATGACGAGCAGAGCAAGGAGATCACCGAGGACGTTGACTGGTCGTGGGACTTCGCCGACGGTCATACCTGCGAGAGTAACCCCACGCAACACGCCTTTGAGACCCCCGGCGAATACACCGTGACCGTGTGGGCCGTGTGGAGCGAACTGCGGGACGAATAGCAGATCACGGTGCGGGTGCGAGAGCCCGTCGAACCGCGCGGGGATCCTGAGGGCGAACTGGTCGTCGCTCGCGAGATAACGTGTTTCGAGTACGAGACGGTGACCGGCACCGTATGCCACAACCGCTACGTGATAGTTCCCGATGACCTGTGGCTTTACTGGAACGTCGAGCTGTATTGGAGGTACGCCGGCGACGAGGACTGGGCCCTGGCCATCCCGCAGTTCGAGCAGATCGTGCTCGACGGAGATCCGATCGGCGCATGGGTATGGTGGTGGATGACCTGCGAGGGCGGTTGGCACAACGATACCGTCGAATGGCACGCCATCGGAGACACGTGGGAAGAAGATGGGGTCTTCATCGCAGAGGGAAGCTGGACTATCAAGAACACGACCGTGAGCAGTGACAACGTAATCCTGCGGTTCGACCCGGATAACTCCGAACTGAGCGAATGTGAGATCTCCTGGACTACCGACCACCTTGATGAGGGGATCATCGGGGTCAAGGGCCCGATCTACATTCGCAACCTCGCGGGCCATGTAGTTTACACACACATGGTGGAGGAGGCGCCGCTCGGAGAAGGCAGTTGGATTTGGGACGGTTCAATCGACGAGTGCCCCTATGAGCCGGGCGGTCCCACTGAAGCCCCAAAGGGTATCTACACTTACAACGTCGGCGACCCGGAATGGGCGGCCTTCGACCATATCAACTGCGTTCGTCCCGGAGGTTGGGTCGGCTGCGGGCGAGGCGATGCGGATAAGTCGGAGAATCTGGAGATCACTCACGTCCATGTGAGCAATTTCGAGTGGGTTGAACTGCCGACCAAGGCTCAGGTGACACTCGACTATGAACTGACCTGGGAGGCCGCGGACTGTGAGCTGAAGGTGTACAATCACGATCTTGAGGAAGTAACAGTAGAAACACCGGCCAATGGTGAGCTCGACGGAACAGCCGGACCACATAATGATGTCGTGGTGCAGTTCACAGACCCCGCAGGGATCGCCGACGCCTACAGCTTTGTGGTGTTCGCGAGAGACACCGAAGAGAATGCCGATATCTGGAACCGCGACCGCCAGCCCAAACCGGCGCTGCAACGTGGCGCAGTCCATACCGAGTGGCCCAATGCTGTTGCCGCCCTGGGCGACGGAATCGGCTCAGGAAACTACGATCTCTCCGACGTAGTGGGCCAGATGGGGGCCTACGATGAGGATGCGACGCGCTACGTCGTTACGGGCTATGTCAGTCCATCCGCAAAGTCGGTGCGCGATAGGCTTGAGGACAGCGCAGTGGCGTACTTGCGTGCGCATTCGACTCCCACCCTGATGGGCTTCGGGAGTGGAGGTGGACTACGGGGAGGGGTTGGAGACGATGATCCCGGCAATGACAAGTATTACGTCTCGAACATAGATGGTTCTCTCAGCCATATGCTGTTTGCCTTATGCATGGGCTGTAGTACAGCTCAATGGGAGGGGGGCGTGCCGGCAGCGATCGTGGACAAGGGCGCAACAGCTGCGATGGGCTTCACAAGCGATGTCCTGCCCCCTCAGGGATGGACCTTCTCGAATTACTTCTTTGAAGAGGCGCTGGAGCCCTCTTCCACCGTTCTCGATGCAGCGATTCACGCACTGGACAAGGTCGACGATAAACACGACGGAGACTATGGGGGGACTATTAACTTGAGTTGGATCGGGCCTACATCCATCTCTCTCCGTCCAGCACGCTGGGGAGAGTAGCTGTGTACAGAAGTTACCCCGCAAACGGAGGTCGAGTAACCATGCGAATACGACGGTTCGGTGTGCGTACGGTCGGGCTCCTACTGATCCTGTACTTCATCTGGTGCCCGCCACAGGCAACGGTCGAGGGAGAAGAGGTGATCGATCGAGTTGCGATTATCGCGGTCGCTCTGGATGTCGATCCTGACCGTGTAACCGTGGAGGATTCGCGGCCAACTGACGGTGGCAAGCGCCAGCGGGTGGTCTTGATTCTTGAGGACGCGGATACCGACGCGAACAGGATCGTGGTGGAGTATGAGCCCGACACCGGCCTGCTAAGACGCATTGCATGGGTGGGGCGAGCCGTGGCAGGGCAGAGCGCAGTGTCGCAGGACGAGGCGCTGGAACAAGCGCAGCGCCTCGTGACGCGCCTTTTCCCTGCCATACCGTACGACATGAAGTTGGTAGAGGCTATGCCGCACGGTTCGCTCGTAACCAGAGATGGGGTGGTCGTTTCGCCTTTGCTCTACAGCTTCTTGTGGCGAGCAGAAGGTCCGGGCGGAGCAAGGACTGGCGACACCGCCGGAGTACGCATCTCTGTCGCTACAGGTGAACCGCTCTCCTACACCCAGAGAGTGGCACCGAAGCGCCCCGATCTCGAAGA
>PXBW01000288.1 GCA_003566775.1 candidate division WS1 bacterium
CAGGTTGAACCCGGTGACCGGCGCGCCGCCGATCAGCGAGAAGACGAACCCGCCGATCAACGCGCCCACGATGCCGATGATGACGTTCATGATGCAACCGTCCCGCATGCCCGTGAGGGCGGAAGCGATCCAGCCGGCGAGGCCGCCGAGGATGATCCAGCCGAGAATGCTCATGTGTCTTCACTCCTTCCCGAAGTGCCTGCAGTTGAGGCGCGGTGGCTCGTGCACGGCCACAGGGCGCAGCTAAGCTCATGGCTCACACATGGCACGGCGGGCCCTGCCTCGCCAACTCGACGCACGCCGCCCGTGGTTTTCCAGTGAGTCTGACTCAGTACCGGTACGTCGCAGCCAGTCCCGTCCGCGTCGGCATCAGCTCTGACGGGACGACGATCATCTGGCCACCCATCTTCCCTACCAACTCGCCCAGATCGTCAAGCAGGTCGTCCGTCTGCGGGTGGGTCAGGTCCTCGAGTTCGACCAGCCCCGTCGCGCTATCGAGCCGACCGGCAATCCGGCGGTCAGCCTCGATCAGCAGCGTCGCTACCTTCCCGGAGGCCGCCGCCGGGCCGACCTGTGCCACATCGTCACTGCCCAACCCATTGGACCGGGCTTGCTCGAACTCGTCGGCCAGTGTCGTCAGCCGCGCCAGATACTGCGGCTCGACAATCCCCCAGGCGCGTTCACAGAACTCTTCGAGCGACAGTCCATCCGGATTGACATTCAGTTCCCCGGCCATCAGGAACGGGTTGTGGCTGATCTGGCGAAAGACAGCGGTGTGTTGGGGCAACGCCGCCAACATCAGTGGCAGACCTGACGGCCTGGAATGATGCTCCAGCACTGCACCATCGACGGCGCGGAAGAACCGTTCCGTGTCGCTGTCCGCCTGGTCACTCTTCCCGCCGTGTCCGTGGTGCATGGGCGTGCTCTCCCCGCCGACCCCGCCGTGGGAGGCAGCAGTCCGATACGGCTCGGACAGTTCGTCGCCCAACGCCTCGGTGATTGTGCATGGGACACCTGGTGCCGGATCGATCTCGTCGAGTGCGTCGCGGTTACCCTCAAACAGCCGGATCTCGTCGAGACTCAAGCCCAGAATCTGGTAGCGATCGGCCGATTGCAGGAAGCGCAGCAATGGCTTGGTGTGGAAGCTGTCGGCCACGACGACCAGTTCAGCAACGGGCCGCTGAAGGTTGAAGACTCGGAACTGGTTCGGCCCGCCCAGCACGGCCAATCCATCCAGGGTGTGGTTCCAGAAGTCACGATTGTGGGCCAGAGCCTCAAACGGTGCCAGAAGCGGCTCGCTCTCGATGGCCGGGTACTTCTGCCGCAGCGACGCCTCCATCTCCTTCACAAGGTTGCGGAACCGGATGGGGTCCCGTTGGTTCTCAGGATGGTGCCGGTGAGCGGGCTGATAGAGCGAGAGACACGGCGACTGCTGCGCGGACAGTACTTCCGCCAGCAACTCGCTCGTGATCAGAGCAATCTTCTCTGTCATTGTCTGTCTCCTTTGAAGGCCTTCTGCATGTCGCACTGCGTTACGTTCTCCCTGTAGAGTCGAGGTGGAGCTAAATCGAAGGCAGGGAAGGGGTGGTCACGGACTCCATCGCTCGCGGAACATCCCCTGTCGAGATGCCGCTCCCAATTGACACGCTGCCCGTGCTTCCTGACCGCATCGGTCTGACGCCAGGTTCGCCCGCACCTCCGGACGGTGTCGTCAGTACCAGATCAGGAGCGGCACGTGGATGTTCCCGGCGACTTCGTACGCCATCTCCGGCCACAGCATTCGGCCAAAGAAACCACGCCGCGTCCCTCCCATAACCACGAGGTCGATGTCTTCCTGGTCCACCAGATTGAGAATATCCGGCACCGGCCCCGTTGCGCCGCCCTCCGCGTCACACTTGCCGCAGTCGTACTCGACCGTCTCGTGTGAGACCTGGTGTTCCTGGAGATACGCACTACCGGTCCCCTGCAGCTCGACCAGGCCCAGGGCGGGGGTGGCAACGAATAGGAAGATGCTCTTGCCGCCTTCGCTCAGTGGGACAGCCAATGAAAGGGCGTGGCCTGCCTCGGGGTGATTCGTGTAGACGAAGAGCACGTTGCGCAGAGGCCGCACATCCTCTGGAACAATAATCAGCGGCTTTGTGCAAGTGCGCTCGAGTTGGATGACTTGTTGCCCGAGGGTCTGCGCCTCGGGAAGCACCCCCGACAGGCTCTTGCCCACAACCCCAAAGTCGCACTGCGCCATCTCTCTGACGCATGCCGTGACGGGAGGCCCCACGCGCCACTCCCCGCTCACGACCATGTCCCGGTCGAAGGTCTCAACTTCCTGCTCCGCCGCAGCCTGGGCGCGGTCGAGAAGCCCCTCCTGGTTCTCCACACCCCCGACTGGCAGCTGAGCGGGCGCCAGCACGCGCACCCGTCCCTTGATGCTCGCGGCGAACTCTCCGGCGAACTCGGCGACGCTGTCGCGGTACGGTGAAGCTGTCATCACTGCCAAGACGACGTCCATGAGGGTCTCCTTTTCGAGGCTCGGGGAGGGGATGCGGTCCCACCTCGAGTCCATCGCATTTGTCGTAAACTCTGCCCCAGCCGGCAGCGTGTGCTTGCCACGCATTGTCGGCTGGGACGCTCTCCCGGTCGCTGTTACAGCGCTCGGATCACGAGCATGTTCACTATCGCTTTCACTCTCGGAACGGCGG
>PXBW01000314.1 GCA_003566775.1 candidate division WS1 bacterium
TGGCGGAAAACTACGATATCATCTTTGACGGGATGCAGGGCAATGAAGAGCTTGTGGCATTCATCTCGCGCAAGGCTGAGGAGCACAACCTTGGCGACAAGAGCAGCCTTGAGGCGATCACCGGACATATCGCGGAGAATATGCTGATGGAGTTTGTGCGGGGGCTGGAGGATCTGCGCATCCGCGGACGCGCCCGCAAGGCGCTCATGATCGTGATTGCGACCGCACTTGACACGCCGGGTGTTTCTGAAGAACTGATCGATCGAATCTTCGAGCCGGGATTCCCGAGTGAGGCCGATCCGGACGGTCGGTCACTGAACTGGCTTCTGGTGGAGTGCATCGGGCGCGACGGTATCGGCCGGGAATGCGGAGGCTACGGGCTGAGCTGGATGCGGAGTGCGCGCCAGTATCCGGCTCTGCTTGAGAAGTACCCCGAGTACACCAGGCGGGATCTCATTGCCGAGTTCCCGAAACTGCGACAGACTTTCCTCGTCGAGCCGCGGCTAATGGCCCTTGACGCGGTATTGCCGCCCTACGGCGACAGTGGCTCGACAGGAGGTTGGGGGCGTATTGGAGCCGCCGCGACGTTCGTCGAGGGTTACAGACTCTATCGAGATCAGCGGATGGCCGATCTTGCCTGGCGCTACGCCGACGGCGATCCTGCTCGCCTGCGCCCGTCCAACGCGATCTTCCTCGAGGACCCAGATGCTCTCCCACGGGAGATCGCCGCGGTCGCCGGGGACGAGGATTTCCGCCTGCGCTGCGATCACCTGGGGCGTTATGGACAGCTCGTGCTCCAGACTGAGGAGCCCGACGCAGCCCGGGGGCGCGCGATATGGCTGGCCTTCGGATGGGCACTTGGGCATCGCCACGCCGACGCACTCAACCTGGGGCTCTACGCACACAACATCGACATGCTTCCTGACCTTGGCTACCCAGAGTACACCGGCGCCTGGCCCAAGCGGCACGCCTGGACTGCCAACACGATCAGCCATAACACGCTGGTGATCAACGACGTGCGCAATCGTGCGAACAGCGGCGGTCAGATCTCGCTCTTCGCCTGCGAACCGCCGGTCCGCGTGACGGAGGTCATGGCGCCGGACGCCTACGATGATATCGACGCCTATCGGCGCACGGTTGCGCTGGTGGACATATCTGACGACGACAGCTACGTGCTCGACGTGTTCCGCGCTCGCGGCGGTACCAACCACCGGCTCTCCTATCATGGTCCTGCCGGCGCAGCCACCGTGGAGCGGCTCGAGATGATCGAGCAGCCCACGGGGACATTCGCGGGCCCTGACGTGGAGTTCGCGGAGCTGCCCGGCGAGGGCGAGACGATCAGGAACACAAGCGGGTTCTCCTATCTCTACGACGTCGAGCGCAGTGGTGGCCCGGTCGAGTCATACTACACCGTTGACTGGCAGGCCGAGGACCGGCGCGGCCGCATCGCCGAGGGCAGACAGCCACACCTGCGGCTGCATGCACTTACGCCTGTGGACGAAGTGGCGCTGGCCAGCGGCGATCCACCTCAGAATAGAGCGGGCAATCCTCGCAGCCTGCGTTACCTGATCCAGAGCCGTATTGGCGAGGAGATGCAGAGCCAGTTCGTCACGATGCTCGAGCCGTATGACACCACACCGTTTATCAGCGAGGTCCGCCTGCTTGAAACCGAGCACGCCGCCGCGGCCGAAACGGTCGTCGCGGTGGCTGTCGAGATGATCGACGGGACTGTGGATATCCTCATAAGCTGTGAGGAACGCACTCGGGTGGAGGTTGAAGGCGGCATCGAGTTCGACGGGCGCTTTGGCATGGTGCGGATAGAGAATGGTGACGTGAGGCTGATGCGTATGAGCGACGCGTCACTACTGAGAGTGGGCGATGTCGCTCTGGAGGCCGAGCAACCCGCATGGGAGGGGGTCGTGACGGCGATCAACGCCGATGATCCGGCCGATCATCGCATCTCGCTGGACCCGCCTCTGCCGCCCGACGCCGATGTGGTTGGCCGGCGCATCCACTTTCACAACGATGTGCCCAAAGACACAACGTGGGTGATCGAAGCGATCACAGAGACAGGCATATCTACAGGTGAGATCACGATCATCTGGGACTTCCTCGACTCAAGCGACTACGCGGCCGGCTTCCGCTACCTTGTGAACGAGGACGACCGGTTCGTGATTCCGAATCACTTCGGTCTCGATCGCTGACCGGAGGCCAAAGATAGCTTGTCGTCTCCTCAGGTGCCGCATTGAGCTTCTCATGCCGATGGCGGCTTGGCGGGAGTTCGGTCGCTCGGAGTTGTCGTCATCAGACCGCAACGACCCCCGGAGGGGCGTCGGGGCCACAGCGACCACGGCTCACGACAGCACAGGCGGAAGCGGTGCCCCGCCTCTCTGAACGGCCGCAGAGGCAGGAGTATCCGAAAAATCGCACGGGAGCGGTGGGGCAGCCCCGCGTCGCACTCCTCGCGATAACGGGCAAGGCTTCCGCCTACCCGGCCAACGCTGATGCCAGGCTGCGCCGCCTGCTCCTGTGTGATCTGCCCGGTGTCAACCGCTCTGATTGCGACCAAATGGTCTCGCTCTTTACGACTCATTGTGATCTTCATGACCTCCTCTTCGCCACACCGCGGGCCATAACCCGTAGCGGGAGGGCATCTCTACTTTGCCCCAACGGGAGATTATCGCTTTGCTCCTACA
>PXBW01000017.1 GCA_003566775.1 candidate division WS1 bacterium
GCCGCAGCGGCCGCCTCCTCGGCCTGTTGCTTCAGTCCCGCCATCTGCTCCTCGGCGGCCAACCTCGCCTGTTCCCGGGCGAGTGACTTCGCGTCGTCCAGTTCCTTCTTCAGGCGAGTCTCGTACTGCGCCTCTACTGACGTCAGGATCTGCGCGCGAATCGGCTGCAGGATGCCCTCGTCCAGCGCGAACGACTTCCCACAGTTGGGACAGGTGATCGTCAGTGTCTTATCCATAACACCACCTCCTGAAGGACATTCTCCATCATCATACGGGTCAGATGTTACAGGGTGGCTGTGACAACTGTATGTCACAAATCGATCGGTCCCCTGCGAGCCCCCCATCGTTGCACCGTCCAGGCTGCATGCCAACTGCCAGAGCTCTACATACTGAGATCTGTATTGTGACGCAAAGTACTTTGCGCCACAGACTGAGACGCCAGTGATCGTGCACTCTGCTTCCACCCCTCCCCCCACCACATAGTGTCTGCTGCAATCGTGTATCCAAGCTCGTGAGCACCGAGTCGTTCCCACCAGGAACGCTCAACGGGCGGTATTCCCGGATCGGTGCTTCGCGTGCGGCACGATACAATCCGGTTTGGTGAAGCAATATGGTCGCGACCATTCGATGATTGGGGTGCGACTAATGATTGAGCGTCGCGAGGGACCGGCGTTGCACAGTGCCTACGCATCGCGCCGCAATTGAGAGAGGAACGTGCGACCCTTGTCAGTCAGACGATACTTCTGCCGGCTGCTTCGCGGCTGATCGGGAATAGTCCTCTCCACATGGCCGGCTTCGAGTGCGGGTCGCAGATACCCATAGTAGAAGGATGGCCGATGCGACAGGCGCAACCTCGACATCAACTCACTGCTACTCGCCTCGACGTCCGTGAACACCATGAGCAGTCGCATCACTTGTTCGGTCGCTTGTTCGGTCACTTGTTCGGTGCCAGACCTGGTTCTCCGCAACACCAGCACAAATGAGCCCGCCTCAAGACGAAACTCGGGCTCAGGAAGACCAGACGCGACACACACTGCGATCATGTCCAGAGTCCCTGAC
Source organism: candidate division WS1 bacterium (assembly GCA_003566775.1). GTDB lineage: Bacteria > Armatimonadota > Zipacnadia > Zipacnadales > UBA5352 > UBA5352. Next base: position 1,060 of record PXBW01000017.1, read on the forward strand.
CCCGCCTTCTCAATGTAGTTCGCCAGGTACAGTGGTTCAGCCAGAAGCGGATTCGTGGGAATCGAGGGGTGGGCGGTCCTGAGGCTCGCGAGCGTGAGCGCCGGCGGCAGGTTGCCGGGATTCCACACCTCAAGGCGATCTGCGAACAGCATGACCTGGACACTTGCATTGCTCGCATAGTCCCTGTGAGCGATTGCGTTGACGATGGCCTCGGCTACTACCGACTGTGGTATCTCGTATTCAACCGGCGCATCGGCGCCGCGATCGCGTGTGCCGACCCAGAGATTCAGCTTCGACATCACGAAGTCGACGGAGTGATCGGCCAGCTCGAACGCCGTCCCTTTGTAGATCTGGTAGGAGGGGATGGGCTTACGGACCTGGGTCCCATGGAAGTGCATGCACTTCACTTCCGACGAAACCAGGAAGCGCTGCGGCTTCTTACCGAACAGCAGCATGGCCGCATTTGTCGGGATATCACCTTCAAGAAGATTCAGATGCGTGAGCGCATCGATATATGGTGTGCTGTCATCAAGAACGTAGTTCCGGTTGTGATGCGCTCGACTAAGAAACCACTCGACCTTTTCGGAGGATACGTCGTCCATGGTGGCGCCCCGACACCCCGCAGCATCGAAAGGCCTCACTCTTACGAGAGAGCGGTCAATGAGGTACTCCACAAGGCTGGCATAGAGGGCAGTAGTCAGTTCGGGTATGCTGCGGAAACGCCGTCTGACCAGTTGAGAATCGATCTCCCGAATGAGCGCTCGCATCTTCGGATCGCGCTCGTACTCCTCGTCTCCCTTCAGGTATATCAGGCGTGGCTTGCCGATTGCCGTCGCACGCAGGAACTCCCGATGCGTGGGCGATACTCCGGTCCGATCCGGAACGCCGTATTCCGCACCAAGCAATCCCACTTACACATCGCTGCGATCCACTTCGTGAAGGAATACCTCGTCCGCGCGGCGGTCGGCAGCCGGCACATCCTCAAATATAAATACGTCGAAGAACCGACTCAGAAGGGCGTCGCCCTGGACGTAATCTCGAATGACGCGTCGCTCTTCAGCAAACTCCCTCTGGACGCTGCTCACAAACAGTCGAATACGGTCCATATCTACGGTCCGTCACCTCAGCTCTTACTTGCGGTCCCGCGGTTCATGAATCCCGAATGGAATGGCCTGCCTTTCCCCATAATCCCGATATCCGGAGATCGCCGCGGAAGTTCAGATCAAATGCTAACACCCTATAGGCGCAGATGGTAGGCCAGCTGAGTCACCAGCCCGCAGATGGAGCCTGGTCCTCTGCTTCTTCATTCACAGCGAGTGCGGTGTTTCGGCGGCGGCAGGGCGAGGACCCGGGAGCACATGATGCACTCGAGCTCGCCGTACATGCACACCGGGCCGTGGTTCACGCGCTCGATCAGCTTCTCAGGCTGTGACCGGATGCACCGGCCACCAGCGACCAGATCCGCAGTGAGTGGCTTCGCCTGGTCTCAGCCAATCCGACACAACCCGGCTGGCGTTGAACGGGCGATTTCATCCCACATCGGATACTGTGGTGCAAAGTACTTTGCGCCACAGACGGAGATGCCAGTGGTCGTGCACTCGATCTCTACCCC
>PXBW01000264.1 GCA_003566775.1 candidate division WS1 bacterium
AAGACAAGCTCGTCGGAGAGGCCCCGATAGAGCCTCGCGCCGCTGACCGGCTCGGTGTAATCGACTTCGATGGTGCCCGCCATAAACGGGTCTTCATAATCCACAATGACGCGGGCGTTGAACCGGCTGATCGTCACCGCATTGCTTTGTCTGCCCCACCTGTCGGTGACCACCAAGTCACCATAGACACCGGCGGGAAGAACGGCATGGCACCGCACGGGACCTGGTGAGGCCCATTGAAGATGCAGCGGCTGGCCATCGATCGTAAGCGTGTAGTCCCCCGAAGCCCCGAACGCTCCGCCCATCCACAGAGTGTAATTCGCTGAGCCGGGGAAGCGATATACCCACGCGTACTCGATGTAAGGTGATGCGGAGAAGCTCAGAGGCCCCTCCCATGCACCTCGAAGCACGGGCATCGTGTCGGCATGTGGTTGGTATTCGGGCTTCGCGGCGATCGTATCGAACGCGTCTTCAAAGCACTGGGCGCGCCGCAGTGGGGCACCGTGCGTGGGCCGATCCATGCTCTGACCGTACAGACGTTCAAGCATCATCACGGCGAATTCGGAGGCCCACTCGTTGCCCGCCCGGCCGGTGAACCCGAGAAACGCCGAAGCGCCTCGGTCTCTGAAGATCTCCCACGGCTGAGGCGTGTCGGCGCCGCTGCAGGTAAGCAGGATCACGAAGCTGTTGTCCACCATCTGCTCGATGTTCTTCTCAAACCAAGCCTCGAAGAGCAATATCCCGGTTACGAGGCGTGTGGGAATATGAGTCTGAGAGTCCTTCTCGATGTATATGCCGAGCGCGATGTCATGCTCGTGCAACCATATCATGTGCTCCCCCTGCCGAAGCCAGTTGAGAAGTGACAGGTGACCCGCATCGGTGGTCTCGAATCGGTTGGCAGTCAGGGAGAAGCGCTTGAACTCGCCCGCCTTCCTCAGACTGGCGTGCGTGTTGATTATGACTACCGAGGCTTGAGGTATCCTCAAGAAATGGTGGAGGTCGGCTCGTCTGTAGTCCACGAGAAAGCCCGCCTCCGTCAGAATTTGCGACATGTCTCGAGTCAGTTCCTTATACCCCGGCATCAATGAGCGCAGGATCAAAGCAGTCCCGCCCGGTACCAGATCGCCGTATGTGCGCGGCTGACCTGGTACAGCCCGGCCTGGAAGGAGGCTGGTGGACAAGAGAGCATAGCGATCGTTCACTTCGGAGGCCGCCTCGGATGTCGGAGAGCCCAGCACGCCCGGTTCTTCAACGTCGTAGCAGACGAGAACGCCTCCGGAGGAGGTGACCATTATGGAACCGTCATCAACCGTCGCATCGGCGATGTCCTCGCGCTCAAGCAGAAGCTGCGCGAACGCGTGTAGATCAGGGGGAGCAGGATGTGCCTGCTCGACTGCATCGAACCACATCTGTCCCGTCTCACGAAGCGTAACCACAAGCGTCTCAGGAGCCTCCAACGCCCACCCCGGCACGGCCCATAGAGTGAAGAGCAGCAGCATAGGTACTCTCGGACGAATCCAGAACCGCATCGCAGTTCAACTCCCTCTCTTCCGACTTAACCTCTAACCCATCCTTTACCCGCGCTTAGGTACCCGGTACGACTCACGTTGCGGCTTTTCTCGCAGTACAGTATACCCCCGATCCAAGCTCTTGCGCAGAAGGAACCTGTAACAAGCAGTCCTGCGGCACAAAGAACCACTATTTCGCCTAATCCGCCTGTCCGGCTGGCGGCCCCGCCATTCTTCGGAACAGTTACAGTGAGAGGTTTGGGGCCTCGGTTGCGCTGTGTGGGCACAGGGAGGGCGGAGCTGTTCATGACCATCCAACGGCTCAACGTGAACTGGGCAGGCCATCAATGCACCAGTAAGATCACTCCAATGTTACAAACAATTCAAGAGGCCAATCATTGGATTCTGATGCGGATCCCTCTGCGGTTGGGAGGTCATCGCCAGCTTCAATGGCGGCGATATCTCCTCCGACGGCCGCGTCGTCCTGATCGAAGGAGCCGATGGCCGTATCGGGCTGGTCGAGCGATTGGCCTGAGTAACTTATGATGGCCTCGATCCGGCACTGAAGGTGGCTATCAGCCGTCGATTACAATCGGCTTCTCTACGCGGCGCGTCCCTGGAGGGCACTGCGGGCCGCAGGCGCACGGGTAGTCGCGCGGGCCGAAGCCAAGCCCTGGCGCGAACTCCCTCCACATCCGCGGGGATTCGGTGCACAGGAAGACCGGAACGTGCGGATCGCACGCGCGAATCTCCGCGAGGTAGAAGTCGTACACCTCGGCGCGAAGCTCATGGGGGAAGGGACCGGGACGGAAGTCGCGCAACTCTTCTACGGCTTCGCGCATCCCCGTCACGAAGTGCGGGTCGAGCATCTGCGCGGCGATGATGCGCTCCAACTGCGCGGCCGTCATCCATGCGAGCATGCACAGGCCGATGGTCTCCGGGCGCACTCGGTTGAAAACTTCGCGGATCATCTGCCGCGATTCGTCCCGCCAGCCGCGCAGCGGCACGATCGGCTTGAACTTCACGCGCACCGGATATCCCGCCTCCCGGCACCGGGCCGCGGCATCGATGCGCTGCTCGGTGGTGCCCGAGCGTGGCTCGATCTCGCGGGAGACGCTGTCGGCGGTGATGCTCCAGAGGCAGATCGTACGCTCAAGCGGCTC
>PXBW01000164.1 GCA_003566775.1 candidate division WS1 bacterium
CCGGGATGATCGGTCTCACGGGTGTGACCATCCGGCCAGAGGGCGCTCCGGATGCGCCACCACTTGCGCGAGAGGACTTCGAGTTCTGGTTCGATAACTTCTACATCCTGCCGGAGTGATCGACCGAATTCGGCCTTCGAAGACCTGAATCAGCAACACGCAACGAGCCCGTGGCCACCGTTACCACGGGCTCGGTCCTTACACACGCAGTCGGGTTGTGTATCTACAGGGATTCCGCATCTTCGTGCTCAGCGTGCAGCAACTCGATGACGCCCCGGTCGCCGTCCACACGGATCGTCTGCCCGCTCTGAAGCTTCTCGGTCGCGTCCGCAAGTACCACCGACGGAATGCCGTATTCACGGGCCACCAGCGAACCATGGGTCATGAGGCCACCGACGTTCGTCACAAGGCCCACGGCGTTGAGAAAGAGCGGAGTCCATCCCGGATCGGTGTGAGGCGCGACCAGAATCTCCCCCGGCTCAAGGGCGGCCTCGGTGGGATCGAGTATTACCCTCACAACGCCCTCCGCGACACCCCCGGAGGTGGGTATTCCAACCAGGCCGTCCCCGTCGGAAGGATCGCCCGTGTCGCCCAGTGGAATCTCGCCGTCGCTGGTGATCACTCGCGCGGGCCGCTGTTGCCGGTACCGCCGAAGGTCGGAGCGGCGCTGGTTGATGTCGATCGCCGGCGGGCGGGAGGGCTCGTGCAGAGCATCGAGTAGTTCGTCGAGGGTGAAGTACCAGACATCGTCAACGGCCTCGAGCCCGCCTTCACGCGCAAGGTGCTCACCCGCCTCCAGCACCTGCCTGCGTGTCTCGGACAGCAGTTGAGAGAGCGCGTACTTCGTGAGTTCTCTCATCGCCAGATAGCTGCGGAACCTGACTGCATTCGCCCGGACCCTGCGACGCCGGATTGACCCAAAGATGCCCTTTCCGGCCCTGTACATCAACGTCTCTATTGCCTCGTCCGCTTTATCCTCGAGGCGCTCCATATGCCTCAGATGCTCGCCGCGTGAGCCGGACTTGAGGGAGGTCTGGATCGATGACAGCAGTGGTGAGGGATCCTCGTGGTAACGGGGGCGGCTGAACTCTATCTCGGCGGGCGCCCGAAAACCGTATCTCTCAAGAAATCTCTCAAACGCGGCGACGAACTCCTTCCCGCCCTCGGTCTCCTGGATCTCGTCGAGATCGGCGCCCTCGATGATGGCCTCCTCGACCGCCGGGAGATCACGTGCAATGTCGGTGAGGTCGCCAAGCTCAAGCATCATGGCGGTCGTGACATTCTGGCGCAGACCACGTTGAAGTGCCTCGATCTCCTCTTCTGCATCCCCGCACAGTCGGTTGATCCTGGACCTGTAATAGTAGATGTTCCAGAGCATGAGCGCCTGCGACATGGCCTTCCACGCCGCCTCGTCGTTCGCCTCAAGCACAAGCTCGATCCGGTCGCGAACCGTTGCGCCGGCCCGAATTCGCTGAATCAGATTACCGGCAAGCTCGTCCGCCCAGCGTCGGCCCCTGCTCGGCACCTCCTCGTGATAGCTACCGACCATGCCTCGCAGGATGCTGTCCACCGAGCGGAGGAAGACGACCCCGAGCCTGAGCCCTGATACCAGGCTCTGTCCCGGTGAGATGCCGCGCAGCAGCGAGGAATCCGGCAGTTCATCGCCGCGCTGCTCCATGACCTCCTTAAGCGGCGCGATCGCCTGCCTGTCAAACTCGTCGAGGCCGTCAAGCATCTTGGGCCTGATGCGGTCTGACACCAGGAAGGCCGTCATGTCAATGTACACCAGACCGCCTCCTGTTACCGGGACCGGCCCAATCGCAGGCCGGAAGCCCATGCGGTCGAGTATGCCCCGCATGGTGCGAAGCCAACAATCGGCGACCAGTGGCGGCATGACCTCGGTCATGCCCTGCCGATGATTCCAACTATAGTACACATGCAGGCCGTCGCTCTCTGGAGGCGGGGATGGTATCGGCCAGAGAGTGGTTATCGGCCTCGATTGCAGGATCCACAGATTCTCGTCAGTGAAGGACCACTCGACGTCCTGAGGGCTGTCGAACAGATCCTCGATTCGTCCTCCTACCTCCACCAACTCTGCGATCTGGGCGACATCGAGCACCGGACCGCCGGCATTGCTGTCGGTATCCGAGTCTGCGTTGCCTTGCGGCCGACGATCGAGTATCTCACCGCTACGCCGATCGACCTGAATGCTCTCTGCAGTCACTGTCCCGGAGACCACTGCCTCACCGAGGCCGAAGGCAGCATCTATCGACGCGATGCTGCGCCGCCCGCTGGTCGGATCTGCAGTGAAGAGTACGCCGGAAGACTCGGCATCGATCATCCGCTGCACCACTACGGCCATCGCGACATCGCTGTGGGGGATCTGGTTAACCGCACGGTATGAGACTGCTCGCTCGGTGAAGAGGCTTGCCATACACCGCAGGACCGCCTCCTCCACGGCATCTACGCCGGATACGTTCAGCACGGTATCGTGCTGGCCTGCGAATGACGCCGATGGAAGATCTTCGGCGGTCGCACTCGACCGCACAGCATACACAGCCTCTTCATCGATGAGTTCGGTCACTGCCCCGCGGACGTTCGCAGGCAGCGATCCTGCCTCGATTCGCTCCCTTATCGCGGCTGTAAGTTCGCGACTTTTGGCCGGACCGTCGGGGCCAATGCCTTCGAGTTCGCCGATCAGGCTGCAGATGACCTCGTCGTCGATCAACTTATGGTAGACCTCGGTGGTCACGCAGAGACCTTCGGGCACCCTGAAGCTCGCACTTAACAGCCGGGCCAGGTTGGCTGTCTTACCTCCGGTCAGGGCGGGCCTTCGTGCCCGCTCATCAGAGAGCGTCACAACTGCCGCGGTGTACTCGCGATCATCCATTCCCTGGATTCCCCTGAGTCATCAATTTCACAGCAGGCCCCTCGCTCAGTCAATACTGCATTGGTGTTGGTCTGTCAAGAGAGGACTTAGAACCTGCTGCTGATCTCACCCGTCACCTGTAAGAGGCGGTAATGCTCTTCAACCGCGGCCAGTAGGAAGGTTCCTGACCTTCTGGCGGTGAACTCTTATGCACATCCGGAATGCGGACGGATGAGGTCGCATCATCATATCGTCCGCATTCGGTTCGGTATAACGCCACGATTACACGGAGGAAGACATGAGATCGTTGTCAGTTGCCATGATTGCACTCGCACTGCTGTGCGTCGCCACGGTCGGCGCACAGGAGATGCTCGTAAATCCGCACTTCAACCCGGACGAGGCCGGGGAAAGCCCTGAGGGCTGGCGTTTCGGCTTCTATGGGACCGACGCGCGTCCCCTCTATGAGCCCGACGGCGGACGTGACAACACCGGAGCCGCGGGAGTCTACGCTCCATCCACGTCAGATCGCGCCCAGTGGGGTCAGCGCTTTGATCTCGACGCAGAGGCCACCTATCTGCATTACGAGGGCTACTATCGGACCGAGGAGATCGAGGCGCCCGAGGCGGGCACCATACGGATAACGTGGTACCGTGATGATGAAGATGATCCCGTGATCCATGACGTTCGGCCCACGGTGCCGCCCGCTGAGGACTGGACACACTTCACAGGCGTCGTGGCGGTGCCCGACGAGGCGATCGCGGGTGCCATCGAGATGTTCAACTTCTACCGCCCCGGCGCAGTCTGGTGGGACTCGGCGCACCTGCGCCCGGCCACCGACGAAGAGGTGCAGGAACTCATGCGTGAGAGGCTCGACCGTGATCCCGCTCCAGACGAGGTCGATTACAGCCCCGAGGACGGTGAGGAGGCCGCGATCAATCCCCCCGCCTTCATCTGGCTGCCGGTCGATGGCGTGGACGGCTACGTGCTTCAGTATGCCCCCGGTGGTGACTGGAATCACGCTCAGGCGGTGACGGTGACGGACTGGGAGCGCACGGTCTACGTGCCCCATGAGACGCTGGAGACCGGCGACTGGGCGTGGCGCTACGGGATCGAGACAGACGCGGGCCTAATCTTCAGTAGTGAGCGGAACTTCAGCCTCGACGCCGAGGCCGCGGATTTCCCCTTCCCGCGCATCGAGGAGGTCATTGCCTCGATCCCGGATGTGCATCCGCGCATCTACTATCACCGCGATGAGATCGAGGAAGTGCGGGAGAAGGTGCGCACCGATGAGGAGTATCAACGCCTGACCGCAGGCATCATCAACAATGCCGAGAACCGGATCGGCGAGGAACTCTACCCGGAGCCACCCTATCTGCCGCCCAGCGGGGTCGAGCGCGGTCGTGCGGCCGTGGAGATATTCAGAACCATGCGGCCCTTCACCGCCGGGATGGAGACCAGCGCCCATGCTTACATTCTGACCGGCGACGAGCGCTTCGGGGAAGAGGCGAAACGTCGGCTGCTCCACTTCATGACCTGGGACACCGAGGGCCCGACGAGCGTCTTCAGCTTCACCGAGCCTGCGATGGACATCGCCTGGCGCGGCCCCCGAACCTTCAGTTGGATCCACGACCTGCTCACCGAGGAGGAGCGAGAGTTGTGCGTACGCATCCTCGGCAGGCGGATCGAGCAGATCAACGAGATGCACCGGCGCCGCCCGTTCGAGGCCCGGCCATACGCCAGCCACCCCGGGCGGATGATTGGCTTCGCAGTGGAGGGCGCGATTGCGCTGGCGCACGAGGTGCCCGAGGCTCAGGACTGGCTGGAGTACACGCTGCGCCTCATGTGGTCGGTGTATCCGGCGTGGGGCAACCCCGACGGAGGCTGGGCGGAGGGGCCGAGCTACTGGCGCAGCTATATCAGCAGACTGATGCCGGTGGTGCAACTGCTTGAGGACATAGATGTGCCGTACACCTCCCACCCGTTTATCCAGAACACCGGCTGGTTCGGCATGTACACACTACCGCCGGGAGGCAGGATGCGAGCCTTCGGTGACAGCGCAAGCGGCTCGGTCGGGCGGGGCGATGGTGAGCTTGTTTACCGGCTCTCGACACTTACACGCAATCCCTACTGGCGCTGGTACGCAGAGCAACTCGATGCGGGCCCTGGTACCGCCGCGGGTATGCTCAGCTTCTATGACCCGACACTTGAGGCGAAGCCACCGCTTGATATCCCCCAGGCCCGTGATTTCCCGTATATCGGTGTGGCGGCGATGCACTCGAACATGGCACAGCCGGCGGAGAATATCTACCTGCTGATGCGCTCGAGTCCCTACGGCGCGGTGAGCCACAGCTTCGCCGACCAGAACTCGTTTGTGCTCGGCGCCTACGGCGAAGCGCTGGCGATAAGCTCTGGTTACTATCAGGTGTACGGCTCCCCGCATCATCGCGAGTGGGTCTGGGAGACCCGGGCGCACAACTCGATCCTCGTTGATGGTGAGGGGCAGATGACACGCACACCGCTTTCCCGCGGCAGGCTCGCTGCATTCGATGACACGGATGAGTACACTTACACGGTCGGCGACGCGACCGAGGCCTACGGCGGCCGTCTCGATCGTTTCCTGCGACGGATACTCTTCATCCGCCCCAACGTCTTCGTGATCTGCGATGAGCTTGCGGCACCGGAACCATCGACCTATCAGTGGCTCCTGCACGCGCGGAATGAGATGGAGCTTGACGAGGCCGCACAGCAGGTAGCCATCTCCAGCGGAGAAGCGCGGATGCTGACTCGTTTCCTCACGCCCGAGGACCTGAGCTTCGATCAGCAGACGGGCTGGGATCCGCCGCCGGAGCGCGAATCACCGGACCAGTTCCACTTCACCGCAGATACCGTCGAACCCGCGAGCGAGGCGCTTTTCCTCTCGGTGGTCGACGTGTACCGTGAGGGCGACGAAGACCGAATCCCCGAGACAGAGATGGTCGAGGGTGAAGGCGGTAGAGGTGTGTTGCTGCGCTGGGATGATGAGGAGGCGCTGGTGGCCTGGCGTTACACCGACGCCTCGCAGATGACCGTCAGCAACCTGAGCACCGAAGCGGAGGTCGCCGTCGTGCGCTGGGACGACGACGGGCAGTTGATCTCTGCCTACTCTTACGGCGGAGTCGATATGCGCGTCAACGACGCACCTGTTGAAGCTGCCCTGCGCTGAAACACTGAGGTACTTATCGCCGGGCACGACACTCCGGGTAGAACTGCCTTGGGGCGTGCGCACAATTGCGCCCGAAGGCAGACCTCTGTGACCCGCCGTAAGCCGCGCGGAAGACAGGAGCAATGATAATCGATGCTCTCCGCTCTTAGCACCAGGTCTTCGCTTCCACTCGCCGTTGTGTTCGCAGTCTCCATTGCGGCACAGGCCGCTGCCGCGGAGTTCATCGATCACGGAATCGGGGCCGAGGTCGCGGAACTGCGCTCACTCGTGCCGACCGTGACCGAGGACGGCAGGACGCTCGTTATTGCCTCGGCCTGTGACCGTGGCGCTACGGGGTACCTGTTGGTGACCGACATGGACACCGGAGAGACCACGCAGCATTTCTGCCCCGAGGATGTTGCCCAATTCGATCCCTTCGGCGCGCTGCTGCACAGCAATGGATTGCACTATCACACACAGGGCCCGATTCTGCTGGAGTTCGACCCGATGGCGGGGGAGTTCACCTTCTACGGGCGTCCCTCCGAACGAACAAGCCCCTACCTGTGCTTCACTGAGGACCTCGACGGGACCGTATGGGCGGGAGGAGTCTACAACACGGGCCTGATCTCCTTCGATCCCGAGACACAGGAGATGGTAGATCACGGCCGCATGGATGATGAGGAGCGGTATCTCTCGCACCTTGCTACCTGTGACGCCGGATGGGTGTACTGCGGGATCGGCACTTCACGCTGCAATATCATCGCGTACAACCCCGCGACCGGCGAGCGACGCTCACTCGGAGACGAGGAGTTGCGTACCGTCGGCACCGGCTACGTCGAGCCACTCGCCGATGGCACGGTGTACGGTCGAGTCCACGATAGTCATCTTCTGCTCCACGATGGCGAAGCCACACCGATAGAGGGACGAACGCAGGCCGGTGAGCGGCGCGCCGTGGCTTCCCTCCGCTATGGCAGTGTGGAGCGTGATCTGCCCGACGGCCGTCGCATCACCCGTTACTGCCTGCATGAGGGGATCATCGACATACTTGACCCCGAAACCGACGCGACGGAGCAGTTGACCTTCGAGTATGACAGCGGCGGCGTCAATATCACCAGCCTCGGAATCGGACCTGACGGAGTCGTGTACGGCTCAACCAGCCATCCAATGCACTTCCTCGCGATCGATTCGGCAACCGCAGAGCTTACGGATATGGGCCCTATCCCGCAGGTCGGCGGAGGCAACTTCTGCGCGATCGCCAGTCTGGGCAACCTCGTCTTCGGCGCTCAATATGCCGCCGGACAGCTATGGGCCTACGATTCAACGAAACCGTGGAACCCGACCGTCCAGCGGCAGGTGCGCGGGATCGCTGGCGAGGAACTGTTGGAGATCGGTTCGATCGAGCAGGGGCGGATGTCTTACCTCACCGGTCATGAGATCCTCTTCATTCGCGGCGATGAGTTCGGGGCTGAGGCCACCTTCCCGCTGGCCGTTGAGGAAGCAGGAGAGTATTACCTGCACATCCAGCCGTACCTGCACGAGCCCTACACGTCCGCGCAGTTTCTCTTTGATGGTGAGGAAATCGGTGAGCCGTTCGATGCCTCCCACACCGGTACTCAACCGGGCCCGCTGCAGGTTTTCGGTCCGATGGAGCTTGACACGGGCGAGCATCACCTGGGTGTGCGCATGCTTGAGACCGATGGTCGCGAACCGTGGTTCGGCATCGTCTCGGTGGACCTTTCGCGTGAACGCCACGAATCGCTGGTCTCGGAGCCGGAGGAGCAGAACCCGTCGGTACTCGCGCAGTGGCGCTCTGATGTGGCGCGGCCGAGGACCGCTCTGGTGCATCCAGACAACGAGCATGTGATGATGGCGGGCTTCGCGGGCTACGGACGAGTCGGCGGCGGCATCGGCGTGTATAACCTCCAGACCGGAGAGGAGACACTTCTCACTGCCGACGAGCACCTGCTGCCCGGGCACAGTTGCATCACGCTCAAGGCCCTGCCGAATGGTGATCTCGTCGGCGGCACCTCCATCGCCGCACCAGGCGGGGGGCATCCCACCGCGGAGGAGGCGGAATTGTTCATCCTCGACTGGGAGACCCGCGAGGTGGTCTATCGTACGGTTCCGGTGCCCGGACAGAGGGACATCATCAGCATCTATGTTCTCGATGACGGCCTCGTCTATGGCCTCTCCCGCAACTCAACCTTCTTCGTCTTCGATCCGCAGGAGAGGCGCGTAATCCACTCAGAGCAGTTCGAGGGAACCGGAGCCGTGCCGCGACATGCGCTGCAGGAGGGCGAGGACGGTTATCTATACGCCATCTTTCGCGAGATGATCGTTCGCATCACGCCGGGCACCTTCGAGCACGAGAAACTCGCCGACACGCCGGCGCCTGCGACGGCGGGCGGCGCGCAGGTGGGCGGGCGTCTCTACTTCGCTGCCCGCTCGCGCGTCTGGAGCTACGAGGTTCCGCAGCCGTGAGACGCACGGAAGCGGCGACGTTGCACCACACAGCTTGCCCGCAATTCGAGGCGATACAGGCATGAGGCGGCTCTTTATCGCGGATGTTCACGCGAACCTCCCTGCGTTCGAGGAGGTGCTTAGGGACGTCGGACCGATAGACGAGGTGATATTCCTCGGGGACATTGTGGGCTACGGACCTCACCCCGCACAATGCGTCGAACTATTGCAGCGTGTCGGCGCGCGCGCAATTCTCGGCAATCACGATGTCGAGATCATTGAGACTGCTCCTTCCCCCGAGAATCCTGACGAGCCTGTTGACTGGCTGCACTGGACACGCAGAAGACTCAGTGAAGAGCATCTGAACTACCTCGATAACCTTACCGCACGGATTGAGCTTGACTCGTCCAGTGGGCCGATCACCCTGATACACCATCCGCCGGATGCGCCCTACCTACACCCGAAGATGCCTGACGCGGTGCTTGGGCGGCACTGTCGAAAGATCGATGGACAGACGGTGTTTTTCGGGCACTCGCATCGCGCCTTCGACCGGGTGATTGATGGACAGAGGCTGGTCTGCATTCCGCCGGTCGGTCAGCCGCGAGACGGCGATCCGCGGGCGGGTTACGCGCTGCAGACCGGTGAGGGGCTGTTCTTTCATCGGGTGGAGTACGACGTGGAGATCGTCGTGGCCGATATTCGCGCCATCGGCCTCGACCGATCATTTACCGATCGCTGGATTGAGTTTGTGCGCACCGGATACGATGAAGAGTGGTCACGGGAGTATCGTCGCTCCTGACGCCCGCCTTGTCGCACCCGCCGCGAATAGGGTACACTGTGTCCATCGATTAAGTTGCGATGTCAACAGATATCATCTGAGAAGATAACCGAGAGGCAGGAGTTCCATGCAGGGTTCATGGCGACGTGGGTGCGGTGGACGGAATCTATTCATCGTCATCATTGTGGCGATGGTCTTGGGTCTTCCGGCCTCCGCGGATGATCCGTCGCCCGAGCCTTCACCGAGGCCCTCGCGCACCGAGACCGAGCGTCCCGCGCCGGAAGCTGCGCCTGCACGCCCTGAAGCTTCCCCCGCACCCGCTGAAAGGCGGGAAACGCCGGATAGACCCACAGAAGAGCCGGAGCCACCGGCGGAACGCCCGGATACCGAGGAGCGCCCCGCGCCGCGTGAACCGGAACGTCCCCCTGAAGAACGCCCCGAGCGTCCTGTCGAACCTCCCGTTGATGCTGACCCGGATGACCCGGCGGTACCCGAGGTGGATGATGAGCCGGACGCGCTCGTGGAGCCGGAGAGCGAGGAGCCTACAGAGGAAGAAGAACCAGTCGTGGAACCGGTCGCTGAGGAGCCGATCCGGGAAGTCGCCGCTCCGGCACGCACCGCTCCAACGGAGACGCCAACCGAGGTCGATCCGAGGACAGTCCGACGCGAGGCACGCGAGCGGCGAACCGATGCGATCTCTCAGTCGATCGACGTGCTCGTTGCCGAGGACGCGCACCTGTTGCCTCCCGCGCAGTTGGGCGCGCTGATCGGACAGGTCGCACAGGGTGCAAGAGTCGACATTGGCGCATTCCGTGAAGAGGCGGCGGAGGCGCGACTGACCCTGGAGCACCTTCAGAATACAGCCGCTAGAGTCAGGCGCGATCGTCAGACCGTGCCGCGGCAGGTGCGTCTGGGGCAGATACCAACCCTTGGCGCGGCGAATCGATGGGAGGCCCTGCAGGCCACCAACCTGGAGCTTCAGGAGGCGCTGGACGCTGCCTTCTCCGAGCGCCTTCGCCTCCTTTCTGACATCCCAAAGGCCGAAGAAGCGGCCGAGAAGGTTGCCACCCTCAGCCGCACCGCTGAGGATCTCTTCGACGAAGCGCTGCATTCGGTGCTGGCCGACGCGGAGGAATACCTCCGGGAGCGCCACGAGGCCATGCAGGAGTTGCTCGACCTGTACAACGAGCAGGCTGCCGTCGCTACTGAGGCGTACGATGAGAGTTCCCGTTACGCCGAGGAGCTTAGTTCCGCGATGGTGGCGGCGCGTTACAGGGCATTGACCTGGCGTACCGATGAGACGATCTCCGCACAGACCTTCAAGGCGCTGGGGACGAGTATTGCCGCTTTGCCGGGGGCAGTTGATACGATCGTCCGACGCTACCACGCCGATGGGCGGCCACCGGCGACCATGCCGGCATACATGCTGCGGGTGGCCGTTTCTGTCGTCATGATCGCAGTTTTCATCATCCTGTGGGGGAAGCTGCCGGGATGGTTCCTCTCGGCATTTGGGGTATATCATGACCCCAATGCGCGAGATGCTGAATCGGAGGAAGATTCCGAGCAGAAGCCCGACCTCGACACACTGCGCAGGCGTCGTCATGCGGAGCTTCTCTTACCGTTGGCGCGGGCACTTCTGCTGGCCGGTCTGGCCGCTCTTGCCGTGTACCTCTGGGGGTTGCCGCGCGAGTGGTCACTTGCGCTGCTCGCGGTGATCGGCATATGGGCGGGCTACTTCGCGCTACTCGCCATCATCCGCGAGCTTCTCGCGCCCCGGCACGATGAACTGCGCGTAGTGCCGGTAGAGACGCGTGCCGCAGTGGCCATCTTCCGCCTTCTGCGCGCTCTTGCACTCTGGTCGGCGATCATGCTGTCTCTGACATGGGCACTGAGCCTGCTGGACTACCCACACGAGGATGTGCTTGTGCTTCTTTCAGTGATCCACGTGGTGGGACTGGCCGGGATCGCTGCATGGATCATATACGGTCAGGGCGGCCCTGCAGAGTTCACAGCGGGTGCGGATGACGCGACAGCTGGCAGGCCCGTGCGGCGTATCGTGACCACCGCGGTGCCCGTCGCGCTCGGGCTGATCGCGGCAATCGCTTTGCTGAAGGCCGTTGGCTACGTCAACCTCGGGGGATATCTCGCCAGGATCGTCTATGTGAATCTGCCTCTGCTGTCGGTCGCCCTAATTCTGCAGCGACAGATCAGAGTAAGTCTCCGGGAGGAAAGCAGGCTGCGCAGATGGCTCCGCATCGCGCTGTGGGCGGTGGCAGGTGTCGTGCAGATACCCGTCTTCGAGTTGCGCTGGCACCACGCCGTGGCCTCCTATGAGTTCCTGCATCGACCGCTCTTCGAGGTGGGGGAGTCTGAGGTCTCCATCTTCTCGATCATTCGCGCGATCATCGCGATATTCCTCGCGTGGCTCGTGGCGAAACTGCTTAGGGACTGGCTTTCGGATTCGGAGAGGGTCGGAACTCATCTCAGCGAGGGTGCGCAGTACGCGCTTTCCAGCCTCACCTTCTATCTGATTCTTATCGCAGGGATTCTCTGGGCCATGCTGGTGGGCGGCTTTCCGCTCAACGCCCTGACCGTACTCGCGGGCATGGCCGGCATCGGTTTAGGCTTCGGTCTGCAGGACATCGTGCGCAACTTCTTCGCGGGTCTTATTCTGCTGATAGAGCGACCGATTGCCGTCGGCGATTACATCGAGGTAGAGGAGACCTGGGGCCGCGTCACCTCGATCTCCCTGCGAACCACGGATGTGCGCACCCAGGACAATGTCCATATACTGATCCCTAACGGAGAGATCATCGCCGAGCACCTGACGAATCTAAGCCATCAGGAACTCACGATGCGGGTGCGCATTCCCATCGGGGTCTCCTATGATGCGGACATCGACCACGTCTTGGACGTGCTGGTCGGGATAGCGGAGCGACATGAGCAAGTAGCCGACTTCCCTGAGCCCAGCGCTCGTCTGGTGGAGTTCGGCGACAATTCGATCGATCTGATGCTGATGGCCTGGGTTTCCGATCCGGCGATCCACAGAGCGGTCGCGGTTGATATCAACCTCGAAATCTGGCGAACCCTGAAGGCGGAGGGCATTGAGATACCCTTCCCGCAGCGCGATCTGCATCTTCGTTCGGTCGAAGCTCCTCTGGGTATCGAGGGCGTAGATCCCGCAGAGTAACGCCTCTAATGTACGCGGCTCAGGCGTTGATCAGCGCCTCCGAGGGCAGCCGTGCCTCGATCTCGGGCCACCACTCCTCCGCGCCGATGTGCAGGCCGATGCCCTCGCTCACATCCTCCGGCCAGTGAAGATCGCTGCCGCCGGTGGATATGAGATCATGCTCCTCGCACCACGCGCGGTAGATCGGCGTCAGCTCGTGTGGCACCTTCCGTCTATGGGCACACTCCACCCCGTCGAGCAGAAGCTCCTCCCGCAGCATATCCATCCGGTTTCGGTCC
The DNA here is from genome assembly GCA_003566775.1 of candidate division WS1 bacterium. Lineage (GTDB taxonomy): Bacteria > Armatimonadota > Zipacnadia > Zipacnadales > UBA5352 > UBA5352. The sequence goes on from PXBW01000164.1 coordinate 12,757, forward strand.
GCTCCGCCAAAATAGGCCGGAGGATGCGCGATCACCAGTAACGCCCCCTGCTCCTTCACCGCCGGGAGCACGCGGTCTCCGTTGGGGTAGGGCGGTCGGGGCACCGCCTCGCCCGCTGCGGACATCAGCTCTCGGTACTCGTCCTCATCCGAGACGAAGCCTCGTTCGATGAAGAACGCTCGCCGCATCTTGTTCGAAGTCGGGGTGGCTCCCTGAACGGATATGGTCCGCGCGGGGCGGTAAGACTCAAGCAGTTCCTGCCTCTGCGCATCGGAGTAATCGAAGCCGAGGGCGCATACGCCCGCCGAAGTCGCCGAGCCGAGATCGATCTGCCACTGGCGGTACTCGTCCCAGACAGGCTCGAGAGCATCTATCGCGCGCAAGGTCAGACCCAGTGCCAGCACATGTACCGATCCCACACTGGTGGTAACGTTCAACTCGACACCGGGAACGAGCAGGATGTCCGGGTAGTTCGCTGCGGCTTCGATGGCCTCGGGGATACCATCAACGAGGTGATGGTCCGTGATCGCAATGCGGCGTACACCGACCTCCGAGGCGGTCTCGAGCAATTCCTCAACGGTGTTCGTGGCGTCGTAGCTCCAGCAGGTATGCAGATGAAGATCGTATGAAGCCCGTGGTACGTCATTCTGACCAGTCATCAACTGCCTCCAGTGCGGCATTCTGACAGGGCGCGGTATATCCTCTCAGTCGTTCTCTCCTGAACAGACGTAACTCTTTCGATCTGTAGCAGAGGAGAGGGTCTCTGCGCCGAGTGAAGCGCAGAGACCCTGGATTTGCGTTCGAGTGCCCGCCTCGGTTTCGCGCGGAACCAGCCCTGCCGACGCGTTCAGCGCAGGGCGGCATCGAGTGGCGCATCATTCACGAGCATTTCGACTCCACCGTAGGAGTACGCCGAGGTCAGTTCCCCTTCGGCGTCCCAGCGAATAAGCGCGATCTCCGCCTCCGTGCTCATGTTACTTACCGTCATTCGTGGCGCATCGGTATCACGCCACGCCACCAGCGCCTCCTCGTTGTCCCAGCGCAGCAATACCCCTCTTCCTCCCTCGCCCTCGACGATCTCGGTCTCAGGGAGGTGATCCTCTTCGCCCTCGCGGTAAACGTTCAGCACCGACAGGAACGTAGCCTGCCGTGCGGGATTCTCTGTATCGGCGGTGAAGTGGAACTGATCCGGGGCGTCTCGCTCAAGCGGCGGGTCCCAGCCGCTGGTCTGCTCGAAGCTCAGCCCCTCCGGCGTGAGGAAGCGGGTAAGCAGTCGCGCGTTTCCGCTGGAAAGCAGCACCTGTTGCGCGGCCTCGTCAAGCTCCATCTCCTCGCGTGAGTGCAGCAGCCACTGGTAAGTTGATGGCTCCGGTGCCACAAGCTCATCGCAGATGACGAAAACGTCCGGGCGGATGAAAAGCACCCGCCGCAGAAAGCGATCCAGCCGCCCTCCGTAAGCGGGAGTGGCATCACCCACTGAGTAGGTGTAATCGTCGGTGTCATCGAAGCTGATGATCTCTCCGTGCGAGAGTGGCGTCCGTGTCATCTGTCCCTCGCCATCGACGAGTATCGAGTTGTGGGCCTTCGTCTCCCAGACCCACTCGCGATGATGCGGCGAACCGTAGAGTTGATAGTAGCCTGAACTGATGGCGAGGCCCTCGTTAAACGCTCCGATCACGAACGAGTTCTGATCGGCGTAGCTGTGGCTTACCGCGCCATAGGGGCTCGAGCGCATCAGCAGGTAGATGTTCTCGCTCGGCTGCGCCATGTTCGAGTGCATCGACGCAACTCCGATGTAGGGAAACAGACGGGCCTGAGGAATGTCTACAGGCGGCCTCGACTCGAGGGTCGGATCGTAGAAGCCCAGCATTCCTGCCGCCGTCCCCGGCCCAGCATCAAGCTGATCCGCGTACCAGCGCCAGTAGGGATTGCGCGTAAGCGTCGAGAGGCGGTAAACGAGTTGCCCGTCGCCACGCCCGACCGAGCCGCTGGCGCTGTCACCGAAGGCGCGCATCCTGCCTCCCGGCGGTAGCGTGTACATCCCGAACCATCCGGTGTTCTGAATGAACGGGTGTGAGGCGTAGGGCACGTCGATGTCCTCGAGCAGTTGCACAACCGGCGCCAGCCTGCCGATATAGCTGCGCCAGTAGCTCGGACCTTCAGCCCAGCCGCCGTCGGGGTTGCCCCACGCCGGATAGACCGACCATATCAGTCGCAGTGTGTACTCCAGGATGTCCCGCGCTTCCGGTACCTCGTGCGCCAGCGCGATCGATCCCTCGATGGCGAAGCCGATCATCCGGCCCGGGTGGCTGGAGAAGGGGCGCGCCTCGAACGGGCGGCGCCGGTGAAGCTCATTGATGTGCCCGATCCGGATCCCGAGGATCCTCGCGCAAAGCTCGCGCTCCTCCTCGCTGAGAAGATCATAGATCCAACTGTACGTGCGTGGTCCGCGCCACGCGATGTCCATGGCCGGCTCAGTGAAGCGGAAGACATTGCTGAGACCGTCGAGGTCCCAGGTCATGAAGTGGAGCAGTCGCCGTTTCGCCTCTTCTCCGAAGCGCTCGTCGCCGGTGAGAATGTAAGCGTGGGCGCAGGTCTCCATGCCCGCGGTGAATGGCCGCATCGTCCGCCACACTTCCTGCCGCGCCCGTCTGCGCTCGGGGCCGCTCGGGGGAAGCTCCTTGGGCTCGGGATACAGTTCCTCGCCAAGGCGATTCTCCGCGTTGTTTATGATACTCGCGGTAAGCTGCTGATAATCCTCATCGGTCCTGACCTTCTCACGTATCTCTTCGATCTCGTCCGGATGATAGTAGACGCGTGGATGCACATCCGGTATCGATGCCATCACATCATCGATGCGGGGGAAGGGAAAATCCGTTGCCTCGTCATCGATGCGGAAACTGCGCGGGGTGCTGAATAGAAGCTCGCCCTCGGTCTCGATGCCGAAGCGCCACGCCCAGTCGCCGGTCTCCAGCGTCTCATGGGGTACGTAAACCGTTACGTCCCAGTCGCTCACCGTGACCGCCCGGTCGCTGTTCCAGTCACCCTCGGGCGCATACTGCAGGACGTAGCCGTCTGCTCCGTCCACCGGCAACCAGATGAAGGCGGGCGGATTGATGGCCACCTGCTCTCCATCCTCAGGACTGTAATCTACCTCGTCACCGGCGGGATCGCGATCCAGCTTTGCGCGCATGAATGCCTGCACCTCATCGTCGGTGGCCGGGCGCATGTGCGCCGAGTCCCACCAGATAGTTCCGGGTCGGTAGAAGTTGAACAGTTCGATCCGTCCGTCAACCGCATCCTCAGGAACCGCCACGATCTCCTCGAAGTGCGCCCAGGTATCCGAAGCGGCGACCCTCGGCCGCACATCGCCAATCACACGATTATCCGGATCATCGCGATGCCATGTCACGCGAATCGTCCCGGCATCCGGTGCGGTGATGCCCTCTGTGCGATAGTATCCCTCTATGTAGAGGTGGGTCATCTCCGGATCCAGTGAGAATCCCTGGCCCCACTGGCCGCGGTCCGAGGTGCCCGGGACAACCACGCCCGCAGCCCCTGTACCATCACGGCCACCCTCAGGCTCATAGCGGGGTTCCGCCTCGGTCTGATAGAAGCCGAAACGCCAGTCGTCAGGGCTCTCTCCATCCTCTGCGGGGTTCAGATGCGGATTCGTCAGCATCTCCTCTGCACCCGCCAGGCCGGCCCCGGCCAGCAGCATCAATGCAATTGCGATAAACATGATCCTCATCGTCATTCCTCCAGCCTATCGTTATCCAGCGTGCCGTCTACACATAGATATCTCGCGGGGTCCGTCGCGCTACAGCAGACATTCGGGCCCCCGGTTGATGGAACATTTCTCGGTGCGCGTACTCAGGACCTTCAGGGCCAATACCATCGGACAGCCATGCGGCAGAAAGCTACCTCATACGAGTTTGACCTCTCATCTCGGTTCGTTGAGGGAGTCTCATCGATCGGACCCTCGGCTTCCCTGCGGACAGCTTCTCCCCGGCGTCATCCACGTACCGGGCAGGTCCCGGTCGCATCCGGACCGAATGCCCTGCTGAACCAAAGGCTCTTAGCGCGTCAACACTACGCCGCGCGCAGTCGCAATTGCCAGAAGCTCGATTCTCGCACTCGCTGGAGGTTTGCCTTGAACTGGTTGATGATGGAGCGGTGGTCGCCATACGTTGTGGGAATTGCGATAGGAGTCCTGAGTTGGTTCGCTTTTCTTCTATCAAACCGCCCCCTCGGTGTCTCGACTGCCTTCGCGCGCACAGCGGGTATGATCGAGAGAGTATTCCGTGGCGAACGCGTTCGGGACAGACCTTACTATCAGCGATTCGCGCCGGAGGTGGGCTGGGGATGGATGCTCATGATCGGGATCATCGTGGGATCATTCATCTCAGCCTCATTGTCAGGTGCGTGGGGGCTGCGTGTTATTCCTCAGCGCTGGGCTGAAGCCTTTGGTACCCTGACTTCGGTACGCCTGCTGGTCGCATTCATCGGCGGGGTACTGATGGGAATTGGGGCGCGCTGGGCGAACGGTTGTACCAGTGGCCACGGCATAAGCGGCGCGCTGCAACTCGCAGTGAGCGGCTGGATCGCGGCCATCTGCTTCTTCGCGGCGGGTACAGGCGCCGCAATGCTCACGTACGTCGTGATCGCGCAGTAGGAGGGGACATCTTGCTCGAAAGGCTGCACAGCAACAAACGCGCGCAGATTCTGCTGGGACTGCTGATCGGAATCATCTTCGGCTTTCTGCTTCAGAAGGGTGGGGTCACCTACTATGACGTGATCGTCGGCCAGCTTCTGTGGCAGGATTTCACAGTGGTGAAGGTCATGCTCTCGGCGGTCATAACGGGCATGATCGGTGTACATGCGCTGAAGAGTCTCGGCTGGGTCGAATTGCACCCAAAGCCGGGTTCAATCGGCATGACGGTTATCGGCGGGCTGATCTTCGGCCTGGGCTTCGGCATACTTGGGTATTGTCCCGGCACGGTGGCGGGCGCTGTTGGTCAGGGAGAGATCGATGCGCTCGTCGGCGGAGTGTTCGGAGTAGTCGCGGGTGCGACGCTCTTTGCCCTCATCTATCCTCGGCTTCAGTCCGGAGTGCTCAGGTGGGGGAGCTTCGGCGACTTGACCCTGCCGAAGCTGCTCGGCGTGCATCACTGGATCGTAGTGATTCCAGTAGCAGTGTGCCTCGCGGCTCTCCTATGGTGGATGGAGCGTGCCGGGCTTTGAGTGCGGAGGTGAGATACCGTTCACCGGAGAAATCTACCCATCGCCTCGTGAGTTCGAACGCGCCATGCAAGCAGGTCAACCGAGCGTGATATCATGTCCTCCTGCAGACTCGGGATCCCGGTTATCTTGCTCGCGGCGATCGCGAGCGCATATGCGCTCGATTCGCTGCCCGAGCCGATCACCGGCCCGGTGGAGGTCGAGCGGATATACTTCATCGACCCCGTAGACGGAGATGACGATGCCGACGGTCTCTCACGCGAGAACGCCTGGCGTTCACTGGCGATGGCGAACGCCACGCTGCGGCCCGGTGAGGGTGTGACGCTGCTCGCGGGCGTGTATCTCGACGAGCGAATCGCCCCGGAGCGCTCCGGCGAGGAGGGGCGGCCGATCCTCTATCAGGGCGAACCGGGTGCGATTTTGCGCGCTGCAGGTGTCCGATCCGATGCGCCCGTGCGCGTTGATGGAATCATCTCCATCGCCCAGGACTGGATTGTGGTGCAGGACCTCGAGCTTAATGGGAATCGCTGGGAGCTTGAGCCCGGCGAAACGATCTCCTGCGCCACGATTGAGGGCGATCACAACGTGCTTCGACGGCTGGAGATGCACAACGCACCCGGTGCCGCCATCTGGATGCACGGCGAGGGCTCGCTAATTCCGGGCGAGGAGGCTCCGGCCTTCTACGAGGCGGAGGCGCTGGCCTTCCATGTCGCCTGGCCGGACGGAAGCTGGGGCCGGCCGATCATGCCCGACCGCGGCGGCGAAGCGGTGATCCAGACACTAACCGAGACGTGGCGGCCGGAGCCGACGCTGACCAGGCAGACGTCGTTCACGATGGAGAACGTCCCCGGCTGGCTGTCGCGACCGCTCGCCGAGGACGGGACATGGCGGCAGCAGATGCCGCTGCGCCTCGAAGAGCCGGGCGAGGTCTACATTGCGCTGCTCGGACGCGCGCCAGAGGGTGCGAACGTCTCACTTGAGATCGACGGTGAGCGCCTGCCTGTGCCGCTGGAGCCGCAGTTCACATGGTCCGCGTCGGTGCGGCTCGATCTCGACGCCGGCCGCAGCATGGCGGAGATAGTCATCGATGCGCCGGGCGTGGTACTCGATCAGGTGGCCGTAGCGCGCTCAGAGCCGGAACTCTCTGGTTCTGAGCCCCGAATGCCGCTGGAGAAGTTCCATTACACCACCTCGCACAATATCATCGAGCAGTGCCAAATATACTACTGCGGACGGCTTGAGGGTTGGCGTGGCAGTGACGGGCCGGGCAACCGGGTCTCGGCGATCATCCCGAGCAAGTGCGGCGTGGGCAACGTGATCCGCCTCAATCGCGTCCATCACATCGGCGCGGACGCGATCCAGCCGAGGCGCGGAAGCGACGGTCTCCTGATCGAGTGGAATGAGTTGTACGGCGCCCCCGAGGAGAGCGTCGATCTGAAGGCCATCACCGGAGCCGTGGTCCGCTACAACCTGATGCACTCGAATCGATCCAGAGGGATGGTCTCCCATGATGGACATCATCCGGACCCACCGATGTACGCCTCCGGCCACCGGATTTACGGCAACGTGATCGCAAACGTCCCCGGGGGCATTCAGATCAACGACGCGATGGCGGTCTACGGCGATGAACGAGATACGATCGCCGTCCACGACAACCTGATCGTGACCGAGGGCCGCTTTGCGCTTGACATTAACTGGTCCCGCGTGCCGGTGCGGGTGGAGCGCAATGTGCTGGTTGGCCCCTCGCGCGTCCTCTCACTCGGCGGCAGGCACCACGGCGTGACACCCGAGGGCTGGAGCGCGCGTCGCTTCAACGCCGAGGTGGTGGTGCGCGACAACGTCATCCACGCCACGGGCGAGGCGCCGCCGCTGATCGCATCGAACCTGCGCCACCCCGAGGACGATCTGGCGTGGTTGGGCCCGAACCTCTTCTCGCCGGATGATGCAGGCCAGCTTCTCCATGTGATCCGCGGTCCGAGCTTCGACGTGCTGAGCCCACCCCCGGGCTGGCTCCAGTTCGCGGCACCGGAGGCGGAGCTTGTCCATCATCCCGAGGATGTCACGCTCAAGGGGCACTCGGGCGGCTTCATGGTCTTCGAAAGCAATCAGCCGGGTTCTTGGCTGGAGATGCCCTTCGCCCTTCACGAGCCGATTACGGGCGAGTTGTACGTGGGCCTGCATAGATTCGGCAATCGCGGAATTGTCCGAGTGCTGCTGAACGGTGAAGAGGTCGGCGGTCCCTATAATTGCCATCTGCCGCGTCCCGCCTCCGGATGGAAGACGCCCTCGCTTGGCACCCACGAACTGCGCGGTGGTGAGCATCGTCTCCGGATTGAGGTCCTCGATCGCCATGACGATGTGCCAACGGCATGGATCGCGCTGGGCGGCCTGCTGATCCGACCGGGGGACGAGGCATCGGTCGAGCCTCCCTCCGAGGCCACTTGGACGCCGGAGCAGTGGTCCCGGTTGATGGAAGAGCATCCCGGAGCCGCCGGATCGGTGCTGACCACCGCTCGGTTTCGCGACCCGGAGCGGCTCGACTACCGCCTGCTCGACGAGAGCCTCGCGGAGCGATTCGGTCCGCGCTGGAGCGAGCATCTCAGTTGGATCACTGAGGAGCACCTGCAACGCATCGCCGACCCTCATAGCGAATTCTTATCCGACCATCATCACTGGGACCGCTCGCACGGCCCACCGCGATGAGAATACGGCAAAATGCGTTACGATTATCCATGACACCCCTGTCCGCGAGGCAGCGGGAAGCGTAACAGATCGTATCGATCATTTTGACAAGACAATTCTGCCAGGAGGTATGCGAAGAATGCAGTTGGCGAAGACAGTTGTGATCGTAGCTCTTCTCGTTGGACTGACCTGTAGTATCGCGCACAGCGCCGAGCATTTTCTCTCACCTGATGGAGACGATGACGCCGCGGGGACGCGCGAGGCCCCGTGGCAGACACTGCAGAAGGCATCCGAGACCGCTGAGGCCGGGGATACGGTCATCCTGCTGCCGGGCAGCTATCCGGGGCAGTTGCGACCGGTGAACAGCGGCACCGCGGAGGAGCCGATCGTCTTCCGCTCGGAGCCGAGGATGGGCGCGCGACTCATCGGCGCCGACGGAGAGATGTCGATCGTGCTGGAGGATGTCGAGCATGTACGGGTGGAGGGTCTGCATGTGCGGCCCGAAGCCTCAAGGAGCGGCTGGATGATCATCCGCAACTCCTCCAACATCGTGGTCGATGATTGTCACATGGCCGATTCGACCGGTGGCATGACACACATGGAGAACTGCGAGGACATTCGCGTGCTCAACAGCGTCTTTCACCGGCACACCGGCGGGATCAACATGTTCCGGGTCTCCGGGGTGACGCGGCTGGTCTTCGAGGGCAATGTGATCAGCCGCGCGGGGCACTGCCCGCTGCAGTTGTTCCCACCGAACACGAATCAGTATCTCGTGATCCGGGGCAACGTCTTTCACTCGGCCTGGGGACGCAACTTCGAGTCCTTCCATGACCGCGACGTGCTCTTCGAGAACAACATCATCACCCACGCCTTCAACAGCGGCTGGTCGGCAAGCTCACATGCGAAGCTGAACTACACGCGCGGGATCGTCCGGTTCAACCGGGTCTTCCGCAACGTCGGTGGGCCGGTAAGCATGTCCCCGTGGGCTCGTGATGACGGCTACCTTGACACGAAGCGGCTCTACAACAACGTTTTCGATGACAATGCGCATCACGGTATCTCCGTCGCAAGTTCGCACGAGAACACTCGCGATCTGCTGCTTGTCAACAACATCTTCAGCAGAAACGATCGGCACGGCGTGCATCGTCAACTGAGCCTGCGCGGCGGCACACCTGAGCAGTTGCGCCTCGCAAGCAATGCCTTTTCCGCGGTAGACCCCGAACTCACGGAAGTGCGCGATTACGACGACAATCTTCCGCTCGAGACGCTGCAGAGCGCTGAGATTCGCGAGGAGCACGGCACGCGCTACGAGGACAACCTCACCGTTGCTCCGGGCTATGTCGATCCAGATCAGTACAATCACGCGCTGCGCGATGACAGTCCCCTACGCAGTGCGGGTCGGTTTCTGACCGCGGCTCGCGAGGACGGTGCGGGCAATCTGCTTCCGGTGGAGGACGCCGCTTACTTCTACGATGGTTTCGGGATCGAGGGCGAGCAGGGTGACATCATAGCGGTCGGCAGCGCGGAGCAGAGGGCGCAGGTGCTGGCGGTCGATCACGAGGCGAATACGCTGCTGGTCGACCGTGAACTCGCCTGGGAGGCGGGTGATCCGGTGAGCCTGCCGTGGTCGGGGGACGCGCCGGACATCGGGGCGTACGAGCACGGCGATGACGGCCGCGCCGCGGTTCAGGTGGAAGTCGAGCCCTTCCGGGCGCGTCCCGGCGAGCAGATCACAATGCGCGCGGTCGTCCACGGCGCTGCGGAACCCGCGCAGGTGCGCTGGTGGCTGGGCGACACCAACTACGCCGAGGGCGCGGAGATAACTCACACCTACGAAGAGGAGTACGACTACGCGATCCGCGTGCAGGTGGTGGACGGCGAGGGGCGGTCGCATCGTGGCACGGGATACGCCTGGGTTCAGGAGCCTGTGGATCCCGCAGAGCCGCTGATCCACTCGTGGTGGGGGCCCGATGACGACCGGGCATGGTGGCTGTGGAAGAGCTACCGTCCCGGCCCGACGGCCTACCGTGACGTCGTTGAAGGCGGGGTCCGCCACGGTCCCAACACCCGCAACATTCCCGAGGGCTACGAGCCGCCGGGCGATGGTGTCAACTATCGTCACGTGATGGCGCATGAGGCCGAAGCCCGGTTGACGGCACAGATTCACCCGGACGGCTGGGACATCGACCGCTACCCGCGCATCTTCATGCGTTACCGGGTGGGCGAGGGCACGCCGGTCGCGATAACGCTGCGGCCCTTTAGCGGAAGCGCGCCGACGATAACGATCGCGGCGAGTCCTGCGGCCTCGGTGAGCGAGGAGCGCTGGCTAACCGGTGAGGTGCTGCACGATGACGGTCAGTGGCACGAACTGGAGGTTGACGCCCGGGTGATCCGTGAGCTGGCCCCCGATCTGCAGGTGCTCGAGGGGATGCGCATCGGAGCGTCGCCGCGCGGTGACGTGGTGGAGGGGCACTGGTACGATCTCGACGAGGTTATCATCGGGCCTGCTGTTGACGAGTGAGCGAGCGCGCCGAACCGGTTGCGGTGCCCGCCCTTGCGTGCGCACCGCAACCGGGCGGCCCTTTGAATTGCTGGACAGTGCAGGTCGCGCGAGGGTCGAGGGAGAATACCCGAAACTCTGCGCGGCCATTCCATGTGCCGAACACGATCGGAAAGCTGTCATGATGCAATACTGCGACAAAGCCGTTGATCTGAGTCGTCACGAGATCGAAGAACTGCAAGTCGAACGTCTGCGCCGCACTGTGGAGCGCGCGCAGGCTACCGAAGCCTATCGAGATCGTCTCAATCAGATACGTCCATCTGAGATTACCGATCCCGCTGATGTGCGCGGGCTGCCCCTGACGAGCAAGAAGCAGCTTCGTGAGGGAATGCCCTACGACTTTCTCGCTGTCCCCGCCACCGAGGTGGTGCGCATGCACTACTCCTCGGGCACCACCGGCCTTGCGACCGCGGTGTACCATACGCGCGACGACGTGCACCGCTGGGCCCGATGTGTCGCCCGCGGGATGCTCGCGGTAGGCGTCGGCTGCGAGGATGTCTTTCAGAACATGATGGGATACGGCCTCTTCACCGGAGGCCTTGGCTTCCATTACGCATCAGAGTTGATCGGCTGCATGACGATTCCCGCAAGCTCAGGGGGCACCAGGCGTCAGATCCATCTCATGCAGAGCTTCGACTCGACGGTGCTTCACATCATCCCCAGCTATGCGCTGCGAATCCTGCACATCTGTGCGGAGGATGACCTCAATCCGCATGAGGCCTTCTCAGTCCGCTCGATCTTCGTCGGAGGCGAACCACACTCCGAGCAGCTTCGACGTCGGATCGAAGAGGGCTTTGGCGCACGGGTGTTCAACTGCTACGGTCTCTCCGAGATGGCTGGCCCGGGCGTGGCAATGGAGTGCCCCGAGCAAACCGGCCTCCACATCTGCGAGGATCACTATCTCGCGGAGATCATCGATCCGCAGACGCTCGAGCCCGTCGAACCGGGTGAACCGGGTGAGCTTGTGCTCACGACACTCACGCGCGAGGCCATGCCGCTGATACGCTATCGGACGCGCGACATCGCGCACCTCCTGCCGGGGAAGTGTCCGTGCGGCAGCAGCCACATCCGGGTCTCCCGCATCGAAGGCCGCACAGACGACATGCTGGTGGTCAGGGGCGTAAATGTCTACCCGATACAGGTAGAGAGAGCGCTGCTTGACATCGACGAGGTGGGCAGCAACTACCTGATCAACCTCGACCGACCCGAGGATCTCGACCGCATGACCGTCGCGGTCGAGTTGACGCAGCACGCCTTCACCGACGAGATGCGTCGCCTCAATGCGCTGCAGGAGCGTATAGAGCGCCGATTGCACGGCGAACTCGACATCAGCGTCGAGGTGGAGCTGCATGAACCGGGCGGACTGCCGGTCGCGGACGGCAAGGCGGTCCGCGTAATCGACAACAGAGAACAGGAGCTTTGACCGAAGATATGACTGATACTGCAAGAGACCTGTCAACAGTCCTACTGCTCTCGGGCAATGAAGCGATTGCCCGCGGGGCCTGGGAGGCCGGTGTGCACCTCGGCAGCGGCTACCCGGGGACGCCGTCCTCTGAGATACTGCCCGCATTGAAGGATCTCGGCGACGCCTACGTAGAGTGGTCGGTAAACGAGAAGGTGGCACTTGAGGTGGCCGCGGGCGCGAGCATTGCGGGCGCCCGCACACTGACCACCACCAAGCATGTGGGACTCAATGTCGCCGCCGATCCACTCTTCACGCTGTCATACACCGGTGTCGAGGGAGGAATGGTCATCGCGGTCGCTGACGATCCCTCGATGCATTCGTCACAGAACGAGCAGGACAGCCGCAACTACGCGCGGGCGGCCAAAGTGCCGATGCTTCAACCGGCGGACAGCCAGGAGGCCCGTGACATGACGATGCGGGCCTATGAGATAAGCGAGCGATTCGATACTCCCGTGCTGGTGGGCGTCGTTACGCGCATCTGCCATTCCGACGGGATCGTCGAGGTTGCTCCGCGGGAGGATGTGGAGCTTCGCGGCGATCTCGAGAAGCAACCAGAGAAGTTCGTCATGGTGCCCGGACATGCGCGCAAGGCCCGCGTCGTTATGGCCGAGCGCATGAAGAAGCTGGTGGCATTCGCCGAGGAGACCGATCTCACGCGAGAGGAGATGGGGGGCAGGTCGCTGGGCATTATCGCCGGCGGCACCGCCTACACCTACGCTCGCGAGGCGTTTCCGGAGGCGTCCTTCCTGAAGCTCGGCCTCGTCTGGCCGCTGCCCCCGGAGAGAATACTCGCCTTCGCGGAGAAGGTCGATCGACTCTTCGTCGTGGAGGAGCTTGACCCGTTTCTTACCGAGCAGATAAGCGCTCTCGGAGTTGACGTCGAGGAGGTCGATGACCGCTTTCGGATCGGCGAACTCTTGCCGGGACGGGTGCGGGAGATGATCACGGGAGAGGCCCCGCCCGAGACTGACGCAGACGCCGACCTCCCGCCGCGCCCGCCCACCCTTTGTGCGGGTTGCCCGCATCGAAGCGTATTTGCGGCGCTGCGCAAGCTGAAGGCCTACGTTACCGGGGACATCGGATGCTACACCCTCGGTACGCTGCCACCACTGGAGGCCTTGCATACATGCCTGTGCATGGGCGGAGGCGTGAGCGAGGCCCACGGGATTCAGAAGGTGCGTGGCCATGAGGCGCCGGTAGTGGCCGTGATCGGCGACTCAACCTTCACTCACACTGGTGTCGCGGGCCTGATAAACATCGCCTACAACGCCGGTGTAAGCACCATTGTCATCATGGACAATCGTACCACAGCGATGACCGGCGGTCAGGTCCATCCCGGTGTGGGAGTTACTCTCTCCGGGATGCCCGGTCGCGAACTCGACTTCGTCAAGCTCGCGGAGGCTGTCGGCATCGAACATGTGACAGTGGTCGATCCGTACGAAGTGGCGGAGACTGAGCAGGCGCTGCGTGAGGCCATGGACACCGCCGAGCCCTCAGTGGTTATCACCCGTCACCCCTGCATTCTGGAGGTGGAGGAGCGGCATCCCGCTCCTGCGCTCGAGATCGATGCCTGCATCCATTGCGCGCAGTGCATCCGTATCGGCTGTCCGGCGCTCAGTAACGCTGCCGCTGAGGGCGATAAGCCGCTTCCGGCGATCGATACAGTGCTCTGCACCGGCTGTCTGATGTGCGCTCAGGTCTGCCCGGTTGATGCGTTGCAGGTGCCGGAGGACGGGGAGGGAGATGAATGATGGTAGAGAATGTGCTTCTAACGGGCGTCGGTGGACAGGGAATCATCACCGCGAGCACCATTCTGTCGCAGGCGTGCAGGCTTGCGGGTTGGAGCGTGAAGAAGAGCGAAGTCCACGGTATGAGCCAGCGGGGGGGCAGCGTAGACAGCCACGTGCGCCTCAGCGCGGATGAGCAGATCGCGTCACCACTTATACCCGAGGGCGGCGCCACAGTGATGCTCGCCTTCGAGCCTCTGGAGGGCCTGCGGCAGATCCGGCGAACTGCACCGGACGCGACAGTGCTGATCGAGAAGCGAATCATCGTGCCGGTCACAGTCAATCTGCCCGGATTCAGCTACCCCGAGAATCTCTTCGACCGCCTCACCGCAAGCGGGCGCAATATCACGCTGCTCGCCGCCGCGGAGAAAGCCATCGAACTCGGAGAGCCTCGCGCGGGTAACAGCGTCCTGCTCGGTGCCCTGGCAACGCAGATCGATCTGCCCGAGCAGGCATGGTGGGATGCGATGGAACTCGTCCTGAAGCCGCACACGCTGGAGATCAACCGCAGAGCCTTCGATGCCGGGTATGAGATGATGGCGTAAGCGGTCGTACATGCCCCCGGCACGGAGAGGCGCAAGGCTTACCGCACAGGGAGGAGTCGGAGATGATCTGGGATCCGTTCTACGAGTGCATGGACGTTGAGCAGCGCGCCGAACTCAAGGTTCGTCGCCTTAGAGAGACAGTGGCCCGGCTCAGCGTCAATGTACCCTGGTACCGCGATCGACTGTCCGAGAATAGCGTCGAGGCGGGGGACATCAGTTCGCTCGACGATTTGCAGCATCTGCCATTCACCACGAAGGAGGATCTGCGGGACAACTACCCATTCGGCCTCTTCGCGATACCGCCCGATGAGTGCGTGCGCATCCACGCATCGTCCGGTACCACCGGAAAGCCGGTAATCGCGGGATACGCATCCGAGGACATCAGCATCTGGGCGCAGACGATTGCTCGCACTATCGCCTGCGGCGGTGGCAACAGCCACGATGTACTGCACAACGCCTACGGCTACGGACTCTTCACCGGGGGCCTCGGTTTGCACTATGGAGGTGAGTTAATGGGCTGTCTCGTGGTCCCGGTCTCCGGCGGCAATACCGAGCGTCAGCTCATGCTCATGGAGGACCTCGGCAGCTCTATACTATGCTGCACTCCGTCCTACGCACTCACCATTGTCGATGAAGCGGAGGAGATAGGCTTCGACCTCGGTCGCATCAACCTCAAATCGGGTCTGTTCGGCGCCGAACCATGGAGCGAAGGCGCGCGTGAGGCTATCGAGGAGCGGCTCGGAATCTCCGCACACGACATATATGGGCTGACCGAGATCATCGGACCGGGCGTGGCCGCCGAGTGCGAGGCGAAGGCCGGTCTGCACATCTTTGACGATCACTTTGTCCCCGAGATCATCGACCCGGACACCGGTGAGACGCTTCCGCCGGGCGAGCGCGGTGAGTTGGTCTTCACCTGCATAACCAAGCGCGCCTTCCCGCTCTTGCGCTTCCGTACGAGAGACATCACGAAGCTCGACTTCGAGCCCTGCGAGTGCGGGCGCACCCAGCCGCGTATGGAGCGGGTTACCGGGCGCACCGACGACATGTTGATCATCCGCGGCGTCAACCTGTTCCCTTCGCAGATCGAGGAGGTCCTGCTCAAGATTGAGGAGGTCGAGCCGCACTACCAGCTTGTGCTGACGCGAGAGGGACGGCTCGATCAGCTTGAGGTGCAGGTCGAAGTCTCACCGGGGATGTTCTCTGACCAGGTGCGCCAGCTTGAAGCCATCGAAGAGAAGATACGAGAGCGAATCAGCTCGGCGGTAGGTATTCGCGTCGACGTCAAGCTCGTAGAACCGAAGACGATCGAGCGCTTCGCCGGCAAGGCAAAGCGTGTGATTGACAACCGTGAGGAGGCGTGAGCGATGAAGACTCAGGAGTTGCTGTCGAAGCAGGTCTCGGTATTCCTCGAGAACAAGTCGGGAAGGCTTGCGGAGGTGTGTCAGACGCTCGGCGACGCGGACATCAATATCCGGGCGCTTTGCATCGCAGATACCTCGGACTTCGGGATTCTGCGACTGATCGTGAACGATCCCGATGAAGCGGTTGAGGTGCTGCAATCGGCGGGATTCTCCGTGGGCAGCACCGGGGTGCTCGCTCTGCGCATTCCAGATCGTCCCGGAGGCCTTGGAGAAGTGCTGGATCACCTTCAGGCGAGCGAGATCAACGTGGAGTACATGTACGCTTTCTTCATCACCATTGCGGGTGACGCCGTGGTCCTGTTCAAGGTCGCCGACGAGATGCTCGACAGAACACTGGAGGTGCTCGACGAAGCCGGGATAACTGTCATTCCTTCGGAGCAGGTTTACGGTCTCTGAAGCCCGGACTGCATTTTAGTGTGCAACGCAGGCCGACCCATGCAGGGGCGCAAGGGCCGGCCTCGTCATAACTGCGGTCGATTCTCTTGGAGGTATTCCGGGGCGCGTGAGGAAGAGGCCCTCCGCGAACATGCTGAGCGCTGGAATCGTTGATGATGTACTGAAGCTACTCTTCCCGCCGCGATGCCAGGTCTGTGGCGACCTCGATGATGGACTTCTGTGTGAGGAATGTCTCTCCGAAGTGTGCTTCATATCTCCGCCGCACTGTCTCTACTGCGGTATTCCGATGTATTCGGCCGGGCGGCATGAGGCGTCCCGGCAGCTTTGCGGCAACTGTCGGGACGGCCGCTGGCTCAGCGGAACACGCGCGGCAGGCCTCCATCTGACCACGCTGCGGCGGGCCGTTTTGAGGTACAAGTTCCAGGGACGGACGCGTCTCGCACCATTATTCGGCCGATTGCTCGCAGACGTGGTCGCGGATGAGGCGGCGCGCGGAGAACTGCCGCTGGAGGCATGCGCGGCACTGGTACCGGTGCCGCTGCACCCCAACCGGCGTCGGTGGCGGGGCTTCAACCAGGCCGAACTACTTTGTGAATCCCTCTCGGAGCGCACCGGGATTCCCGTCTGGTCCGACGTCATTCTCCGAGTGCGCGACACAGTCCCGCAGGTGAATATCAGCGGCAGCGAGCGACTCACAAACGTAAGAGGGGCTTTCGAAGCCCCATCTCGCAGCAAGCTCAACGCAGCGGCAGTCATACTGCTTGATGACGTGATGACCACCGGCGCGACGATGGAGGAGTGTGCCCGGGTGTTGCGAAAGAGTGGAGTCGCGGCGGTCTACGGATTGACGGTGACGAGGGCGGCTCCAGCATGGCATCATCGGCCATCTGAGCCTCGGGAGGCCGGTGCCGCTGGCGATAGGACGCGGCAGCGGGGTGGCCTGTCCGGCGGGGATTAGCGTGTTCAGCGATGAGGCGCATGGATCGGGATTGTTAAGATACTGCGATCACGAAGGTGCCCGGCCACGAACCGGGAAAGAACGTATTACTTGGACACCGAGTCGACCTACGGAGACGGTTCGCTTGACTTCGCACTTCAGGGCGCGATATAATTGCTTTGAGTTACCCCTCATTGGCTGTGAGCGTTCCACCAGTCTTCCGGTTCGTACTTGAGAGGTGCAGATCATGCGCAGATCCCGCGGCAGGAAGTTGATCGGGCAGATGCTCGTCGAGAAGGGTCATATTACCGATGAGCAGCTTGAGGAGGCACTTGCGGCGCAGGAGCAGAGCACGCAGAGAATCGGCGAGATTCTGATGGACCTCGACTTCGTGGAAGAGGAGGAGCTCTATCAGACACTGGCCGAGCAGACGAATGTAGGCTATGTGAATCTGAAGGAGACCAAGCCAGATCCGAGCGTGGCCGGATTGATCGGTCAGGATGTGGCGAAGCGGCATATGGCCGTTCCAATCGACCGTGGCGAAGAGGGTACGATTCGTGTCGCAATGGCGGAGCCCGCCGACGTCATGGCTCTGGACGATCTCAAGATGAGGCTGCAGGTGGCGGTCGAACCGCTCCTTGCCCCGGCCGATGCGATCGAGAGTGCCATCGAAAAGGTGTATAGCGATGCGGCCACCGGAGGGGGCGGTGCGGCGGCAGGTGGTGGCGGTGGAGGAGGCGGCGACTTCGGAATGGGGGAGATGGCGCAACTCGCCGAATCCGTCCGCGAGAGCGGTATCATCGGGGCCGATGACGAGGGCGGTGAGGACGAGCGGATTGACACCGACCGCATCGCCGACGTTGCCGACGAGGCGCCGATTATCCGCATTGCCAAGATCGTCATCCAGCGTGCGGTACAGGAACGAGCGTCCGATATTCACGTTGAACCGGGACGCGATGGAGTGCGTGTCCGCTACCGCATCGACGGTGTGCTGCACGAGATCCTGACGCTTCCCAAGTATGTTCACGCTCCACTCATCTCGCGCCTGAAGATCATGTCCAACATGAACATCGCCGAGCGACGTGTGCCGCAGGACGGGCGCATTCACATCCGGCACGCCGGAGAGGACTACGACCTGCGCGTCTCCACCATCCCCACCACCATCGGTGAGAAGTGCGTCATGCGCATCCTCGACAAACGCGGCATCATGATGGGCCTGATCAATCTCGGCTTCACTCCCGAGATGATGGCGGTCATGGAGGATCTCATCCGACAGCCTAACGGTATGATCCTCTCGACCGGTCCGACCGGAAGCGGCAAGACCACCACGCAGTACTCGATCCTGAATCGCATCAACGATATCGAGACCAACATCATTACCATCGAGGACCCTGTGGAGTATCAGATCGACGGTATCAGTCAGGTTCACGTAAATCGCAAGGCGGGACTGACCTTCGCAATCGCTCTGAAGTACTTCCTGCGGCAGGACCCGGACATCATCCTGGTAGGAGAGATCCGCGACCTCGAGACCTCCGAAATCGCGATCCAGGCAGCCCTGACCGGTCACCTTGTGCTCAGCACTCTGCACACCAACGACGCGCCCTCGACTGTCACGCGCATGATTGACATGGGCGTTGAGCCCTTCCTTATCGCTTCATCTGTCATCGCCTCGATTTCGCAGCGTCTTGCCCGTAAGCTCTGCGACAACTGCAAGGAACCCTATGAGCCGGGCCGCGATCAGCTTCTCGGTCTCGGCTTCGATCCCGACGCTCCCGAGCACGAAGACGTCGTCTTCTACACCGGCAAGGGTTGCGGTAACTGTCGCAATACCGGATACAAGGGACGCATCGGTATCTTTGAGATGATGCTTCTCAATCAGGAGATTCGCGAACTGGTCGTGAAGCGCGCCTCGGCCGATCAGGTCAAGGAGGCAGCGCTGGCGAACGGCATGGTCACGCTCGGGCAGGACGCGCTGGACAAGGCGATGGCGGGCGTCACTGACATTGACGAGATTATGCGCGTTGTATCCACGGTTAGGTAAGCGGGGTACGCCAACGCTTCGGCTGCTACGCGCCAACAGGAGGCCATAATATGGCGACAGAGCAAAGGACTCGTTCACGGCGGAAGGTCAAGCCGATAGTTGACGTACACATTGATGAACTGCTCGAACTCGTCGTCGAGCACGACGCTTCGGACCTGCACATAAGCCCGGGTCTTCCGCCGATTCTGCGCATCGACGGTGAACTGAAGAGAACGCGCTACCAGGAGTACACCCCTGAAGTCACCCAGCGGATGATCTACGATATCCTCACCGACGATCAGGTCCAGCGCTTTGAGACGGACCTCGAGTTGGACTGCTCCTACGCCTATCAGGACATAGCTCGCTTTCGGGTTAATGTCTATCGAGATCGCGGCGACGTGGCCGGTGCGTTTCGACTGATCCCGCGCAAGATTCCCACCATCGAGGAGCTGAATCTGCCATCGGTTCTGCTCGACCTGTCACGCAGAATGCGCGGGCTGCTCCTCGTGACTGGCCCGACCGGTAGCGGCAAGTCAACATCACTGGCGTCCATGATCAATCAGATCAATACGGAGCGCGCGGAGCATATCATCACAATCGAGGACCCGATCGAGTACCTGCACGAACACAAGAAGTCGGTAATCAACCAGCGAGAACTCGGGCACGACACCCACAGCTTCAACAATGCCCTGCGCGCGTCGCTCCGTGAGGATCCGGACGTGATCCTGGTCGGTGAGATGCGCGATCTCGAGACGATCCACCTCGCGGTAACCTGTGCTGAAACCGGTCACCTTGTGATGGCCACACTTCACACCAACAGCGCCGCAGAGTCCGTGGACCGCATGATCGACGTCTTTCCTCCTGCCCAGCAGGAGCAGATACGCATTCAGTTGTCGAACAACCTCGTCGCCATCCTGTCACAGCAGCTTCTCCCGCGCGCCGGGCAGCCTGGAAGAATTGCGGCGATAGAGGTGATGGTCGCCAACTCAGCGATCCGCAACCTCATCCGCGAGGCGAAAACGCACCAGATCACATCGGTAATCCAGACCGCGGCCGAGTCGGGTATGCAGACGATGGATCAGGCACTCAGGGACCTCTACAAGCAGAGCATGATCACCTACGAAGACGCGATGCGCCGCGCCCAGAACCCGATCGAACTCGAGAAGCTGATTCACGGCGACACCAGCGACGAGGCTTCCGCGCGCTGAACCCGCCAGCCGAATGGCAGATTAAATCTTAGCGAACTCGTTTCTGCCGCACTTCCAGGGATCATAATAGTACATACGTGGGAGTGTACGTGGGCGAAGGAGTTGGTATCATGCCGACATTCGTTTACAAGGCAAAGGACAAGACGGGACAGGAGGTCGAGCAGACACAGGAGGCGTCCTCCAAGGACGCCCTGATCAAGTCTCTGCGCGACGAGGGCCTGTACCCCACCAGCGTTAAGCAGCAGAAGAGTTCCTCGCTGATGAAGAAGGCCTCGAAGAAGAGCTTCAACATCAGCTTCGGGACCCGGGTCGGCCTCAAGGACCTCGCCATCTTCTGCCGGCAGTTCGCCACCATGATCAATGCCGGCGTCTCGCTGGTGCGCTGCCTCGATGTGCTCGAGCAGCAGACCTCGAACATAGGCCTCAAGGATATCATCCGGGACATTCAGTCAGAGGTCGAAGGCGGGGCGACGCTGTCGAAGTCGATGGCGAAGTTCCCCAAGGTGTTCAGTGAGCTGTCGATAGGTCTCGTACGCGCCGGAGAAGTCGGTGGTGTTCTCGACGAGACACTCGAACGTCTCGCGGGCTTCATGGAGAAGGACCTCGAACTTCGCCAGAAGATCAAGTCGGCGATGACCTACCCGGTTATGGTTATCGTGACCGCCATCCTCATTGTGAGCTTCCTTGTAATGTTTATCCTGCCGCAGTTTATGGACCTGTTCCTCGAACTGGGCATGGAAGAGGAGGATTTCCCCGCACCCACGCGCTTCCTCATGGACCTGAGCAACTTCATGCTCCAGCGATGGTACATCATGATCGCTATCGTCGTGGGTCTGTGGATTGCGATCGGCCGGATCAAGGCCACCAAGACCGGTAAGCGCGTGTATGACACAGTATTGCTCAAGGTGCCGGTCTTCGGGCCGCTCAATCACAAGATCGCGGTGGCGCGATTTGCGCGCACGCTTTCAACGCTGCTGTCCTCGGGTGTCCCGATCCTGCAGGCGATGGAGACGGTCGCCGGAACCGTGGCGAACGACGTGATTGCCGATGCGATCCTGCTCTCTCGGGCGAGTATCCGTGAGGGTGACACGATCGCCGACCCGCTCACCGAGAGCAAGCAATTCCCGCCGATGGTCGTGCAGATGATCACCATCGGGGAGGAGACCGGTCAGCTTGACAGCATGCTTGAGAAGGTTGCGATCTTCTACGAGAATGAGGTTGACTCGGCGGTGGAGAGCCTTACCGCCGCCATTGAGCCGGTCATGATCGTCGTGCTGGGCTTCGTGGTCGGCTTCATTGTTATCGCGATGTTTCTGCCGTTGATCGGCGTAATCGAGGAACTTGCCCAGTAGCCCGTCGGGGACGGTTTGCCGGCGGGGCCGCGATTCGGCGGCCGGTGCCTGCCGGCCGCTGTATCGTTACACGGCAACGACCGAAGGTTTGAGGTGAGTTCACTGGCCGTAACCGGTTTCGCCCATGTGCTGGCTCACGCCCTGATCTTCCTGATCGGAGCCGCAGTGGGCAGCTTCCTCAACGTTGTGATATACCGACTCCCGCGAAGGGAGTCTCTGATCGCCCCTCGCTCCCGCTGCCTCAGTTGCGGAGAGGGCCTCGGGGTCATTGATCTCATACCTGTGCTAAGCTACGTTATCCTCGGGGGCAGATGCAGACACTGCAAGCGATCGTACAGTGCCCGGTACATGACCGTCGAGCTCTTCACGGGCCTGACCGCGCTCGGCGCCCTCTACGCACTCGGGCCTACGCTCCACGCGCTGCTTGCCTTCATCGCAGTGGCGTGCCTGATCGTGATATTCTTCATCGATCTCGATCATTTCATCATTCCGGACGAGACTGTGGCCATCGTCGCCACAGTCGGATTGATCCTCGATATAGGGGCACTGATGAGCCAGGGTCGGTCGGTCGCGGTCGTGTTCCACGAGATGCTCACGCCGGAACTGACCTACGAGGTCGTCCTGCCGATGTCGCTGGTGGGCATGGCGGTGGGCGCGGGCCTTTTTGTGGTGATCGCATACGTCTCCGAACGCTTCTTCAAGCGTCCGGGAATGGGATGGGGGGACGTGAAGCTGGCCGCTGCAATGGGGGCAATGCTCGGACCCGGTTATCAGTTTCTCAGTTTCTTCCTCATCGCGGTCTTCGTCGGGGCGGTCATCGGTATCGTCTGCATGGCGGCCGGATGGTGCGCTCGCGGCGACTACATCCCATTTGGGCCCATGCTGGCGCTGTCAGGAATCGCGATGATATACTTCGGGGATTATATCACCCCCGTGGTGATGTCGAGGTTCATGATCGGATGAGATGATCCCTGAACCGTTACGTCGGACACCAAAACGAAGCAGGTTTAGTGGTCCGTGGCTGAGGGTAAAAAAAGAGTGGATGGCGCGGAAGTCATCGAAGACGACCGCGCTATTACTATAGCGACCACGGTCGTCGTACTCCGGCTTCGCCAGAAAGTCTCAGGAGGCACGGAAGATGGCGCGAAATCACGAAAACAAGGGATTTACGCTGATAGAGATGCTGGTGGTCATCGCCATCATCACCATCCTGGTTGCTATCATGGTCCCGACCATTCAGTCATCGAGGCACCAGGCGAGGATGACTGAGTGTCAGACCAACATGAGCACGCTAGTGTCGGCGCTGCGTGAGTACCATCGCAGGCATGGAAGGTATCCAGCCCGGCCCGCATTCAACAGTGAGGCCAGGGAGTACACCGGCGGCTTCTCAGAGCTTTATCCCGAGTTCATCGATAACTACAACTATCTCATCTGTCCCAGCGATCAGACCATCTTCGGCGCAGAGGAAGAGGCGCGGGAACGCAAGTACAGCACATACAACGGCGTTATCGCGCTGGCGGATGATCCGAGCCTCGATCCGCAGGGCGCCGAAGCATGGGAATTCGCCATCGATGCTGATGGCGACGAAGGTGATAACGACGAAGACAACGGGGCCCCGACGGGCAATCGGAAGATCACCTACAACTACAACGGCTACGATTACAGGGGCTGGGATCGGGACCAGCCGCTTCTGCCCGGGGAGCACGACAGGCCTGAGTGGTTGGAACGCGGCTGGCGTTACTACCCCCGTCTCGGACACAGTCGCTCCGTCCCCGAGTACACCGTGGTCACTCACTGCACGAAGCACCGCGATTTCTATCGCAATCCTGAGGACGTGCGGGATACGATGATCAGACTCAGCGGTGACATGGACACGATCGTGATACAGGTGTGGCAGCACCCCGAGAATCCGGAGGCGGATCCGGCTGATCGGGTGAGTTACTTCGTCACGCAGGGTCAGTAGTGAGGCCCCGCAACGGACGAGGCGATCTTCGCATCTTGAAGACATGCAAGCATACAGGAGAGACCGGATTGTGAGAGGCGGCGCGATGGACAGCAAACGCAGCGGTTTGACACTGATCGAACTGCTGGTGGCGATGATGATCCTGCTGGTCGGGATCTACTCCGTTGCGCGTGGCTTCCCCCGGCTGTTCGGGCTGCTCGAGAGCGAGCGTGTCCGCACTGAGATGGCGCGCTCGGCCGAGCAGGAACTCGAGCGTCTGAAGCTGGCGCCCCACCAGATTCCCGCGGCCATCACCGGCTACTGCCCGGTGGCCATCCAAGACGAGCAGTTGGTGGCCTTTGCGCCGGATATCTACCCCGAGGCCACTCCCGATGATCCAGATGTCATGATGGCGAATCCCCGCGACGATCTCATTGAAGTCTCGGGTGAACTGTTCGAGGCCCCCGGCGTCCGACCCGGCTCACAGGTATCCATCTATCCATTGAGGATGGGGCCAGCCGGGATCGCTGACCCGGCGAATCCGGGCGAATACCTTGAAGTCTATCATCTCACACGCCTCGAGCGGTTGGAGGAGCCCCCCCGGGGCAACTCCGTTCCGGATGGGTACTTCTATCTCGGTTCTGATGGACAACTCTTCGCTCCCGTCGAGTATGAGCACATCCATATCGATTATGCATGGGCAGATGAGGACGGTGTGCTGCACTGGGTCGAGAACGAAGCGGTACCCAACCCCGGCTATGTGCGCGCGGCGGACGTGGACACTCCGATGTTCTCCAACGTGGTGCCGGATATGTCGCGGGGGAAGGGCAGGCACACGTATGAGGTGGCCGCGATCGATCCGGAGGAACCATATCCGCCTGCGTGGTTGCCCGAGCGTACCGTGGCGATCGATCCCGTCTATGGGACCACAATCGCTCTCCCGGCGGCGGATGCGCACAGAGTTATGCATGTCAGCTATCAAGTCAAGATGGAGCCGGATTTCGGAGGTTATCTGCGACGGGTGCAGTTGATGCGTGAGGATTTCGAGGCTCCGGCCGACACGCCATACGAGCACGATCTCAAGCTGGGCCTCCTCGAGGACGAGTGGCCGCTATTTGATGAGGCGCTCGACGGGACACCGCTTGATCTTCCGGTGAACTGCCTGATCGTCGATCTCGCCACCGGGGAGACCTGGACCGATGCCGATGAGTGGATAACGCTGGACGAGAGCAGCGGGAAGCTCACATTCGCGTGGCAACCCGATGGTCCAGCGCCGCTGACCGCTCAGGAGGCGCGCGGTCGCAGTCTGCGGGCATACTACCGCACCATATACGATCACACGATCATGGTGCAGAAGGCACCGTCATACTTCATCGAGGACGCCATCGCGGCCACCTATGCCGACGAAAGACATGAAGTCCTCTTCCGCACCTACAGCGTGCGGCGCTCGGCGGAAGACGGGGACTACGCGGAATTGCTGTTCCCCAAGTCCGCGATTGGGCAGACTGTTGTCGTTGACTACGTTGTGGGCGAGATCGTCAACGGATCATTTATCATCGATCGGCGCGTCAACAATGAGATGCACGTGATACGTCCACTGTCCGACACCGATCCGGCCTACGTGGAGCCGGAGGACGCTCCCGATGCGATTATCCGACCGCGCGGGGTCATCGCGCTCAACCATCCGGTCGCAGACGAGACCACCGGCGCAATCGGCGTAATGGGTGTGCGCGGGGCCTCGCTGACGGTACGGGCATGGTGGAATACTCCTCAAGGAAGGGTGCAGCGCATCAGTCTCGACACACTGTTGATGCCCCGCCCACTTCTGTAGAGATGGCTGGCTAAGAGGCGATCCGTGATGGGCATATCGCAAAGCAAAAGGCGAAGCTGCAGCAGCCGAATGTTGGAAAGCCCGCAAGACCATTCTGTGCGGGCGGGCTTCACCCTGACCGAGCTTCTGGTCGTCATCGGCATTATGGTCATGCTGCTGGCACTGGCGCTTCCGGTAGCCACCTCGCTCCGCGAGGGCAACCGCATGATGTCCTGCAGGTCGCATCTCAGTCAGATCAGCCAGGCGATAAAGATGTACCGGATGGATGAGGGCGGCGTGCCGCCGTACTACATCGATCCGGA
>PXBW01000128.1 GCA_003566775.1 candidate division WS1 bacterium
ACGGATGGCGGTATCTCGCCCGTATGACGCTGCGCAATCCGCAGATCTGGGCACTGGCGGTCGCGTTCTTCGGAATAACGATTACACGCTACGGCTTCGGAATGTGGGCGGTGACCTATCTCACCGAACAGGGGGCCAGTATCTCACGCGCCGCATCGATCACCGCGGTCATCTGGATCGGCGGCATTGCGGGCAACTTCATCGCGTGCTGGCTTACCGATGTGAAGCTCGATGGCAGGCGCGCGCCTATTGTGGTGCCGATGCTGGTCATGCTCGCCCTGCTGAGCCTTGTCTTCCCGCTGGTGCCGGTGGAGGCTACATGGCTTCTGGTGATCTACCTCATGGCGGTGGGCGCATGCACCTACGCCCCGGATATGCTGGTGGTACATACCATGGCGATGGACATCGCAACTCGCAAGGCGGCCGGCAGTGCCAGCGGCTTCATCAACTTCTTCGGCTCCGCGGGCGCCGCGCTCAGCGTGGCGCTCACAGGATACCTCGCTGAGACAATCGGCTGGTCCTCGGTGATCGGTCTCTGGGCCGGGGGCGCCGCTCTCGCGGCGCTGATGGTGGCACTTCTCTGGAACGTTCGCGGCGGTCACAGCGATTTCGTCTGACTCCCTCCCCCTCCCTCCCCCTCACTCCGGCAACTGCAGCAGTCCCTCCTCCACCAGTTGCTCCGCCACCAGGCGAACCTGCTCAGGATCGGTGGCCGGAGTGAGCGCGAAGCTCATCTCCACACTCTCCCCGGTTCCGATCGTCGGTCTCCTCGGCTCGGTGTACAGAAGCATCGTCCCAAAGCGCGATTCACCGAAGAAGTGGTCTGAGATCCATCCAACGCCCGGATCCGCTCCCGCGGACGGCAAATGGACCCGGCCGATTCGCCCGATGTCGTCGTAACTCATCGACCAAGCGTGGCTCTCCCCGTCCGGGGTTACGTATCCATCACCCGGCAGCCACCCCCAGAAGGTGTACATGGTGCGCGGCTCCACGAGATTCGTCGCGACGCTCCGTACCACGAGCGCCGAAATATCGGCATGAAGCGCAAATCGATAGCTCAGACGGGCCCCGACATCTTTCGCCTCGACCGGCTCGCCATCGATGTTCATCAGCGCAACCTCGGCCTCGATAACGCGCAGGCCGTCCCGCCCCCCGTGGTCAACCACATCGGTGAACTCGCGCACGTAGAGATGCTTCTCATCCTCAGGCTGCACGGTGATGTACGCCGCGACCCCCGCCGCGTCAACGATGACACTCTCGCGCCTCTCCGCCCGCACCGTGAAGCTGGCGCCTCCCGCGGACAGGGCAATGCTCTGCCCGTCGTCCGCGATCTGTGCCCCTGCAATCGAGAAGCTGAGGGGAAGCTCCAGGGTGTTCGCGAGCGGTGCGAGGTCGGTCACCTCGAGCGTTGCGTGATACGCACCGGGCCCAAGCTCCCCGAAATCGATCGCGATCCGCGCCCTGCGCTCCTCACGGTCCTCTTCGAGCACCGTGATCTCCGGGTTGGGGTGCCCCTCCATCTTCAGACGGGCCGACTGCGCGTCCACCGGGTTGTCGTCATCGGTCACCTCGAAGACAAGCTGCGGCGGCTCGGTGCCTATCCCACCGAGGTCGAGTGTCTCGCCTGCGGCGATCCCGCCCTCGTGCTCCCCGAGTGCATAGCCGGCGGCCCGAGGGGCCGTCTCATCGTCGAGTACCATCCAGTCGGGCGGATTGACAACTATCAGCGTGCGACCGGCATCGGTCTGATCCGCCCCGATGGTGAAGCCCACCCTGCCTTGCTGCTGCCGGGCCTCGACCTCCACCCAGGACCCATCTGCGGTCCTGAGATGCACCGACTGCGCGCAAGCAATACTTGCGCCGACTGCCAGTGCGAGTGCGATGCAGGCGCTGCGTGGCATGACGATCTACCTCCGGGCGAGGACTCACTGCGACGCGGGCATGGCGACGCCAATAGGTGGAGTTCCGCCTCTGTGAAGCAATTCGGAGCGAGCGAGAGAGACGGAACCCCACTTCGGACAGGCGTTTACATCTCGATGATCTGTCGAATCTTCTCCGCGGTCGCCTCGAGCGATTCGAGCCGGGGGCTGACCTCCGAGATCAGTGCATCATCGTAACCGATGTTGCGAAGCTCCCTCATCACCGCCGGGAAGTCCACATCTCCTTCCAGCAGGGGCTTCCACTCATAGCCATCGCGCTGGAAGTCCTTCACGTGCACCTTCACGATACCGTTGCCCACTATCTTGACCCACTGCTCGGGATAGCTTTGAATCACCATGTTGCCGGTGTCGAAGTAGAGTCCCACGAACGGTGAGCCGATCTCACCGAGGAAACGGCTGAACTCCATCGGAGAGAGCAGGAAGCGATTCCACACATACTCGACTCCGATCTTCACGCCTGTCTCTGTGGCGAACGGAGCCAGGTCGAGCAGCGATTCGCGCGCGTTGTAGTAAGCGTCGTCGTAATGGCACTCCTCGTTGACTCGTCCGGGCACCAGCAGCCAGGTATCAATGCCGAGCTTCTTCACCACCTCGAGGATACGCTTGATCTCCTCTATGCTCTCCTTCCGGCGCGCCTCGTCGCAGGTCATGATGTTAGGGCGTGGCTCTCCCGATCCAACCGCCGCGCACAGTTCTATCTCCATGTCCTCGGCCATCTTCACCATATCGGCGATCCTGTCGTCGGTCAGGCTGTCGAAGGCGGTGTCCCGGTCATCCCGGAAGCACACCTCCAACGCCTCATAGCCCGCATCCTTTGCATTCTGCAGCGTTTCCTCGTAGCTCCACTCCGCCGGAGTGATGATCCCGCTCAGTCCAACCTTCATGGCTATCCTCCCGATGGTCGTGTCCGACTGATATCAATCAGCAAGGCCCTTCGCCGCGATGCGCGTGCTCGCCTCCCTCGCCCGCCTGCGTGATAAGCCTGCACCTGCAGCCCTCGCTGCACTTTCGTCACGCCCTACGTTCTCGCGCTCTCCCACAGGCTCATTACATTGCCCTCAGTGTCGCGGAAGCGAGCGTAACGCCCCAGCCCATTGGCATCTCGCGGAGCTATCACGATCTCGCCTCCTGCCGCTGCGATGCGTTGGACGGCTTCATCGATGTTCTCTACGTTCACTGTGATCATCGGGCCGGCACATGAATCGTCACGGACGAACAGTGCCCCGTCAATCCGACCCCGCTCTGCTGGCTTGTGATCATCAGCCGTCTCCGAGGTCATCGCCATCTCGTACTCCCCCTCCATGCCCTCCTTTGGTGCCATGTAGGTCCAGCCGAAAGCTTCTTCATAGAAGCGCTGGGCCCTCTTCATCTCATCCACAGGTATCTCGAAGTGTGTCACCGGATCCATCCCTCTGCCTCCTCACCAGGTAATCTCGCTTCCGTGCTCGTGTTGCCGGGCCGACCTGCAAAGAACCGCCTCCAGCATTCTCTGACAGGTCTCATCCGGGGATTTCGACAGTGGGAACGTGGTGCCTGCTCAGAGTTCGCCGAGCAGTTGCACCGAGAGGAACTGTGCCACCTCGATGCCCATCCTCGAGCGCATCGCGGCATCCGTGAAGAAGTGATCGCCGCCCTCGATCGGCAGCACGCGGGCGTTCAGGGCGTAGTGCTCGCGAAGGGCCATGATGTTCGCGACGGAGGAGAACTCGTCGGCGGTGCCGGTGACGAAGAGAAACGGCCGGGTCAAGTTCGCGAGCCAGGGGAAGTCTGCGGCTCGCACGAGGTCCTGTCCGGTCGGAAAGCCGATGCACGCGACAGCCGCAATCGCCTCATCACGTGCGGCGGCCTGCACAGCCATCAGGGAGCCGAAAGAGTAGCCGGCAACCGCGACCCTCTCGGCGTCAACTGCCTCCTGTGCGCGAAGGAAGGCGACCGCGCCGAGCACATCATCTGCCTCGATCTCCCCCGCCCCGTGCTCGCCCTCTGATGCACCCGTACCGCGAAAATTGAACCGCAGAACCGCGATCCCGAGATCAAGCAGCCGATCCTCGATCTCCAGCATCACGGGATCGTTCATCGTCCCGCCCATCATCGGATTCGGGTGACAGACCACGACGCCCGACACGCGCGTTTGCGCATCGGGCCGCCGGGGGATCGAAAGCACTCCCTCCAGCCCGGGCGCATCTTCCCCCACCGCGCTGAAGCTTACCGGATCGGAGGTGGGCGGCATGAGTGGAGCTTCCTGAGCCAGGGCGCAGGAGGTGAGGCTGACGGCAATCAGTGCGGCGAGTGCCTGATGCATGATCTGCGACCTCCTGCGTTGTGTTCCCATCACCGAGAGCGCACCGTGCCAATCCGCCGGCGGCACGCGTGCGAGATACATGTCACTGCGCGACATCGGGTGGCTGACAGGCTCCGCACCTGCCGCGTCGTGACCTAACCTCCCATCGGAGGCATCGCCGCCGGACTGCTGGTCGCGCCGAGCGACAGCACTGGGAGGTAGTCCTCCGCGAGGCCCTGCTGATAGTTGAAGAGCACGAAGCCCCGGGAGCCGAGACGCCTCGACGCCTGGATCTGATCCAGCACTCCCTGGGGACACACCTTCGGATCGATGTCGGCGAAGGGGCCGAGGCCCATCGCGACCGGCACGTTATCGCCAGCCCAACCCTGCTGCTTGCGCACCCAGTTCTGGAATCTCTCCATGTCCGCCATGTAGGTCATCGGGGATACGAAGTCCAGCAGACCCTCATCGACCCAGTGTTTCCAGTCCTGGCCGAAGCTGTCACGATGTCCCTCCCAGTTGATGAACACCGCCGCCGAGACCACTGCGTCCGGGTTTACCTCCTTGACCCGCTGGCGCGCCGTGCGCAGCAGAGACGTCAGCAGTTCGCGCCGCCAGTCCAGCCATCTGCTCCTGTGCGGCCCCTCAATCACGTCACGGGGCCAGTTTCGCACGGTAATTCCCGTGTCATTCTGGAAGCGTGTGCGGCAGGTCCCGCAGACGCAGCGGTCGGTCCATGCATACCGCAGGTAATCGAACTGGACGCCTTCCGCTCCGTACGTGCCCACCATCTCCAGTGCAGTCTGGATGATCTGCGCGCGATTCTGGTGGTTCGACGGGCAGAGCCACCTGTTATCGTGTCCGTCCGGACATCTGGCGATTCTACCCTCCTGCCTGAGCCGCTCCCGTGTCTGAGAGGTGGCGCCCATCGTGAACAGACCGAGGATCCGCGGATGCACGGCCACTCCGTGCCTGCGTCCCGCCTGCAATGCTTCCGCAAGTTGGTCGCCTGAGATATTCGCCGCGCTCGGCAATACGCTGCTGGGGTAGTACGCGGCGGCGCCCGATGCCATGTAGGGAAGCATCAGATTGAAGTTCGCCTCCGCAAGCCTGAGGACGGCGTCATCCCAGCCGCCGTGTACAGTGTTCGACGCCCAGACGCCGCGAATCTCGGGTGTCGCCGAGGGATACGATCGGAACCACGCTCTCTGTGCGAGTTCCTCGGCGCGTCGAGAGGCGGAGATCGCCTCATCCTGCTTCCCGTCCGCGATCAACTCCGGAATGGCTGCGAGCAGTTCGTATGCCTGGCGAACGTCACTGCGCGAGTCCTCGAGGTGGTCTCCGCTCGCCCGGCGCAGCGCGGCGTTGAAGTCGGCGAGAGAGCCATGATGGCCGACCGGACCGATGTATCTCGGATCGCGAGGCGCAAGAGCGGCCCACATCTTCGGAGCGAAGTGCCCGACCAGGGAGCGCAGCAGCAGCTTGAGACGAGACGCGTGCTCTTCGCTCGGTGGGACACCGATCAGCGCGCCATTATCTGACACGATTACGGCGTCGGTGCCGGAAGCCGATCCGGTTGCACTCCGCCAGGAGTATACCGGGCGTCCATCCGCTGTCGGGGTAAGCTCGCGCACGATCCGCGCGTCGAGAACGAGGTTGGCGGGCATACCATGCACCGAGCGGTCCACCCGATGCATCGAGTGATACTGTCCGGCATAGAGTTCGCGCGAGATGGATCCCGGGCGGCCGCCGAGTTCGCGCGCGAGTTCGGCTCGCTCAGGGTAGAACACGATCAGCGCGGCGCCGCGGTCGAGGAATGCCCGAAGCCGGCGCAACTGCTCGTCGCTCACCGCCCGGTTGAACGGCAGGATGGCGACCGGCACGTCGGGCAGCCCCCAGCGCTCCACAAGCGTATCGGAAGTCTCCCGGTAGGGAATACCCGCGGCCTCCAGCAGATCGCAGACGACGCGGTAGCGCTCCTCACTGAGTTCCGCGGTCTCCGGCCCTGCGCCGCCCAGCAGGTCCCCCTTTACCACTGCCACCGTCGGCATTCCTGCCGCCTGCGCGCAATGGGCGGCGACCAGGATCCCCGCAATGGCAAGCAAGGGCGCGTTTCGTCTCATCACATCTCCTCCGGGGCGTTGATGCCGAGCAGGCCGAACAGGTTGCGAAGCACCGTCTGTGTTGCACTCACCAGCGCAAGACGCGCGCTGGACAGCTCAGTAGCATCCAGATCTATTACCCGGCATGTGCCGTAGAACTGATGGAATGTCTGGGCAAGGTCTCGTGACATATGCGCAAGCCGATGAGGCGCTCGCCGCTCGGCGGCATCCGCCACCTCGCCGGGATAGTCCGCCAGCCAGCGCATCAACCGAAGCTCATCCGGGTGTTCGAGCAGCGTCAGATCGGCCTCATGCAGATCATCGGTGCAGAGCCCGCGCTGACTGGCCTCGCGCAGGATGCTGCAGATGCGCGCATGTGCGTACTGCACGTAATACACCGGATTCTCCTCACTCTGCTCGCGCGCAAGCTCAAGATCGAAGTCGAGATGCGAATCGATCGAGCGTGACAGCAGGAAGAAGCGCGTAACATCCGCGCCAACTTCCTCAATCAACTCGCGCAGGGTCACGATATTCCCCGCGCGCTTGGACATCCTGACTACTTGCCCACCCTCGGTGAGCCGCACTATCTGATGTATCACGAACTCCGTGACACCGGGATCGACCCCGGCCGCGGCCATTCCCGCCTGCACGCTCGGAACCTGTGCCGCATGGTCGGGGCCCCAGACATAGATACAGTGATCCGCGCCCCTTGCGAGCTTGCTCTCAACGTAGGCAAGGTCGGTCATCAGGTAGGTCTTTGCGCCGCTCCGGCGCACTACGACCCGATCCTCTTCATCCCCAAACTCGGTGGTGCGCAGCCACAGGGCGCCATCCTCCTCATAGACGACTCCCAGTTCACGCAGTTCATCGATCTTCTCGTCGATGGCACCCTCTTCGAAGAGTTCGCGCTCGCTGAACCAACTGTCGAACTCGATGCCGAGCAGTTCCAGCGTCTCGCGAATCTCCTCGACCACGACCTCCTCGGCGAGAATCGCCATGCGGTAATGACCGTCCGCGTCCGTGGGGATTGTGGCGAGTGTCTCTTCGTCATGCCGCTCGATCAACTCGCGCGCGTAGTCGATGATGTACTCGCCCTTATAGCCGTCTTCGGGCATCTCCCATTCGAGATCCAGCAGTTCGCGTATCCTCGCCTGCACCGATGCCCCGAACAGTCCAAACTGAGTGTTGTCGGGACCGTCGTTAAGTAGATACTCCCGCTCCACCTCATAGCCGACCGCCTCGAGCAGATTCGCCACGGCGTCGCCGTAGGGGCCGCCTCGGGCGTTGCCGATGTGCAGCGGGCCAACGGGATTCGCCGACACAAATTCCACCTGTATCTTCGTACCCGCACCCCGGTTGGAGCGCCCGAATTCCGCGCCCTCCAGCAGTACATTGCGAACCGTGTCCTGCAGCCACGTGGGGCAAAGATAGAAGTTGATGAAGCCCGGCCCCGCGATCTCACAGCGCTCCACCGCCGCACATTCGGGGAGGCGGTCGATGATCTCCGCTGCAATCTCGCGCGGGCTCATGCCCGCTTCCCGCGCCATCCGCATCGCGATGTTGCACGAAAAATCGCCCATCTCGGGATCGGGCGGATGTTCGAGGCTGATCTCGGTCTCGCATCTGGGTAACGCGCCACACTCGACACAGGCGCGCAGAGCTTCGGTCAGTACATCAAGCAGTTCCGATTCGGCCATCTCGGGGCCTCCGTAAGAGCAACTCCATGCCGACTATATTCGGCATAGAGCGAGGGTGGTCAGAAATCGAGCAGGATATGAAGCTGTCCGTAAAGCTGGCTGAACAGCCAGAAAGCCACCAGCATACCCGCAAACATCTGCGCGAGCCCGCGTCGCCAGAACACCACCAGGGGCGGAATCCGCTCTCCAGCGCCCTCGCGCCAGCGCTTCAGAATGCGCTTCCCGGCCTCCAGACCGGCCTCCATCTGCCGTGCGCTGGGCTCCTTGGTGGCGAAGATCGCCTGGATGAGGTACCCAAGGTGAAAGCGAAACATCCAGCCGAAGAACACAACCGCCATTGATAGCAGGGGACTCACCCGCCAGAGCGGTTCTGCGAGCAACAGCAGCGGTAACACCCCCGCCAGCAGATTCGACCCGCAGCGCCGATGGGCCCGTGGCATCATCTGAGCATACTCAAGCTTCGGCTCACCGAACTGTTCGATAGCTCCGATAACCTTGTGCTCCGCAGCATGGTAACCCGACAGCGGCGAGATCCGCATCAGCACAAGGAATGAGAAAAGCATGATCAGGTTCAGCCCCACGTCCACCCACGGCCCCACGTCCGGATCAACCCGCGTCTGAAACATCAACAGCACGTGCGCGAAGGGAATCCCGTACACCTGCTGCAGCACCCACGAGATGGCGAAGGTCAGCACCAGACCTAGTGCACCCAGCGTGGCTATCGACATCCCGGTGCCGAGCAGTACAAGATCACCGGCGCTGCGCGCATTCCCCGTGGACATGAACACACCACCGGGCATCGCGCTTCCGCTTATGCGCGGAATCGCTTCCTCCGGGACACCCGGGTCAACCCAGTCGGGATAGAGCGGATGATGCTGCGAATGGCGACGAATCTTGCTCACCTCACGCGCATGCCTTATCTTCAAGCTATATCCGGGTCGCGAACGCCGTGCGCGAGCCGGTCCAACCGCACCGCTTTGCTTGCGAAACAACTCGCGCTGTGTTATCATCAAACACACAAGGAACTAACAGTGGGCGCCACCGCGCGCCCACTTTGCGGAAAGGATGCACCCCGATGGCTAAGTGTTTCACCTGCGGCAAGGGCACCACGACAGGAAACAATGTAAGCAACTCACAGCGACACACCAAGCGCACCTGGAAAGCGAACCTGCAGCGTGTGCGCGCGATCGTGGACGGAGCACCGAAGCGCATTCATGTCTGCACATCGTGCCTCAAGGCGGGAAAAGTCAAGAAATCCGCGCGCGGCTGATCCCATACGCGCCGGTGTTGATCCGCTCCGCGGCCGGGGCCCTGCGCCCGGCCGTTTGTCGTGCCTCAGATCTCCCCTCCACTGTGCGCACGATTATAGCACAGCGACTCGCGCGCCCGCAAGCAATCAACGAGACGGGTGAGTCACGGTGAGCGACCGTACGCGCGTGGCAATCAAGACCTTCGGCTGCAAACTAAACCAGTACGAGAGCGAGCAGATTCGCGAGGACTTCGAGACTCTCGGCTTCGAGGTGGTTGACTTCGACCAACCCGCCGAGGTCTACCTCATCAACTCGTGCACGGTCACCCACCGCACCGATCGCGACACCCGGCGCCTCGCCCGGGGAGCGCGACGCCGCCGGCCCGACTGCATCCTCATCGTCACCGGGTGTTACGCTCAGATGCAGCCGCAGATCATCGAGGCCCTCGAGGTCGTGGATCTTGTGGCACCCATCGAGCGCAAGCGCGAACTCGCGCGCGAAGCCGCCGATCGGCTGGCCCGGCGCGGACTCATCAGCACCCCGCCAGATCCTGCCCGCTCCCCGGACCGGCTCATCTCGCACTTCCCCTCAAACACCCGTGCCTTCGTGAAGGTGCAGGACGGATGTGACGCCGCCTGCGCGTACTGCACCATCACCCTCGCCCGCGGCCCCTCCCGGTCGGTGTGCCCCGAGACGGCACTGCGTCAGGCACGCATGCTAACTCATGCGGGCCATCCCGAGGTTGTGCTCGTCGGGATACACCTCGGAATGTACGGACGGGATCTCACTCCACCGCTGACCCTCGATGACCTTGTGCGCGAGATGTGTCGGATTGATGCCCTGCAGCGCCTGCGCCTGAGCAGTATCGAGCCGATGGAGATCAGCGATGAACTCGTAGAGATGGTCTGTGCGGGAGGCCGCTCGCTTGACCCCTCTGCAGGTGCGCCGTGCGAGGGCAAGCTGTGCCGCCATCTGCACATCCCCCTGCAGAGTGGTTGTGACGCAACCCTCGAGCGAATGCGCCGCCCATACCGCGCCACCGAGTACCGTCATCTGATCGCGAAGATCCGTGAGCGAGACCCGATGGTGGGCATCGGCGCCGACGTGATGGTGGGCTTCCCGGGCGAGACCGACGAGGAGTTTGAGGCCAGTCACAACTTCGTGGAGCGGTTGCCGGTGAGCTATCTCCATGTCTTCACCTACTCCGAAAGGCCCGGCACCCCGGCCGCGGAGATGCCCGACCAGGTGAACCCGGAAATCCGGAAGCGGCGCATGACGCGCATGCGCGCGCTCTCCCGCGAGAAGGCCGAGGCCTTCGCAGAGGCGGCGGTCGGCGAGACCTTCGAAGTAGTGGTCGAGACGCCCCGCGATGAGGCGGGGCGCCTCTCCGGCGTCGCCGACAACTATCTCAACGTCTTCTTCGAAGGCGATGACGAGCTAACGGGACAACTCGTGCGCGTCACTCTCGGCGAAGCCGATGGCGACAGAGTCTCCGGCGTGCTTGTGCGGTGACTCAGCCCCTCCAGCCTGGATCGCTGATCGAGATGATCTCAGGCGGCTCGGTGATGTCATGGACATCCTCCGTGTCCGGCGAATCCACGCTCGCCGCACCGACCTGACGCTCCATCACGAAGGTCTGACGCATGAACAGGTCGTCCGGAGCGTCATGACCGAAGGGGATCGTGGTACGCGGCGTCTGCCACCCGGTCTTGCTCACCAGAATCTCAATGTTCGCTCCGTGCCGGGGGAAGTCTCTGGTGTCGAAGCGGAAAGGACCACCCGCCCAGTTGTACTCCCACCCGCGCCAGTCGGGCGGGAACGAACTGTCCAGCCGCTGATAGCTGTCACCGGTCCTGTGCGACTGAGCCGAGCCGTCCACCCAGACTGTCGCGCCCTCGAGCGGCTCACCCTCCGGCGTGGCGACATTCAGATAGATCTCAAGCAGCTTTGTCGGCGACGGACGGTGGCGGTAGTCGTCCTCGCCCGCACAGCCGCTCAGCCACGCAACACTGACAAGCAGGGTAGCGCAGAGCAGAAGCCTCCCGGTGTTATGCACTTCGGCCACCTCCTGAGAGCGTCGTGCGCCTCATACTACAAGCGGTAGTTACTACTATGCAGCATAGTAGACGCAATGTCAAAGCCGAAGGTTCATCCGAGTCTCGCAGGAAGTTCCGGCGGGAGAAGGATATGCCTGCCACGCTGCCGCCTCACGCGCAGGTGTAGCCTGCACGATATCGGCGGCTATCGATCTTCACACAACCACTTTCGGGCCATCCGGCCCCTGCTCACGCACTTCCATCAATCAGACTGTCGTATAGCTCCAGATGCTGCTCGACCATGCGATCGACCGTGAATTCAGCTCCGACACGCTCGCGCCCGGCCGCCCCCATCTCGCGCGCGCGCTGAGGATCATTCAGCAACGTGATGATTGCCTCGCCAAGGGCCTCGGGCGCCTCCGGCGGCACGATCAGACCGGTTTCTCCCTGAACCACCGCCTCCGCGCAACCACCCACGTCCGGCGCTATCACCGGCCTGCCCGCCGCCATCGCCTCCAGAATCGTAATCGGGAAGCCCTCCTGTCGCGATGACAACACGAACACGTCGGCGGCGTGTAACAGGTCCGGTACATCCCTCCGACGGCCGAGTAGCGAGACCGTGCCATCGAGATAAC
>PXBW01000081.1 GCA_003566775.1 candidate division WS1 bacterium
AGTAGAATTAAAAACTGGTATTACTAAAGCAACATCTTCCAGCACTGCCTTTAGTTCTTGGTCAATGTCTGTTTCATTTCTGGCTAGTCTCTTATTCACTGCGGTTAATATCTTAGCTTTGGTTATTGACATTATTGCCTCCGATTATATATTTTCCCTTTTTCATTTTCTCTCCAAGTAAGCAAAGCCTCTTTTGTATTCTTTATTAAATCCCTCTACATTGCCAACCAATTCTTCAACACATTTACAAACTTTATAATCATCTACCAATATTTTATCGCATTTGTCTTTAACACAATCTAAGTCTAGCTTAACTCCCGGAAAAGAATGGTCTCCATCTACAAAAGCAAAATCAAATTGTATCTCCTTACAGAGTTCTTTCTTCTCAGCATCATTTAACACAAAGTCTTTTATCTTATCTCTTACTCCAAGGTATCTCCAAATTTCTTTTCTTAAAGGGTGAGCAAATATATCTATTGTGTAAACTATCTCAGCATGCTTTGCTATCATGGCTGAGGACAATCCTAGAGCTGTCCCTATTTCTAAAACCACTTTGGGCTTTATTCTTTCCAAGTAACCAATTAGGATATCCTCTCTGCCCTTAGCTACTGAAGGGTGTCTAACTACTTCCTCTCCGAATCTATCTTTTAATTCTTCATAAAGCATAATAAAACTCCTCATGGGCTAATTCTAACTTATCAATCACTCTTTTGGAACCTGCCGGAATAGTGTACTCATTGCAAATAAATCCTAGATGTTTTCTCCTGAGTTTCCAATCTATTTTAAAGTCAGAAAGCCTTTCATAAAGGTTTGAAAACTTTTCTTTGCTATCTAACTGGTAGACTAATTTCTCATCATCGCAAAAATGATACCCTACCGTAGCAAACTTCTTTTTCTGTATCAATCCTTCAAATATAGTTGTTGAACTAAAAGCAGTAAATAAATCAAATGTTTTAAAAAGGGTTTTTAAGCTCTCATCAATTTGAATTATATTAGGATAATCTTTTACAAAGTTAATTTCACTAACCTTATCTGCCCATTCTGTTTTATAGTTGGGATGGTTCTTAAAAAGAAAGGTAGTTTGTGGGTTACTTTTTGCTAAGGTATCTATATATTCTTTGAAGGTTTTAACATCAGAGTTTCTGCTGTATTTAAGACTCATATCATGTATAGACTGGCCGAGAATAACTATGTAATTATCTTTCTTCAGCTTATATTTCTCAAATACTTGTTCTGAGGATATTTCTTCAGGTTGTGATTCTCTGGTTTCTTTGGGGTACTTTATTTTCTTAGGGGAATATCTTTTAGCGTAAAGCTTAATCTCATTCTCCGGACAATAGTCTAATCCTAAAGTGTCAAAGCGTAATCTTTTATCAAAGAAGGATTCACTCCAAACAACCTTAGTTCCTTTCTTTCTTAAGGTTTTAGCAATCTGTTCGGACAAAGGGAATTCCTTCTGAGAGATAATCGCTTTGTCAAACTGCATTTCCTTAATTTCCTTAGGCAAGAAAGAACCTCTAAAGAAGAGCTTTTCATAATCTCCTGAATAATCTTTCTTAAATTTATAATCATCCAAAATAAATAAATTATATTTTTTCTTTAAGTATTTATTCTTTAGGAGCTTATTGGTATGTTTAGGAGTCATCCTGCAGATAATAAGATTAGGTTTCCTATTCTTTAATTCCTCAAAATTAGATATTATCTCTTCTTCCGGGATATCTCTCTTGCATTTATGAGTTTTAGACAAACAGTTGCAAAAAGGCTCTGGGACTGCTTGCCCATAATTGCTTAGATTCATTCTTTGGTCTATAAATAACTCTGGTTTTTGAGAACCTCCCCAAATACAGAAAGTTTTAGTTCCAATGGCTAAGCTTATAGGCAATAGATAACAACTTCCTGTTATAGACATATCAGCCAGTTTGATTAACCCCAATATCTGTTCTAAACTAAGCTCTCCTTTGTGATAAGCCTTGTCTATGTTCTTAGGCTCTTCAGTAAAGACTTCGTGTTTCAAATCTGCTAGGGAAATAAAATAATACTCATCTTTATACTTATCCACCAGCATTTGTAAATACTCCGGCTTAGGGTCTCTTGAGGGGCAACTCCATTCGTTTCTAATAACAGGAAAATGTATAACACATATTTTCTTTTTAATCCCCTTAATAAGTTTTCCGGCTTCCTTAACCCAACCTGGCTTAACCGGAAGATGAAAATCATACTCATCATTGCCCCAAGCATTCTTAAAGCAATCAGTTACTCCTATCCCCCCGCAAAACCCTTTCCAGTAAGAAGGAGCATCTAGAACAGGAAGATTTGGCTTTTCAACCCAGTCTTTAAACCTATCAGCATTCCCATTGTGCGACTTGAATTTATCTTCTCTAGGATGGACAAACTTAATATTAGGAATATCCCAGTAAAATTGAGGGACAAAAGTCCTAAGATATATGGTTTTATTCTTTTTAGATAAATCCTTTATGAATGGCCTTTGCCAGATGTTATCTCCAATTCCCATATATCCGTCTATAAATACATCGTGTTTGGTAGGCATCTCAGGGATGTTACCTGAGAAAGCATCATCAATACTAATCTTAGGGAAGGCGTCTATCTTTGAGATAAGAGAACAATTGTAAATCTTAAGCCCTCTGAGGTCTCGATAACGAA
>PXBW01000177.1 GCA_003566775.1 candidate division WS1 bacterium
GGGTGATCCGAATCCGGTGGCATCCGGCGGCTCGGTCGCCTGCTCGGTGACGGCCGAGGACAGCCGCGGGCATGACCTGCTCTATGCGTGGAGCGCGAGCGACGGCAGCTTCGATGACGCCAGCGCGCAGAACCCGACGTGGACGGCGCCTTCCAACACCAGCGATGCCGCGGTCGAATACACGATCAGCGTGACCGTCACCTGTGCCGAGGATTCGAGCATCAGCGCGACCGCCTCTTACCAGCAGCAGGTGGAGCCGGTGGAGCACGAGGTTACGATCACCGCCGGTCCCGAGGGCGATCCGAACCCGGTGGCCTCAGGCGGCTCGGTCGCCTGCTCGGTGACCGCAGAGCACAATCGCGGCCATGCTCTCAGTTACGAGTGGAGCGCGAGCGGCGGAAGATTCGACAACACGACCGCACAGAATCCTACCTGGAGAGCTTCCACAGCTCCCGGTGACTACCTTATCACGGTGACGGTGACGTGTTCTGAAGATCAGAATCTGACAGCCACCGCCTCCTTCACTCAGCGGGTTGTGCCTGGCAGAGGTCATCAGTTCCGCCGCGGGATGCAGATGATAGCCCTGCCGCTTGTTCCAGACAATCCAGATCCCGCGCAGCTGGGCTTCGACGATGGAAAGTGGGCGCGGTGGGATCAAACCGTAGAAGCCTATGTGTATTATGATGAAGATCCGACAGGGTATACCCGGTTTGATTCGGCAGAGAGCGTGCCCGGCAAGGGCTACTGGGCGCAATTCGGAACAGATACCGAGGTGAGTGTGCCGGGTTTGGAACCGTCCGACGATGCGCTGGCTATACCATTGCCCGCTGGCTGGTCGCAGATCGGCAACCCGCGGCCCACCGAGCTTCGCTGGAGCATACTTGGCGAAGGCGCGCTGAAGGTGCGCCACAACGGCACCGAGATGAGCCTCGCCGAGGCCCGGGATAAAGGCCTTTGCGAAGACTACGCATGGGCCTATCGTGAGGGCTCGAACTACGAACTGGTCTGCGACCACAGTGTCCTGCCAATCGGTCAACATGACCGGCTAAATCCGTGGGAGGGCTACTGGTTCTACAGCAATCAGCCGCTGGAGCTTGTTTTTCCGTCGGTTATGGAAGCCGGGTCTGCGGCGCCGCGTCCGGCAGCCCAAAGGGCAGAGGGCGACTGGAGCATCCCGCTACTTGCCGGTATTGACAGTGGCTCAAGCGTACAGGTGGTGGTCGGTCAATCGGCAACGCCGAGGCGGATGCAGTTACCCCCAAGCTTCGGCACCGATGTACAGTTGAGCATCGTGGAGGACGGCCACAGGCTCGGCGTGGACCTGCAGCAACATGGCGAGGGGCCCGGCTGGACGCTACAGGCAGCTTCGGGCGTGGCGGACGCGAAGGTCACGCTGCAGTGGCCTGATCTCAGCGAAGTCCCGCATGAGTACCGTCCGATGCTGGTGGACACAGCCACAGGCAAGCGCACTTACATGCGTACCTCGCAGGGGTACAGCTTCACCGCGGGTGAGGCGGGCGAGGTGCGGCGCTTCGAGGTGCAGGTGGTGCCCGCCGAGGTCGGCGTGCTGGTGGCGACCGCAAGTGCATCTGTTGCGGGCGGTGGCAACGTAGAGTTGCGTGTGACGCTCTCCGCCGCGGCGACGGTCAATGCGGAAATGATGAACATCGCCGGTCGGCAGGTCGGCACGGTCTGTCGCGGTCGCGAGATGGAGGCAGGGGCCGAGACGCTGCTCTGGGATGCTATGAGTGATCGCGGCACACGACTGCCGGGGGGCATGTACCTGATCCGGATAACCGCCCGGACCGAAGATGGGCAGCAGGCGAGCGCACTCGCGCCACTGCAACTGGTGCGCTGACGAGCCCTGAGATTGGGATCTACCGAGTGATGACCGAAGGAGGCATTTCGGGAATACGAAAATGGGGAGTCGCGCCGCTGCTGATGGTGCCGTGGTCGGGGTCTGGGGAAGAGAATGGCGATCTCACCGCCTGCACCGCCCGATAATGGTGACCCGACCCCGTCTGAGATCACTGAGGCTTCAGTCGAGCCGACAGAAATTGGCTTCTCCGGCGGGGATGTCACCAACTCAGCCGTGTGGACAGTGAGGCGCCAGTCGAGCGGGTTGAAGCCGACGTTTAGGGACCAGAGGGGACACAGAAGGGACAACTACAGGTTGGGTCCGTATCATAATCTAACGATTGGCTTCTTTAACGTTTTGTGATCGTGCAGTGTTCTTACTGGTCCATGAGCGGCCAGCCCAGTTTGCATTGAGGCGTTTTATGGTCAGAAACAGCGCCGCCAGGGCTCCGGTTTCACTGCCGAATCCGCGTGCTACATTTGCGGCCTCCCGCAACTGGCGCATCTTCACGATAGATGACTGCCTGATGGAGAAGGCGACAGCCAGCCTGCCCCTGCGTATCATCGAGTGCGAGCAGGTTCGAATTACGGACAGCGTCATTCGCGAGCACATCGGCGGCAACATGGCTCGCATCTCCTACAGCAACCATGTGCTGATTGAGGGCTGCTCAATCAGTCGTACTGGACACTGCCCCTGGCAGCTTACGAGGAATCGCTACGTGGTCGCGCGCGGCAACGTCTTCCATGCCGCGTGGGGGCGGCCCTTTGCCGACCGCTCGACCGAGGCCATGCTGTTTGAGCACA
>PXBW01000046.1 GCA_003566775.1 candidate division WS1 bacterium
GTCAGGGGCACCGGGTTCGGCTACCGCGAAGACATCATTATCTATTTCGAAGGTGACGAGGTGGAGCTGGTCGATGACATCCGCGCCAACGACGTCGGCTCATGGACCGGAAGCTTCATCGTGCCGCAGGCGAGCCAGGGACTGCACGACATTACCGCCGGCGGCGACTACACTGACGACGCAGACGTGGTACCCGTCACGTTCGAGGTGACGCCCGGCATCAGCATCGACCCGAAGGAAGGCACTGTGGGCTCGGAATTCACCGTGAAAGGCAGCGGCTTCGGGGACCGTGAGAGCGACATCGAGATCCTCTTCAATGGTACAGCCATTAAGACCGGCATTACGGCCGATGTAGACGGCCTGTTCGAGGCTAGCGTCACCGTCCCGGAAGCCAGCATGGGCGAGCACGAGATTGGTGCACGGGGAGATGAGACTCGCGAGCGCGACGTCGAGACACGCGTCTTTGAGGTCGAACCCTCCTTCACCATCGAACCCCTCGAAGGCCATGTGGGGACCGAGATAGAGGTGAGCGCCTACGGGCTGCCCGCGAATGCAACCGTAACCGTCGCCTACGCCGGCCAGACCAAGGGTACCGGAACCGCCGGTGCGAATGGCACCCTGGCCCCGATCACCTTCACCGCGACTCATCCACAAGCCACCCACACACCCGAGCAGACTGTGACAGTCACTTTCGATGATACCACCATAACCCGCATCTTCGAGATGGATTCCACGCCTCCACCGACCCCTGCACCCAGGGCGCCGGAACCCGGAGAACGCATCGGCCTGATAGGCAAGGAGACCCCAACCCTCGCCTGGACAGTCGTCGAAGATCCCAGCGGTGTTACCTACAGCCTGCAGATCGCAACTGCCGCCGATTTCAGCCAGGTGCTGATCTCGAAGTCCGGACTGGTGGCTCAGAGCTCCAACGTCACCGTTTCTCCGGCGGGAACCGAGATGAGATACACCCTGGGCGAGGAGGAGGCACTCCCGTACGGGACCTATTACTGGCGGGTGCAGGCAGTCGACGGCGCAATGAATGAGAGCGGCTGGAGCGCATCGAGCTCTTTCAAGGTCGGCCTCCTTCCCACGTGGGCACTTATTGTCATCGCCGCCCTTGCGGTGATCCTGATTGCCGCCCTGGTCTACGTACTGATAATTCGAGACAGGGTCGGACTTTACGACTGATAGACGGAAACGCACGAGTGTGCAGACCGAACGGAGGAATAGATTATGAAACTGGCGGTTATTGGATTGGGACAGTGCGGTTGCCGCATAGCGGATCACTTCGCGAGGCTGAACCTCAAGGCGCAGTCCGAGAGGAAGGCGACTATCGCGCCAATAGTGGTCGCGGCGAACACAGATCAGGCTGATCTTACCGGCCTGCGATTCATCAAGAACGACTACTCACACCGGATTCTGATGGGGCTGAGGCAGACCCTCGGTCACGGCGTCGGCAAGATCAACGAGCTCGGCGCGCAACTGGCCAGGGAAGACGGCGATAAGATCCTGGAGGCTCTCAAAGGCGATCGACGCTTCTACGAGACCCATGCCTTCCTGGTGATCGCAGGAACCGGAGGCGGAACAGGATCGGGATCCCTCCCTGTCATTGTGAAGATGCTGAAGGAGCGTTACGTCAACAAGCCCGTATACGCCCTGGCGGTGCTGCCATTCGAACACGAGCAGTTCAGCGAGGCCCGGACGGTCTACAACAGCGCTACGTCGCTTAAGTCGACCTACGAGGTGGCCGACGCCGTATTCGTGGCGGACAACCAGCGCTACGTGAAGAAAGACTCCAGCCTGGCCAACAATATGGAGAAGATCAACCGCATCGTCGTTGAACCATTCTATGACATGATGTGTGCGGGAGAGGTCACGTCTCGCAAGTATGTAGGGGCACGGACTGTTGATGCGGGCGACCTTATCGCCTCGTTCGAAGGCTGGACGGCAA
Organism: candidate division WS1 bacterium; assembly: GCA_003566775.1. GTDB lineage: Bacteria > Armatimonadota > Zipacnadia > Zipacnadales > UBA5352 > UBA5352. The sequence goes on from PXBW01000046.1 coordinate 1,952, forward strand.
TTGGTGTGGGCCGTTCTGAGCTGCCGGCCTTCCGCTTCCCCTGGGAGATCGGAAAGTCGCGCTTCCGCGACAAGGCGGTCGAGAGCTTCCGCGGCACTCAGGCGCTTGATGCCGCCATCACGGATCTCTCCATTGCGTGCAGCACGCGAGATGTCGCGAAGTGCATCTACGTCATGTCCGGTCCGGCCAAAGAGATGAATATGGACATGGTGAAGGCGATCAGCGATCACATCTCAGAGATCGCCCCCAACGCTCTTATCCGTGGCGGCGACTTCCCGGGAGAGAAGCACAACATCGACCTCACCCTGATTCTCTCACAGATATCACACATTCCGCGCATCGCGGACATGTACGAGCAGGCGACACGATACGCCGAGGAGCAGAAGGGACAGATACTGGATACCCAGACAAAGATCCGGCAGCTCACCGAGATCGGCAGAGAACTGCCTATGCTCTAGTCTTTGAGACTGAGGTACATTCAGGAGAGGGCCGCACTTGCTCGTGCGGCCCTCCCTTTTTGTCATGCTATCGCCCGAAACAGCGTTCCCAGCACCCAGCCAAGTGCCAGGCAGCCGGGGAACGTCAGTATCCACGTGCGCACGATGTTTCCTGCAAGTGTCCAGCGCACGGCAGACAATCGCTTGGTCGCCCCCACTCCCATGATGGCGGTACTCACGCAGTGAGTGGTGCTGATGGGAATGCCGAGAA
>PXBW01000064.1 GCA_003566775.1 candidate division WS1 bacterium
CCGCCGTCGGTCTCCAGCACCGCCCGCCTGTTCGTGATGTATCGCACGACCTCCGCGTCGGTCACCAGCGGATGATCCCACGCGCTGTTGATGACGTCACGGACACCGTAGTCTGCCGCGGCCCTGTGCATGGGAATGAGCAATGCCACGACACAGTAGAGAATGGTCGGCACGAGAAGACGCATCGGCGCCTTCTGCATGCTGTTGATCGCCTCTCTCATTCAGATGAGCTTACGCGTGAGGCCCGAGATACGCGCATCTGTGCCACCCCGACGGACGTAATCCACCGTTGATCCGCGATCAGCGTGCGGCCGGGTCCCATGTTGAATCGTCGGTGAGCAGAATCGCGGCGAGCTTCGTTCCCGACTCGCGGTGTTTGAAGGAGACCACATGGTCTCCGGTCTCGAGATCGATCTCCTCCGCAATGGGGCTCCAACTCCACCGTGGATGAATGCCGGTGTGCCAGTCGCGGTAGCGCCCGTCGTTGAACGCCACGTAGAACGAATCTGTGCCGCTGTCGGGGGCGAGCACAAGGCCCCAGAGACGGTACGTGCCCGCTTCTGTAAGGTTGATCGCGAAGTCGGCGCGTCCGTCCTCGGGCACGGCATCAGTGGAGTTCGGCGCACCCGGCGCCCAGATGAAATCGGGTTTATCCCCCGGGTGTGATTCGAGCTCCATCGGCGACTCGATCACATGAACCTCTGAGGCTCTGACCAGCAGGTAGAGTGGGCCGCCCTCACCACTCTGCACGGCGGTGAAGACGAACTCAGATGTGAGGCCCAGCGCGTTCCGCGCCCTCACGGCATAGTGGTATTGCGACTGCGGTTCGACGTCGAAGTCATTCCATCCTGTGCCCCCTACACCCCACGCGGCTATCGTCTCGGCGGTTGGTGTGAAGTCGGGCCGGATCGAGCGATGGACCTCGAAGAGGTAGTCACGTGCGTTATACGTGGGGTCTCCCCAGGTAAGCTCAATGCGCGAGCCACCATGCTCGCGCGCCTCCAGATTGGGAGGTGCAGCGGGCTGCTGATCGCCCACATAATCCAGAGAATGTACCGTTAGGTCACGCCACCAGCCCCGACCTTCCTGCATGATCGTCAGACTGATGGGCGCATCGACGCCGGTGTCTCGCGCATTCCAGACCATTACCGGCACCGGCTCTCCCGCCGCGGTGCCGGTCAGAAGCAGGTAAAGGCTCTCCTGACGCAGCAGTAGTGTGAAGTCGTACCATCGATCGTCGAGCGGCTCTTCCGGGCCTCGCCACCTGTTGGGATCGAAGTCGCGATAGAAGTAAACCACATCAGTTCCCCGCGCCAGGAGATCGCCCGATCCGTCACGCAACTCGATCACGCTGCTTGGGCGCCCGCCGTCTTCGACGCCGCCCCAGGAAAGGCTCCATTCGGAGTCGTTTGGGCCAGTGAGGATAAGGCTGGCGGTAGATTCCCACGCGGCGGGTCGCCAACTCCACTGAACCATAAGCTCGGCCGGGAGTTCCTCGCTCACCCTCGCACTGGCGTCCTGAAGCATGGCAGACTCATCATCACGCGAGGCGTCAACCTGCCAGTTGGCCATCGGATCCTGTCCGGCCTGGCGTTCGAGCATCTCTCCACGATATAGCCCCAATTCCAGTAACGGTGCGGACGGGATCGGTGGCAGCACCACCGGAACCTCGGGTTCCTGTGCGCCGATCTTCTCCGCTCCGATGTCCGGCGCCTCTCCGTGCGGGCGCACGCGGCCGAGGCGATCGTGGGTTACCTCAGGCAGCGGCGACCCCACGCCCACCACCGGACTGTTTTCTGCAGGTCGCAGGAAGATACCGTCGCCGCTCAATAGCGGATCCTCGATGATCGCCTCCGCACCCACCTCGCCAGCTTCTGCGGCGCGCTCCATCCAAAGCAGATTACGCCGAATATCCTGCTCCTCCAGCGCTTCGGTGTCCATCAGAATCCCGGAGAAGCCCATGATAAGGTTGTTAATGATCCGGCAGCGGCTCGCCACATGCGGCCTATCCTCCGTGGGCGGCATTCCATGAATGCCCCGTGAGCAGTTGATAATCGTGTTATGAGCGACGAGAGTCTCATCTGCGGCGATCTGCAGGCGCCCCTCCGCTCTTCCGGTCTGCAGATTGACCCCGTAGCTATGGTTGTTAACGAATAGATTGTTCACTATCTCATGCCCGCTGTCGAGCACCCTGACCCCGCCGTGGCAGTTGTACACCACGTTGCCATCGAAGCGCGAGTTCTGTCCGCCGCGCAGCACGAACGCCGCCCGCTTGCAGTGGGCGGCGAGATTGTGCCGAATCAGATTACGCGAGGACTTGCTGGAGATTATCTCCGGGTCCGCCCAGGCGTGATCAAAAAGGTTGCGCTCAATGAGCGCCCGCGGTACTCGATCGCCGAGGTCCATTGGATTTTGCCCGAGTTGGATGTTCTCCTGGCCGTTGATCCAGTAGCGGAATATGTCGCGGAAGATATTGTGATCGTAGCGGTTGTCGGTGCCGACCTCCGGATCCCCGGTGATGCGCTGGCCGAGGCTCATCGACTTGCTGCCAGTGAAATAACAGTGATCGACCCGGTTGCGATGGCTGTCCATGTCCACGCGCAGTATGTGCCCGAAGGTTGAGCGCGGGTTGCCGCAGTGGAAGAACTGACAC
>PXBW01000344.1 GCA_003566775.1 candidate division WS1 bacterium
ACGGAGGGAAACACCAGCATTGACGCCAGAATGACACGTAGAACATAACAACTGGGTGGGTCAGTTCTCGGTGACAATGCCGGGTCAAATCTCAGTGGCAATCAACACTGACGCATCGTGACTTCTCGCACCAGGGCGACAGGCACGCCAAGGCGATGCGGGACGTGATGATCGGCATGGAGCGTTGGGCCGAGTGGTTGCAGAACTACACTGCATGTCTCGGCGCTCTTCCGGGCCGGTCGTTGCCAGGCTGACCACTGACGTTCCACTTGCGAACGGCTTGGTGCACGTCCGACGTCGGTCCCGTTTCATCCCGCCGAGGTCGGCATGCAGCGCCCTGCCCCGCCATCACGGAAGCGCGCCGGTGATCCACAGCCGGATTGCTTCGGCCGCTTGCAGCCCCTCGACACGCAGGAATGATGTCCAGGCGGTGTAAAGGTCAGGCAGGAAGAGAGAGATTGCGGGAAATCCGATCAGCAGCGCCAAGGTCACAACGTCCATTGCCAGAAACCAGGTGACCCCCCTGAAGATCGTCGTGATCGGAACCTTTCTGCCCACAACGGAACTCAGCATGTAGACGTTGAACCCCAATGGTGGCGTTATCAGTCCGATTTCCAGATACTTGATCATGATGATCCCGAACCAGATCAATGACAGGCCAAAGCTGTCTATTACCGGGATCACGATGGGCAGCGTGATCAGCATGATTTCGATCGGCCCCATGAAGGTGCCCAGGATCAGGTAGATTACGGACAGCGCAATCACCACCAGGATGGCACGGTCGCTGAAGATCGACGCCGCATCGGCCAGATACTGGCCAACGCCCGAAAGCGCGATGAACCGTGTGAACACGATCGCGCCAAATATGATGGCAAAAATGGCACCGGTTTGCCGCAGCGTGTCGATGAAGGCCAGAGATACCTTTTCCGTTGTCAGGCGGCCGGACAGGAGCGCGATGAGAAAAGCGCCCGTCGCGCCAATCGCGCCGGCCTCCATCGGCGTGAAGATGCCCGACATGATCCCGCCGATGACCATGAGAAACAGCACGACGATCGCCCAGGCACCCTTCAGGGCGGCCATCTTCTGGCGAAACGATATGGCCTGCGTCATTCCGGGCGCCAGTGCCGGGTTCAGATAGGCCCGCGTCTGTATCATCACGATGTAGATGACGGCCGACATGATCCCGGGGATCAAGCCAGCCAGAAACAGCAGCGCGATGGATTGCTGGGTAAAGATGGCATAGAGGATCATCAGCACGCTGGGGGGGATGAGCGAACCCAATGTGCCCGACGCGGCGACCACCCCGGTCGCGAGCCCCTTGTCATAATTGTGGCGCAGCATCTCGGGCACGGCGATCTTGCCCATCGCCGCCGAGGTCGCAAGGCTGGAGCCGGAAACGGCCGCGAAAGAGGCACAGCCGATCGTGGATGCGGCGGCGAGGCCCCCCGGAAGCCGTCCGAACCACTGGCGCGCCGCCTCGTAGACGTCGCGGGTAAAGCCCGCGACATAGGCGATATAGCCCATGAGCATGAAGCTGGGGATCGTGGTCAGGTCGAAGTTGAGCAGGATCCTGAATGTATCCGCAGACAGCACGGCATCGGCCGCGCCTGTCGATCGCAACACGACGATCCCGCACCAGCCAACCACCATCATGGCAAAGGCGACGGGCACGCGCAGAAACATCAGCGTTATCATCACGAGAACGCCGAGCGCACCGACAAGTTCACGTTCCACGTGCGCCTCCGGCTTCATTGTGATTGTCTTGCTGATCTGCCAGCTTCTCGACGATATCCGGCTCGCCCTTGCCATCGCGCGACATGAGGGGTGTCAGGTCAAGCCATTGCAGGTCGCTGCGGGCGGCACAGCGAATGGCCGCCGGTGCCATCACGAACTGCATTGCAATTCGCGCCAGCCACCAGCCTATCCCGGCCGCGAAGACCAGCCGCGCGGGCCATACCGGCAGCTGGTACAGGGACCCGTATGTGATCTCCAGAAAGTTTCTCGGCAGCCGGTCCACAGCGACCATCGCCAGTCTTCCGACGGCGGCGACGCCGATGCCGAGGCCCAGCAGTCTGAGCCAGAGATTGACCCTGTAGGACTGCAAGTCCGAAATGGCGGTCACCTCGATCTGTTCATCACGGCCCTGGATGACACCGAGCATCAGGGCCACAAGGGCAACCATGAACCATTCCGCAAAGGTGATGTCGTCCGGGATTGACCTGTAGAAGGTCCGGCCGGTCACCGAAAGGAAGGTCGTCAGCACCATCGCGGCAAGAAAGAGACCGGCGATCACCATGAAGACCCGGTCGATCCGCGCGAGCAGGCGCGCGAACCCTGAAAGCCGATCTCGCGCATCGAGGGCCCGCTGCCCCGTGCCCGAGGCCAACACGGCCTGCAACGCGACATAGAGCACGAGCAGGAGCATGATGTCGAACAGAACCGCCAGCCCCCAGAGCATGCCGACATGATGCGCGTCCCAGAAGATGTCCGGCTGGATCAGGTATTTCTGATAGAAAAGGTAGATGAACATGTGCGGCACTGCTCTTGTTGAGGTGCGGCTGCGAACCGCCTGAAGCGGACCGGCGGGCGGCGCCTGTGGCGTGCGCAGGGAAGGCCGCCGCGGCGCCTGGCGCCGCGACGGCCATGG
>PXBW01000248.1 GCA_003566775.1 candidate division WS1 bacterium
AACGCGTCCGAGGTGCTGACGCTCGCGGGCCTCGCCGGATCGGCGCGCGGGGTGGATGCTGGCGACAGTGTCGAGGCCGCGATGGAGCCTGCCCGCGCTCTGGCCCGCGCAACAGGTGGCCTTGTGGCCGTGTCGGGGCCAGTGGATTTCGTGACGGATGGCGAACGTGGGGTGCGGGTCGCGAATGGCCACCCGCTGATGGCGCAAGTGACAGTGATGGGCTGTTCGCTCAATGGCGTGATTGCCGCGTTCTGCGCGGGGCGGCCAAGGTTTGACGCCACAGTCGCGGCCCTTGCGGCCTATGGACTGGCGGCGGAAACGGCCGCGCGGGCGGCACAGGGGCCGGGCAGCTTTCAGCCCGGCTTCCTCGACGCCTTGGCCGCGCTGACGCCGGAGGCGTTGTCTGCCGGGGCGCGGGTCAGCGCAGCATGACCGGTCCTGTCTATGTCATCACCGACCCCGGCGCGCCCCTGTCGTTGCTGGATCAGGCGCTTGCGGCGGCGCATGGCGGGGCCTGGGCGGTGCAGTTGCGGGACAAAACCGCCAGTGATGCTGACATGATCGCCTTGGCTCGCGCCATAAGGGGCAGGCTGCACCCGCTGGGCGTCAAGCTGATCGTCAATGACCGGCTAGCGGTGGCGCTGGCCGCCGATGCCGATGGCCTGCATATTGGTCAGGGCGATGGCGACCCTGCGCAGGCGCGCGCGCGGCTTGGGGCGGGCAAGCTTCTGGGCCTGTCCATCGAGACGCTGGCCCAATGCGCGCAGATCCCGCCCGGTGTGGACCATATCGGCGCAGGCCCTGTGCGCGCGACAGCGACCAAGCCCGACCATGCGGCCCCGATTGGGTTCGACGAGCTTGCGGCGATTGTGGCCCGCGCAGGTCTGCCGTGTTTTGCAATCGGGGGCATTGGTCGTGGCGATGCCAAGGCCGTCAAAGCCGCAGGCGCGGTCGGTATGGCCGTGGTTTCCGCTGTCACCCGCGCCGCCGACCCAAAAGCGGCGACGCGAGAACTTGTCGATGAATGGAGGCGCACATGATCCCGAATATCCTGTCCATTGCTGGCTCTGACCCATCGGGCGGGGCGGGCATTCAGGCCGATATCAAGGCCATCTCGGCGCGCGGCGGCTATGCTATGGCGGCGCTGACCGCGCTCACAGCGCAAAATACGCGCGGTGTCAGTGGCGTGCAGATGGTCGCGCCCGAGCTTGTGGCCGACCAGATCGCGGCCATCCGTGCCGATATCCAGATTCACGCGGTCAAGATCGGCATGCTGGGCACAGCGCAGATCATCGCAGCCGTTGCGCAGGCGCTGGACGGGCTGGACGCGCCCATCGTGCTGGACCCGGTGATGGTTGCCAAGGGCGGCGACCGGCTGCTTGCTGCGGATGCCGTGGCCGCCTTGCGCGATACGCTTCTGCCAATGGCTAGTGTGCTGACCCCCAACCTGCCCGAAGCCGCTGACCTGTTAGGGTGTCAGCCCGCCGCCACGCTGGACGACATGGCCGCGCAGGCGCAGGCCTTGCGCGCCCTTGGGGCGCAGGCGGTTCTGATGAAGGGCGGGCATCTGGCGGAAGAGAGCAGCCCCGACCTGCTGATCAGCGCCAATGGCACAACCGAGCTTCCCGGCCCGCGCCATGCCACGCGCAACACCCATGGGACGGGTTGTTCCCTGTCTGCCGCGCTGGCCTGCGAATTGGGCCATGCTCATGCGCTTGCGCATGCGGCGGCGCGCGCGAAACACTGGCTGTCGGGGGCGATCGCTGCGGCGGATACCTTGAGCGTCGGCAGTGGGCATGGCCCGGTTCATCATTTCCACAACATGAAAGAGGCTGCAAAATGAGCTTTACCGAAACTGTGCTGGCAGACAACGCCCAGCTTTGCGCGGATATCCGCGCCATGCCGTTCAACCGCGCGCTGGCCGATGGCACATTGCCGCAAGAGGTCTTCCGACACTACATCATTCAGGACGCGCATTACCTCGAAGGCTTCGCGCGCGCGCTTGCTGCGGCCGCGACCAGCGCCCCGGATGCCAAGGCCGTGGCGCAACTCGCCAGTTCCGGCGCTGGGGCCATCGCGGTCGAGCGGCAATTGCATGCGCATTACATGGGGCTTTTCGGGGTGGACCCTGCGGCTTTTGCCGCCACCCCGCCCAGCCCCGCCTGCGCGCATTATGTCAGCTTCCTGCTAGCCACGGCGACAACCCGCACTGTGGCCGAGGCCGTCGCCGCCTTGCTGCCCTGCTTCTGGGTTTACTGCGATGTCGGCCATGACATCCACGGCGAGGCCAGCGCCGACAATCCCTATCGCGCGTGGATCGATACTTATGCAGGCGCGGATTTCGACGCCGCCGTCACCCGCATGTGCACCTTGGCCGACCGCTTGGGCGCGGATGCAAGCGCGACAGATCAGGCGCGGATGAAAGCCGCCTTCACCAAAAGCACGCTGCTGGAATGGATGTTCTGGGACAGCGCGTGGCGTCTGGAAAGCTGGCCCGACACAACCCCAAAAGAAGGAACAGCAGCATGACCCTGCCTCTGAGCGAACAAACTGTCCTGATCACAGGCGCCGGGCGCGGGCTTGGCGCGGCCATCGCGCGGGCTTTCGCGCGCGAAGGGGCGCAAGTGGCGA
>PXBW01000351.1 GCA_003566775.1 candidate division WS1 bacterium
ATGGCCGGGACACTCCGGGCACCGAGTTTGGTGGCACGGGCACCGATGGCGGCGATCCGCGGGATGCGGACGCGATCACGGAGATCGTAATTCCCGCCGGTTCGAACACCACGGGCGAAGACTACAATTTCGGCGAACTGCCGCCCGCCTCGATCGGCGATTTCGTCTGGGTCGACGTGAACGGCGACGGCATTCAGGAACCGGGTGAACCGGGTCTGGCAGGCGTGACTGTCGAACTTGCCGGCACCGACTCCGCGGGGAATTCGATCACCCGGCAAACGTCGACGGACGCCAGTGGATTCTACGAATTCACGGATCTGCGCCCGGGCGACTACGTCGTTACTTTCGTGGCGCCGGCCGGTTATGTGTTCACGGAGCAGGATGCCGATGATCAGGGCCTGGACGGCGAGGAGAACTCAGACGCCGACCCGATCACCGGCGAGACGGCCGCAGTGACACTGGCCCCCGGTGACAACGTGACCTACGTGGACGCGGGGCTGTACCAGCCGGCGTCGATCGGGGACTACGTGTGGGTGGACCTGGACGGCGACGGCCTCCAGGACGTGGACGAGCCGGGTCTGGAAGGGGTGACGGTGACGCTGAGCGGGGCCGATGGCGCGGGCAATTTGGTCACCCGGACGACCACCACGGACGCCGACGGCGCCTATCTGTTCGACGACCTGCCGCCCGGGACGTACACGGTGACGTTCAGCACGCCGGCGGGCTACGAGTTCACGCAGCAGGATGCGGACGGTCAGGGGCTCACGGGCGGTGCGAATTCGGATGCCGACCCGGACACGGGCGCGGCGGATGCGGTGACGGTGGGCTCGGGCGACGTGGTCGACTACGTGGACGCGGGGCTGTACCAGCCGGCGTCGATCGGGGACTACGTGTGGGTGGACCTGGACGGCGACGGCTTCCAGGACGTCGATGAACCCGGGCTCAACGGGGTGACGGTGAACCTGCTGGACGCGGGCGGGCAAGTGGTCGCGACCACGGTGACCGAGGACGACCCGGACGAGAACCCCGGTTTCTACCAGTTCCTCAACGTGGTCCCCGGCACGTACTCGGTGCAATTCGAGGCTCCTGGTGATTTCGTGTTCACCAACCAGACGGGCGTGCTGACCGACGGGGACAATTCCGACGCGGACAGTGACGGGGACACGGCTCAGTTCACGGTCCAGTCGGGCGAAGAGATCGACTACGAGGACGCGGGTCTGTACGAGCCGGTGTCGATCGGGGATTTCGTCTGGGAAGACCTGGACGGAGACGGGATACAGGGTCCGGATGAACCGGGCGTCGAGAACGTGACGGTGACGTTGACCGGGACGGACGGCGCGGGGATGTCGGTCACCCGGACGACCACCACGGACGCGAACGGCGCCTACCTGTTCGACGACCTGCCGCCCGGCACGTACACGGTGACGTTCACCCGACCGGCGGGCTACGAATTCACGCAGCAGGATGCCGACGGCGTTGGTCTCGAGGGCGAAAACAACTCGGACGCCAATCCGCTCACGGGCGCCGCGGCCCCGGTGACCGCGGGCTCGGGCGAGCAGATCACCTACATCGATGCGGGGCTGTACCAGCCCGCTTCGATCGGCAACTACGTGTGGATCGATGTAGACGAAGACGGTATCCAGGATCCCGACGATATCGGCTTGAACGGCGTGGTCGTCAGGTTGCGGGACGCCGACGAGAATCTCGTCGAGACCACGCTGACCACCAATGATGCCGACAATCAACCCGGATTCTACGAATTCAGCGGTCTGCCGCCCGGCAGCTATTCGGTCGAGTTCATCCCGCCGGACGGCTACTTCTTCTCGCCGCAGGACGCGGATGGAGAGGGCCTGGACGGCCCCAATAATTCGGACCCCGATCCCCTTACAGGCTTCACGCCGCAATTTGTTTTACAGTCGGGCGAGAGCAATCCGAACGTCGATGCGGGCCTGATTCTGAAACAGCCCGCCCTGACGATCGAGAAGAGCCTGACAAGTGAGGAAACCGTCAACGAAGTCGATCAGGTCCTGGAATACCAGATCTTGGTGACCAACACCGGCAATATCGACCAGACCGGCGTGGTGGTGACCGACACCCAGCCGGACGGAACGACGATCACGCTGAGCAATCCCGACGAGTCGATCGACTCCGATGCGATCCTGCAGGTCGGCGAAACCTGGACCTTCACGGTGCAATACACGGTCACTCAGGCCGATCTGGATGCGGGTGACGATTTGGTCAACACGGCGACCGTGGTGACCGACCAGGTGCCGTGCAAGAGCGAAGACGAGGTGGCGGTGCCGGTCGAGCAGAACCCGGCGCTGACGATCGAAAAGACGCTGGACGCAGACAGCCCGGATTCGGTGACCGCCGCAGGTCAGGAACTGACCTACGAGATCGTGGTCACCAACACGGGCAACATCAGTCTGACCGGCATCACCGTAACTGACACGCTGCCGGACGGGAACGTGGGAGCGGTACAGGGCCCCTTCGACGACGAAGGCAACCCGATCATTGCCGGCAGCCTGGCGGTTGGTGAAGCCTGGATCTACACGATCAGCTACACCGTGACGCAAGCGGACATGGATTCCGGCGACGACCTGGTGAATGACGTCAGCGTCG
>PXBW01000295.1 GCA_003566775.1 candidate division WS1 bacterium
GCGGGTGCGGGAACTAGACCTGGTCGAGGGCAGGCTGGTGATCGAGAACCCCGAGACCGAAGAGGTGCGTGAGCTGGAGTTCGAAATAAGCGGGGGCGGCGCATCGAACATGGGCCTTACCGCGGCACAGGACGGCACCATCACCGGGGGAACCTACCACCCCAAGCGCTTCTTCAGCTACAACCCGCAGACGGACGAGTGGATCAGGCGCGAGTGCTACGGCCAGTGGAACGTTGTGGCGACCACCGAGGATCGCTTCTGGATCGCCAGCTACACCGAGGGCGTGTTGCTGGAGTGGGACCCGCTGAGCGAGTGGGTGACGACCACCAGAGACAACGCTGACAGCAATCCGCGCTACCTCGCACAGACCCGAGCACATCCTGACGTTGGACGCCCGTACACGATCCTGGCGCACCCCGACGGTCGCCATGTCATCTACGGCGGCACACCCGGATACGGCCACACCGGCGGCGGACTGGTCTTCTATGACATAGAAACCGAGACCGCGGAACTCATCAAGCACGACGAGTTGGTCGAGTGGCACTCACAGGCGAGCCTCGTGGCACTCCCCGACGGTACGCTGGTGGGCGGTACCACAATCGCGCCGGCGATGGGCGGTACACCGATCGCCGAGGTGGCCGAGCTTTATATCCTCGACATGGAGACGCGGCAGGTTACCTGGCACGGCGCTCTTATCGATGGTGCCGAGCGCTACAACGACATGATCGTCGGCCCGGGCGGGAACGTCTTCGGGATCGTCGATCGCGAGCGCCTCTTTGTCTTCGATCCCGAGGAGCAGCAGATCGTACATCTCGAAGATACTCCTGAGGAACTCGGCCCGTCAGTGCATCAGCAGGGGCCGCGGATCTTTATCGAGGTCCCGGACGGGCGCATCTTCGCGCTCTTCACCGGCGGAATCGCGCTGCTGAACACTGAGACTTACGAGCTTGAGATGGTCGCCGAGGCTCCGCGTGGCCTAGGCAACGGCGGGACCTACCTCGATGGACGGCTCTACTTCGCAGGGGGAGTGAACCTCTTCTCCTGGGAGGTACCACCCGTCGAGTGATCGCGTTAGTACGTGCGCAGACCGACACAACACATTCAGGCCAATAGACTGAGGAGGCAAGTGTAATGAACGTAAGACGGAGAGGTTTTACGCTGATTGAATTGCTGGTGGTGATCGCAATCATTGCGATCCTGGCGGCGATTCTGTTCCCGGTATTCGCAAGAGCACGGGAGAGGGCGCGGCAGACGAGTTGCCTGTCCAACATCAAGCAGATCACCCTCGGGGCGCTAATGTACGCACAGGACTTCGGTGAGGCCGTCCCCGAATCTCTGGACGCCGACATGAACAGTTACTGGCACGAGAAGATCATGCCGTATGTGATGAACGAGCAAATATTCACCTGCCCGAGCACGAGATCAACATCGCTTACCTGGAGCAATTTCAACTACGGACTTGTGAACCAGACCAGCGGATATCGCGGTGGTGCACGAGCATTCACTTTGCCGGACGGCACCCGCATCGACGGCCGACCGACGCCGATCTATCTGCCTGAGATTGAGTTGCCTGCGGAGACGGCATACGTCTCCGATGCAGAGAACTTCGTGACCGACATCGCTTTTTGGACTCACGGAGGAAGCCCTTACGATGAGCACGGCGGGGCGTGGTATTACGTTGATGGCCGCCATAACGGCGGCGCCAACGTCGGCTTCTACGACGGGCACGCGAGGTGGCTGACAAGCACCTCACCGTTTGGGGCCGAGTTCCCTAACGTCTGCGCTGGCCCCCTCGAATACTGGTACATTAGGAGCACGCGCTGACGTGAACGAGTACATTGCCGTTTGCGATAGCCTGAAGCCAGTTTTTCGTGGCACCCAATTCGATTGGATGGTAACTATCTCAGTCGCCGTCATCGCGATGATGGCGCCAATGAGCGTAGAAGCCCAAAGGGCCGAAATTGGTGAGAGCTTTATCGATCACGGGCCGGCCGGCGCCGCCAACAGCAATCGCGGCATGGCGTGCACGGTGGATGGTGAGGGCAATGAGGTCGTCCTCGTCTGGCTTTTTGACCGAAGATACTCCTACGCTCTCGCCGTGATCGACGCTCAGACCGGGGAGGTCGAGGAGGTCCCGAGACCGATCGACGATGACTGCCCGTTCTCCTCGATGCTTGCCAGCAATGGACGGTACTACACCTACTTCGGCGGCCACTTCATGGAGTTCGATCCGGTTCGCCGCGAATTCACCTTCGTCCAGGAGAGCGCCCCGCGCATGGCCATGTCCATGACCGAGGACGACGAGGGGCGCATCTTGGCAGCCACGAATCCGGACTGCACCGTCGTACGCTACGATCCGGCGACCGGCGAGTTCCGAGACTTTGGGGCGGTCCACGATGAGAACTGGGACCAGTTCCCGAGCACGATCGCGGTGGATGATCATGGGTGGGTGTACATCGGCAATGGACCGGGAGAGGAGCAGATCGTGGTCTTCGATCCTGAGACGGGGCGGTCTTTCGCGGTTCTGACGGAGGATGACGAACGGACCCGTGGCCACGCGCGGGTGTGGCGATATGAGGACGGGAAGGTGTACGGCAGAACCCGTCGCGGGCAGTGGTATGAGCTGCACGGCGGCGAGGTGATCGCGCGAGACGGTCACCCCGAGGTGCCGCGCAGGCACTATGCCAGCGACAGTTTCATCCTCCAGCACAGGGATCTGCCCGGCGGTGAACGCGTCGTGGAGGTCGACCTGTGGGATAACCGAGATTGTCGCCTCGTGATAGAGAATCCTGATACCGGCGACACACGAGAACTGCGCTTCGAGGTCACTGGCGGCGGCGGACACCCAATGAGCGTTGCGACGGCTCCAGACGGGACAATCATCGGCTCAACCTACATCCCGCAACAGGTGTTCAACTATGACCCACGGACGGACGATTTCGTTCGGCGTGAACCGTTCACCCAGTGGAACGCCCTAGATTCGGACGATGACCTGCTCTACGTCGGCGGGTATGGCTACGGGGTGATGCTGGAGTGGGATCCGTCGCGGGAGTGGGTCAATACCGACCGGGAGAACCCGGAGAGTAATCCACGGTATCTGGTAAACACCATCGAGCTTGAGAGCCGGCATATCAACCGGCCGGCGGACATTCTCGTTCACCCCGACGGAATCCACGTGATACTCGCCGGGATTCCCTATCGGGGCGATAGCGGTGGCGGGCTTACCATCTGGAATCGAGAGACCGAGACGGCGAGCGCGCTGACTGACACGGACCTGCTGCACGATCAGTCGACCACCACCATGGTGGCGCTGCCGGACGGAAAGGTGCTGTGCGGCACCACGGTGACGCCGTCGCTCGGAGGAGAGCGCATGGCCGACGTAGCGGAGCTTTACGTGCTTGACCTTGCGACGGGTCAGGTAGAGTGGCGCGATGCAGTCCTGACCGGGGCGGTGCGCTACACCGACATGATGATCGGCGCGGACGGCACGGTCTTCGGCATAGCCGACCGCAAGCGCCTCTTCGTGTTCGATCCGGTGGAAAGGTCGCTGGTGCACTCGAGCTATTTCGATGCGGACCAACTGGGCGCAACGGTGGGGCAGCAGGCGGAACGCGTCTTTGTCCCGACTTCCGACGGGCGCATATATCTGCTGCTCAACGCCGGCATCGCCAGGCTGGACACCGAGACATACGAAGTAAAGCTGGTTGCGGAGCCTCCGTCGCGCATCGGCACCGGCGGAGCCTACCTTGACGGTCGCATATACTTTGGCACCGGCACGAATCTGATGTCATGGCAGGTCCCGCAGGATCAATAGCAGGGGGTGCTGGGCAGAACGTGAATCAGGGATGTTACGCGGGTAATCGATTCGCACTCTTCCGGCACCGGTCGCCCCGAGAACAGCGAGCACACGCCGCAAAAATCGGCCTCTGACAGACTGGAGGACACGCGGCAATGATCCTATTGGAGGACGGCTTATGATGATAAGAGCACATGGATTGATGCCCACCGACCTACCTGTTATGATCGCGATTGCGGTGATGACCATGACCGGACCGGGACAAACTGCGATTGCGCAAAGCGTGGACCTAGGTGACGGCTTCATCGACCACGGCCCCGCCGCCCCCGTCAGCACCAATCGCGGCATCGTGAGCGTCGCCGACGCCGAAGGTCGCGACATGGTGCTCGTCTGGCTCTATGACACCGGCAATACCTACGCGCTGCTGCAGATAGACGCGGAGACGGGGGAGACGGTCGAGCACGCTCCGCCGTCCACGCGCTGCGCGCCCTACGCATCGATACTCGCCAGCAACGGGAGGTACTACACTCACTTCGCGGGCCACTTCATCGAGTTCGATCCGCTCGCGGGGGAGATAAGCTTCACCGCCGAGACGATCCCACGATCCGCGATGAGCATGACCGAGGATGACGAGGGTGCCATCTGGGCGGCCACCTACCCCGACGCGGGAGTGGCAAGCTACGATCCCGCCACCGGCGACTTCCGTGATTACGGCTCGATCCACGAGCATCCCTCTCGGCAGTACCCCAGATCGATGGCGGCCGACGATCAGGGATGGATCTACGTGGGAATCGACCTCGCCGCCGGCCGTATCGCGATCCTCGATCGTGAAAGCGGTGCAGTTAGCTTCGTGACACCGGATGAAGCGCTCCCGGCCGGAGGTGGCTTTGGTACGGTGCGCGTACACCGCGACCTCAACGGCCGGGTCTACGGCAGTATCGGCGAGCAGTGGTACGAACTGTACGCGGGGCGAGCTACCAGGCTCGACGAGCGCCCGGAGATCAACCGCAAGCCGATCATAACCGGCTCACAGGGGCTCTTCCACCGCGACCTGCCCGGCGGTGAGCGCGTCAGACGACTCGATCTAGCCGAGGGTCTGTTGGTGGTGGAGAATGCGGATACAGAAGAGACGCGCGAGGTGAGCTTCGATTACAGTGGCGGTGGTGCCTCCCCGATGGGGCTGATAGCCACTGCCGACGGTACCGTCACCGGTGGAACCTATCACCCCAAGCGTTTCTTCCAGTACGATCCGGGCGCAGATGAGTGGAACCGTCGCCCCATCTATGGGCAGTGGAACACGGTGACTGCTGTCGAGGACCTGATCTACGTGGGCAGCTACAGCATGGGTGATCTGCTGGAGTGGCGGCCCGCCGACGAGTGGGTGCCCACGCGCAGGGATGATCCCGACACTAACCCGCGCATCGTCCACTTCTCGCCGGAAGCCAAGCGCGAGGCCGAGCGTCCCTATACGATCCTCGCGCACCCGGATGGGCGGCACATCATCTACGGGGGAATGCCCGAGTACGGTCACACCGGCGGCGGCCTGGTGATCTACGATCGCGAGACCGGCACCACCGAGGTCATCCCGCACGAGCGTGTGCTGCAGTGGCACTGCCCGGCCAGCCTCATCGCCCTGCCCGACGGCAACCTGGTGGGCGGCACCTCGCGCGAACCAGCACTCGGCGGCGTCCGCAAGGTGGACGTGGCAGAACTGTTCATCATGGACTTCGCGACACGCGAGGTCCTCTGGCATGCCCCGCTGCTCGATGGTGTGGCGCGTTACACGGACATGATCGTCGGACCTGCAGGCGAAGTCTTCGGCATCGCCGACCGCAGGCGCTTTTTCGTCTTCGATCCGGCAGAGCGCGCCATCGTGCACGAGACGGACCTCGAAGAGGAGTTCGGCCTCACAGCCAGTAATCAGGGGCCGCGCCTCTTCATCCAGACGCCGGATGACAGGATATTCGTGCTCTTTGCACGAGGGATCGCTGAACTCGACCCGGAGACATGGGAGATAAGGATGCGCGCCGAGGCGCCCGTGGCGATCAACAACGGAGGCGCCTTCATCGATGGCCGACTCTACTACGCCACCAATCGCAACCTGCATTCATGGGAGGTGCCGGAGCCGGAGTAGCCCTTGCGGTGGCGCGGACTTTCATCTCGCTTTGAAGCACTCTGCGCTAACCGCATCGCATCTGTGGATCTCAATATAGGAGGCACACCGATGAAGACAGTTGGATTGCTGACAATCACCATGATGGCGCTCGCTGCGACCATCGCCCCATCGTTGGCCACCGCCGCAGAGTACTATCTGTCTCCAGACGGCGATGATGACGCTGCCGGCGATCGTGAGAACCCATGGCAGAGCATCGCGAAGGCCAATGAGACGCTTCAGCCCGGAGATACCGCCATCTTTCTTCCGGGCGACTACGTTGGAACGATTGAGCCTGAGAGGAACGGGACCGCCGACGCACCAATCACCTACCGCTCCGTGGAGCCGTGGGCCGCGCGTCTGGTCGCCGACGGCGTCCCTCTGCTGATGCGCTTCAACGGACACGAGCGGGTAGTGGTTGACGGTTTCGAGCTTGATGGTCTGCTCGAGGCCGGCTGGTTCAGCATCGATGACAGCCATCACCTGACCATTCGCGGCTGCAACATGCGCCGAGCACGTCCGATACAGTACATTCGCAACAGCACCCATGTTAAGCTGCTCGATAACGTAATAAGCAAGGACACGGTCACCGGCGATACGGTCCGCACTTTGAACTGCTCGCACATGCTGATCGAAGGCAACTCGTTCACGCGAGCTGGCCATTGTCCGCTGGTGCTCCAGGAGATGGAGGACAGTGTCGTGCGCAGCAATGTGTTTCGAGCCGAGTGGGGGAGGAACTACACATTTTGGGCCTCGGGCAGAATGCTGATCGAAGGCAACATCATGACGCGAGCCCGTGACAGCGCTTGGTCGGCAGATCCGGTATCAAAGAACCTCTACGATGACAGCATATTCCGATTCAACCGGGTTTTTGACAATCTTGGCCCTCCCAAGAGCACCAGCAGCTACATCTGGAGGGGTGTTAGCCCGACAGGCTTCTATCGCTACCCGTTCCGTGCCATGAACTCCCGGTTCTATCACAACACATTCACCGAGAATCTGGGTCGCGCCTGGGGACTTGCCGGACTGAACGTGAGCGCGAACATCTTCCAGAACAACATCTTTTACCGCAACAACCCGCTGGGGGGCGACGTACAGGTGTCTCGGGCCGACGGGATCAGCGGTGACAACCAGTTCATAAGCAATCTCTTCCGCGGTACCGAGCCCGGTCAGAGCGTCGTCAACTATCGCGGCAGCTACTGGACCGCCGAGGAGGCGAACGAGAACACGCGCATGATCGGTGACTACTGGTCGGAGTTCCACGCCAACATCGACGCCGACCCCGCGTTTGCTGACCCGGACAACCGGGACTACAGGCTCAGTGAAGAGAGCGAAGCAATCGACGCTGGAACGCCGTTGGCGCTCGCCATCGGTGAGGGGACCGGGACGGCGCTGCCTGTCACCGATGGGATGCCATTCTACGACGGCTTCGGTATCGAGGGGGAGGAGGGCGACTGGATCGCCATCGGGCAGGGCGAAAATCTCGCGCAGATAGAGCGCGTGGAAGTGCGCTACTACCGGCCGGCACTCCTGCACCTCGATCGCGAGGTCAGCTGGACGGACGGGATGCCCGTAAGTCTGCCATGGGCGGGCGAAGCGCCCGATCTCGGCGTATTCCAGCACGGTGTCGCGCATCCGACGGGGTTGGTCGCCCTTGCCAGCCCGGCGGTCGCCGAACCCGGCCAGGAGATTCAGTTCAGCCTCGATACACTCGGCAAGGAAATTGAGACGGTAACCTGGGACTTCGAAGACGGCACCTTCTCCCATGAGGTCGCACCGAGACACAGCTTTACGGGAATCGGCCATTACGGCGTGACGGCTCGTGCGGTCTTTAGCGACGGCCGACGCGGCGTGGCTGCGCTCTTCATCATGGTCCCGGAGCGCATTGATCCCGTCCTGCCCCTCGTGCACGTGGACTTTGAAGACGAGACCTACCAGGAGACCTGGGGCTGGTACTTCAAGTTCTACAGGCCGCACCAGACCGGACAGGAGCGGGTCGTACGCCCCGATGGTGACGGGAAGTGCATGCACCTGTTCTACGATGAAGACAAGGCCAACAGGACCAGCGCGCAGATTGCGCCCGGCGCTTGGGATATCGACATCTACCCGTTCGTGCGCTTTGAATATCGCATCCCCGAAGGCGTCCCGATCGGACTCGAGGTCAATACCTTCGGCGGCCCGGATCAGCCCGCTGGCTTCACGCTCGGCGGCACCGAGGCCCGTGCCGACCGTGACGACGATCTGGGCACGTACACGCTGGTGGATGACGGGCAGTGGCACGAGATCACGATCGATGTGCGCGCGGCCAGAGAGGCCCATCCGGAACTTACGCACCTGCGCCAGTTCCTATTGCGAACAGACTGGCAGGAAGACGATGGGCAGGAGTTCTGGTTCGATAACTTCTACATCCTGCCGGAGTGAGCGGCAGTGATTCTGAAGGGCCGACCGCAGACACACATTTTGTCGTCCTTGGGCAGGAGGAGCCCTATTGGCATGAGTTCGGACACAGACCAGAATCCGGCTGCGGAGAGCCGGGATATTACTGCGGCCGAGCGGGAGGACACCCCTTCAGAACCCGCACAGGAGGAGCAGCGGGGCCTGCGAATCGGCAGGACCATTATAGTCGCTTTCGTCCTCCTGATCATTGCGAACCTGTGGGTTCGTCAGGGAGCGCTAATCACACTCGCGACGCAGGCCGCCATGGCGGTGCCACCGGTACCCGCGCTCGCGGCGCTACTGCTGCTTTATGCGGGCTTCCGCTGGCTTCGCAGGGTCGGTATCGGGCGCAACGAGATGATGGGCGTTTACGCCATGTTGACCCTTGCGGTGGCGCTGACGTCAGGGGCTGCAATGCGCCAGTTTCTCCCTCACCTCGTGGCCCCCTACTATTTCGCTTCACCGGAAAACCGGTTCGACGAGTTTTTCGACTACATTCCTGGGTGGATGGTCCCTCACGGGGAAGAGATCATCCGCACCTACTTCGAAGGCACCGAAGCGGGAATCGTCCCTTGGGGCGCATGGATAAGGCCGCTGTCCATCTGGCTGATCTTCTTCGTCGCCTTCTTCGGGCTGCTGATGTGCATCGCTCTGGTCTTTCGCCCTGTCTGGGAGAAGGATGAGCACTTAGCCTATCCGATGGCCGACTTACCGCTGATGCTGGTCGGTTATCGCAAGCAGTTGATTCCGAAACTGTGGACTAACAATCTGTTCTGGGTAGGCTTCGGCATCATCTGCCTGCACGAGTTGCTGAACATCCTCAACGCGTTCAACCCCGCGATCAGCGCGCTGGGGATGCTTTACGACCTCAACCCGCTGTTCAGCGAGCATCCGATGCACGCATTACAGCCACTTGTGCTGCGCTATCAACCGCTGGTGTTCGGCATGACTTACTTCATGCCCAGCGACATCGTGATCTCGACGCTGTTCTTCTACTTCATCTACCTCAAGGGTCTGTCGTTCTACGGAGTGGTAACCGGGATCGATCGCCCGCAATTCCCCCACCGCATGAAGCACGCAATGGGAGCGATGATCGGCATTACGCTTGTCGTGATCTACGGCGCGCGCCATCGCATCGCGAATGTGTTCGGACGGTTGACCGGACGCAACGAGGGGTCTAAGGTCCTCCCCGTTGCGCTGATAGTGTGCGCGGCCGTGATCTTCGGCTTCTGGCTGATGGCGGGAATGAAGTGGTGGATTATCCTCGCCTACTACGGCCTGATCCTCTCCTCGGCTATCGGCTACATGCGGGGGCGCGCGGAGACGGGCTACCCGCATCACTGGATCAAGCCGCTGGATCAGGAGCGTGACACGTTGATCGACTTCCTCGGTAGCGAGCGCCTCGCTCCCGGCGGCAATTTCGCGAGCCTGACGATGCTCTCGATGCAGCATTGGATGTCGCGAGGCTATACGCCCCAGCTCGGCGCATTCCCCCTCGAGGCCTTCAAGATGACCGGAGAGATGAAGATCGACGTGCGGAAGATGGTATTGCTGATGATGGTGGCGGTTGTGCTGGGATCGGTGGTCTCCTGGTGGATGCACATCGACACCGCCTACGATCTGGGCTCGAACGTGCTGGAGGGTGGAACCACCGCCGGCGGCGCGCGCGTGGGCCTGGCACTGCAGGCTTACAACACTCTGACAGGCTGGATGCGCGGTCACCAGGAGCCCGACGTCTGGTCGCAAAGAGAGATACTGGCTCCGTTGTTCATAACGATCGGACTCGCAGTAGTGCGGCGCATCTTCATCCAGTTTCCGCTGCACCCGATGGGCTTTGTCTTCGCGGGCACCGGCGCAGCGATAAACGGCTGGGGAATGCTGGCGCTTACCCAGACAATCAAGTCGCTCACCCTCAGAATCGGCGGCATGGGGGCGTACAACCGCCTGATGCCGTTCTTCCTGGGTGTGATCGTCGGGCACATGTTCGCGGCGGGATTCGTCTGGGGCCTGCTGGCCACCTTCGGTGGTGAGGGCTTTGACCAGTATCCGGTAGTGTTCTGAGATGTGCCACACAGCAGAGTAGATACTGCGGGCGAACCTTCGCAAATCGAGGTCATTCTTCGGCTGTTGAGGTGGGGCGGGAGGGGATCCTCGCCTGTCATTCAAGGTCGCGGACACTGCTTCATTATCATAACTCCAAGAGATATAAACGAGATTTGATTCCCACACGCAAAAGAGGGGAGCGCGGGGATTGGTGCCATGTTGTCCGATTACTTGTCTATTGCGACAACGAGAGTTGCCTACTCAGCGTCCGTGGAGATGGAAAGGTAGCTATCTGATAGCACATTCCGACCAAATGGCTCCGATTCGCACGGGCTTAGGCTCGATTATGGTACGCAAGTATCGCAAACGCAGTTGTCGCCACCGATCACTCCTTATGCTGCGGTGGTCCTGATATCATCCCTTTTTTGTCTGGGTGATCTGCCCGCCGGGGCCCGGTTCGAACCCGACTCCGGTGGGCGAGTGGTCAGGCGGTACTGCTGTACTTCTCGCGGAGTTTAGCGAGGTCGGCGCGGTTCAAGTAGAGTTTTTGAAAGTGATTCCTCAGGTGGTCTGTCTCACGGTTTAGTATCCTGTGGGTGGCTGTTCGCTGGAAGGTGGCGCGAACTCTCTTCTCGCGATACTCTTCGGCTCGCTGGTGGCGCGGGGCAACGAGAAGCGCGTCATCGTGATCGTCGAGACACTCACGGAGGAGATATAGAGTAGGTCTGCGACAGGCTCGAAGATTCTTATGTGGGGCTGCACGTAGAGCAGGGTAGGGGAGGGGGGTAGCGATGAAACGTGGCCGAGGCCCTTCAGAGACTACCTGGTCGTAACCTTTTTAGGGGGAAGGTGTGCCGGCCTGGGGCGACCGGCACACCGGGTGCAGGGGTTATGCGTGGACGGGCTCCGTCTCGGTCGTCTGCTCCGCCTCCTCCTTTCGGCGCTTCTCGCGCTCGGGGTTGAAGATGGTGAACTGGTAGTACTCCATGCGATGGGTGGGTCGGTTCGTCTGAGTTGCCAGCATGAACGGGTTGCCTCGCTCCCGGAGCTTCGGAACGTGAAAGCGAAAGATCGGGTCGCCGAGGAGCGTGTCTTTGACGCGCTTCAAGTAGGGGCGAAGAAGTCGGTGGTCTATGCGGATGGTAGCAGGGTTGTCGTGGCTGCCGGAGAGTGTCATGACATCCGCCTCGACGTAGTGCTCACCGGGCCGATCGTTGCCGGCGCAGATCGTGAGCAGGTTCGGGTAGGCTGTGACCTCGATGCGGTTACCGTCCGCCCTGGCCGCCGTCTTCGTGCCGTCGAGGGCGATGATCATGTCCTCAA
>PXBW01000036.1 GCA_003566775.1 candidate division WS1 bacterium
ACCTCGGCGGGCTATTCCAGGAATGGCCGCTCTCGGCGCTTCTGCCGCTGCAGTTCGCCTACCGATGGGTTGCCCTGTTGTTCTGCTGTCGGCGACACTACCGCCTTCGCGACGCCGCGAACTGTTGGAGGCGTACGTGGGCGAGGGGATGGAGGTGCCGGATGCGCCTTATCCACGGGCGGTGCGGGTCTCTTCCACCGGTGCGGAGGTGCGCTCCTGGCAGAGCGAGAGCAAGCAGACTGAGCTGACCTGGATTGATGGCGATCCGTTGGTGATGTCCGCCCTGCTCGATCAGGCGCTTGCGGACGGCGGATGCGCCGCTGTGATATGCAATACCGTCAAACACGCACAGGATACTTTCGCCGCTCTGCAGGGACATCTGGGCGATGGCACAGAGTTGGACCTGTTCCACGCACGATTCCAATTCGATGAGCGTGATCGACGCGAGAAGCGAGCGATCGAGCGCTTCGGCAAGGGAGACGCGAACAGGCCCGAGCGAGCAGTCCTCGTAGCCACGCAGGTGATCGAGCAGAGCCTCGACCTTGACTTCGATCTGATGATCAGTGAACTGGCGCCGGTGGACCTGCTGCTGCAGCGTTCAGGCAGGATGCATCGCCACCCGCGGACGCGACCGGAGGGGTTGGAGAGCCCACGATTGCTTCTGATGCAGCCAGAGCAAAACGACGAGGGTCTCCCGCAGTTGGGCAACAGCAGTTTCATCTACGGGGATTACCTGCTGCTGAAGACCTGGCTTGCTCTACAGAGGCGCGGTACTTTACGTGTTCCGGAGGACGTTGAGGATCTCATCTGCGAGGTATATGAGCACGAACCCGAATCAGGTAACTCGGCGATTGAGAATAGCCTGGATGAAGCTCAAGCGGCTGCACGGCGGAGACGCGAGACGCTGGAGTATCAGGCAGCACTGAGGAAACTCCCACCTCCCGACCTTGACGAGACATTTCACGCTCTCCCGACAGACCTCGCGCTCGAAGAGGACAACCCCGATCTCCACGGTGCTTACCGCGCCCTCACTCGCTGGGAGGATCAGCCCTCGATTGAGATCGTGTGCGTGGAGACGGTTGATGGTCAGCCGCACGTTCGACGCGGCGAGGAAATGCTGCCTGTGGATCTCGACGCCGCGCCATCGGAGGAACTCGCGGAGGCGCTTGTCCGCCGCAGTGTACGCATCTCTGGCGTAGCTGCACGAAGCCTGCTTGAAAGCGATCCACCGCGGTCATGGCGCAGGAACTCACTGCTGCGTCACCACCGCGCCACGATCTTCGACGAGACCGACCGCTTCGCCGGTCAGGGTTTTGTGCTGCGCAACGATCCTGTGCTGGGCATCGTGACAGAACGAGATAGCGACGGGGAGGAATGATCATGGCACCATCGTTCGACCTCGTATCTGAGAAGTGGATACCGTGCGTTCGTCTGGACGGATCCCCGGACGAACTCGGTCTATTCGACACGCTCGCGCAGGCACACGAGCTTCGCGAGGTGGTGGATGCATCCCCCCTTGTGACGGCGTCGCTGCACCGCCTGCTGCTGGCGATACTGCATCGCAACTTCGGCCCGCGCAACTACGATGAGTGGCGGGAACTGTGGGAGGCCGGATGCTTCGACGAGGACACCCTCACTGCCTACTTCGATGAATGGAAGTACCGCTTTGACCTCTTCGACGAGGAGCGTCCGTTCTACCAGGTTGCGGGGATGCCGGAGAAAATGCTGGCGCCTGTCGCGAAGCTCGCCCACGAGACAGCTTCAGGCAACAACGCCGCCTTGTTCGACCACAGCCTCGATGACAAGCCACGCGCCGTCTCGTCCGGAGTGGCGGCCAGACTGGTCGTCGCCCACCAGGCGGCAGCAATGGGAGGAATCGTATCTGCCGAGAATGGACGGGGTTATGCGAAGGCGGCGCCTCTAACTCAAGGAGCAGTTCTTCTTCTCTCCGGCGATAGCCTTGCCCAGACGCTTGTCCTGAACGTGGTTCGCTACGACCCCGACAATGCGCTTCCGCTGCCCGGTTCCGACAACGACCTCCCTGCTTGGGAGCGAGAGGAACCAGCGGCGGTTGACGAGCGGCTTCCTGATGGCTATGTGGACTATCTCACATGGCAGAGCCGCAGGATTTGGGTTAGGCCGAATGAGGATGGTTCCGTTGTTCGCGAGTGCATCATCGCGGACGGTATCCGTTTCCCCGAAGACCACCACCAACGCGATCCCATGATGACCTACGATGAGACTCCTGAGTCTACCGACGATCCCTGGCGGGCCAGAAGCTTCGGCGAGGAGCAGACTCTTTGGAAAGACAGCCTCGCCGTCTTTGGTTCACTGGTCGGTGCGGACCGGCAGCCCGACGCTGCAGAGGAGATGGCGCACCACCTCGTCGGCGGGGGCGTGTTGAGTGCAAGCACTTTGCTCGATGTGGATGCATATGGCCTGGATAGCTCACGCGCGAAGATCGACCTGTGGCGCCACGAACGTCTGCCCCTGCCCCTGCGCTACCTCGCGGACGATGACCTGGTCGACGTCCTGATGGTCGATGACACCCTGGGGGAAGTGCTGGTCGCAATTGCGCCGGAAGATCGGTATTACGAT
>PXBW01000279.1 GCA_003566775.1 candidate division WS1 bacterium
AAAAGCACCTGCGGGTCTACAGGGTCGACGATCTGGCTTTCTTGCAGCGGCTGACGTCGAGGCTCGATCTGCCGACCAAGGCTCGGCCGGCTGAACGCATTTCTGGCGTCCTGTGGGAATTGGGTGATGCCCGCTTGCCGGGGCGGAGCGGCCGAGTCCCGGTCTGGTTCGCGCGGAGATTGGCTGATCGGGACACTTGGCGACAGGTCGCCAATTATCTTGGTGGCCGCCCCCCTGCAGATTTCAGGGTCGTGGTGACAACTTCGGCGACCCACGGTCTCACTGAAGCCGAGCTGTCTCGGCATCAGATCATCGATCTGGACGACCTTGTGGACCATGGCGCACGGCTCATCATTGAGCCCACCTACCTTGCGGCGCAGTTGGAGGCCAGCGCAGTTTCCGGAGCGGTCGATCCTGTGCGCCACGCGGCCGGGTTTCGGCATTTCTGGGTTGGGGGCAGGGAGTTCAGGTTCGGCGGCGACAAGCAACGCCAGATCGTCGAGTACCTGTTCAACGCATGGGAGGATGGTGTGGAGAGCGTCAGCACCGAGGTCATGTTCGCGGACCTCGGATTTCTGACGTCGAGCCGGATTAGGGATATCTTCAAGGGACACGAGGATTGGCGGGATCTGATCGAGGCAGGAGGCGGCTCCTGCAGGCTTCGCATCAGGGAACTTCTTGAAGAGCAGAGCGCTAGCGCCGATTGATCGTGTCCTCGGCAATCTGTAGCTGATCCATGACCCAGTCAAAGGGGGGTGCGTCACCTACCATCATGCCCTGCATGGCCCCATAATCTTCCTCGATAGCGGCGCGAAGTTCAGCGGGCGGCACGACGCAGAGCGAGCCGGGCACAGCTTCGTCGAATTTTTTCCAGGCCTGCTTGAACGCGATGAGGTTGTGCTCACGGACTGAGGTGAGCAGCGCCTCGTCGGCCAAAGCCGCGCGCCCGATCTCAGTGCCGGTGATCATGGCGACATCGTAGTAGTGGCGCGAGATCCTGTCCTTGTCTGCGGGCAAACGGCCGGCATCGCGATGGCCGCAAAACGCGCCGTGCAGAATGAGGAGCTTCTCGAGGTAGGTGCGCTCCGGGGCGATGACATGGACATTGCCGACATCGAACGCCCAGTCATCAGCGAGATCATCTGCGATGTACGGCTTCACACTGGCGATGGCGTTCGGGTCGAGCGCTGAGCGCGCGCCCGCTTCGAGCTTCACGCGCGGCAGGACGTAGGGGAGTTCTGCGCTCGGGTAGAGCGTAGGGTATTCTATCAGCAGTGTCTGCTGGTCGCCGTCCTCATCATCTGTAACGATCTGGCAGCGCTCACCGAGCAGCGGCCCCAGAGCGACAGTGAGATCGTCGCGGATGTAGTTGCCACAGGCCTCTTTCAGTTCGTCGAAGAGCACCTTGCGCCGCTTGCCTGAGATGCCGCCGGGGTTCGTTGGGTCGCGATCACCCTCGAAACCCAGCCCCTCGCGATAGACAACGAGATCGATATCCTCTGAGAAGCGACGAATAAGCCCGAAGGCCTTGGACAGGGCGGTTCCGCCCTTGAACAGGAGCCTCGGATGTCCCCCTGGAAGGCGATTGTAGAGCGCGTCGAGAACGAAGCAGACCCAGAAGTCCTTCTCGACGTAGCTGGGTAGCGTGTCGAGACGGTCGGCCGCCGCCTCGAACACGTCCTTCCTGTCCTGATCCGAAAGCGCGAGAAATCGCGCGTAGTTCTTACTCATCTCGCCGAGATTTTCGGCTCGACGAGGCTATGCGCGATGGGGGCGGCCCAGCTTGGCAGGCTGCCACTGTTGCGGACGAGATCCTTCTTCACGGAATCCGGCAGTTTGCGCTTCAGCATGGTCGCGACCTGTACGTCCGAAGCTGCCTGCGGGCCGAGCCAGCGCAACGCCTGCGCAACCGGCGCTGAGGATTTTCCGGCCCATGCCATAACGCTCGGACCTGCATGCCGCAGGCGAACGGTCCGATTGCCGATCTTCACGTTCCGCGTCGCCCCGTCCGTCACATAGCTCGTCTTCGCAGGGACCGCGTTTGTCAGGCCCAGCTGGTTCGCTGCGGCAATGCCATCAGGCATGATGCGGATGCTGTCGCGTCGTGCTAGAGCAGCGACCGCCTTGTCCATGTCGACCGGCGCCGGCCGCATCAGGACACCGCTGGTGCGTGGCAGGTCGTAGAGCCCGCGACCGACCCGACGCAGATCACCGCTCTTCGCCAGCCGCGACAATGCCTGGTCGACGGCCGCACGGCTGCCGAGGTCGAGGAAGTCCTTTGGCGTGCATACCCACCGCCCACGCCCCTTCGAGCGCACGCGCTTCATGATTCGATCAGAAATAGCAGTCATCTGCGTGATCCTTCAGGGTCTCTCTTGTCAGAAACATAGCGACTTTTTCTGACGAATTCAATTCCTCCCCGAACGCCCCCCTTCTGCCTCCCCATCTCCTCCCCCCGTCTCCCCCATTCTCCTTCGCAGGCATTCGGCCAAACGCGAAGGAGACGAAGATGTCAGTCACACACCTCAACCAGGTCGAGCTTGCGGCTCGCTGGAAGATCAGCCCGCGCACGCTGGAGCGCTGGCGCTGGA
>PXBW01000262.1 GCA_003566775.1 candidate division WS1 bacterium
CATCAAGCGCCGCGCCCGCCTCCGCCAGTTCCGCCTGGATGCTCGGCGGGAGATGGCTGACATCGGGGGGCGGTCGGTGTGTCGATGTCCGACCCGCCGCAATGATGCCGACCGCCAGCAACCACACAGCCGCGCCGGGCAGCAGCAGCAGCGGCGACACCGCGATGCCCCCGATCACCGTGGCAATTGCTATGCCGACCGGCAACGCACTGGCCATAGCGCGCAGCGTGGCACGGCCTGCTGATGTCTTCGAACGCTCGGCCATCATCTCACCCCATAGAGTGCCCCGCGGCTTCTGGGCAGGATTTCTTCGCGCACAATCGCGGCACCTGCAGGTCATCGCCTCCATCCGGCGAAAGATTACCGCGGACGGCAGGATGAACGACGACAGGCGAAGGGGCGAACGACAATGGCGCAACTCAGGGTTGGAGCGGCCGAGATGGATATCACGCCCGGTCTCGGCACACATATATCCGGGTACACGCGGCCACGCTACGCCGAGGATATCAGCTACCCCCTGCGCAGCCGGGCAGTGGTCTTCGACGACGGTAACACCCAGGTCGTCTACGTGCAGAACGACCTGCTGCTGCTCGCGCGCGAGCAGTTCGAGGTGGCGAAGGCGCGGGCCCATGAACTCACCGGCATCCCGGCCGAGAACATGATGATGAGTTGCACGCACACGCACTTCGGCCCGGCGACCTACCGCATGTTCCGCGATGATGCAGAGGACGAGTACGTCGAGTGGCTGCTCCCGCGCATCGGTGACACCGTGAAGCTGGCGCAGACTCGCCTGCAGCCCGCGGTCATCGGTCACATCTCCGGCTCCTGCCCGGAGGAGACGCACAACCGCCGCTGGTGGATGAAGGACGGTTCGGTGCTGATGAACCCGCCGGTCGGGGGCGAGGAGCTTGTGCGGCCCGCGGGCCCAACCGATCCGGAGGTGGTCCTGCTGGTGGCGGAGACGCCCGACGGTGAGCCGATCGCGGCGATCGCGAACTATTCGCTGCACTACGTGGGCGGCGCCCCGAACGTGCTCTCCGCCGACTACTTCGGCGCCTTCGCCGAGGCCCTGCAGCGCATGGCGGGCGGCAGCTTCGTCGCGATCATGGCGAACGGCTGCTGCGGTGACATCAACAACGTGGATCGCTCGAAGCCTCCGTCCGACCGCCCGCGCCCCTACCCGGACTACCAGGTGGACCGCGTCGGCAACGTCCTCGCCGCGGAATGCTGGAAGAGGTGGAGCGCGCTCGAAGAGATGCAGGAGGAGGCAACCGTCGCCGCGAGCCTCGCCTGCCCGAAGTATCGTCGCCGCACGAAGGCGGAGGAAGAGGAGCGCATCGTCGCGGGCGGTCGGCGGGCCGTCGATCAGATCGGGGAGAAGTGGCCGGACAGCGTCGAGCGCTACGCACAGATGCGCGAGAAGATGGATACGCTGCCGCTTGAGATCGAGACCGTTATCCAGGCGCTGCGCATCGGCGACCTCGGCATGGTCTCCTTCCCGGGCGAGTTCTTCGTGGAATACGGGCTGAACACGAAGCGAAACTCGCCCTTCGAGCGCACGATGACCGTCGAGCTTGCGAACGACTGGATCGGCTACGTCCCCACCGATCAGGGCCTCGACCAGGGCAGCTACGAGACCTGGCTTTCGCCGACCTCGCGGGTCGCGAAGGGCTCCGAGGACCTTTTCCTCGACGCCGCGCACGAGTGCCTGCTGAAGGTAGCATCAACCGCCGGGAAGAAATGAGCCTGGCGAGAGGGGGCCGGATCAGTGGGACTGCCACCAGTCGGACGGGACGAAATGCCGTTGATGGCGCAGATATGCGTGTACCTGCTGGGGGCGATTGTCGCTGGC
This sequence comes from candidate division WS1 bacterium, assembly GCA_003566775.1. Lineage (GTDB taxonomy): Bacteria > Armatimonadota > Zipacnadia > Zipacnadales > UBA5352 > UBA5352. The sequence continues at coordinate 1,853 of PXBW01000262.1, forward strand.
TTTATCCTCGAAGTCATTGTTGCTCCTGAGGGTGACGCGTGGTTCCGCTTCCTCGCGGTATTCGCCATACTAGTTCTTCTCATCTTGTACTCGCACAAAGTCTGGCAACTGCATGACCTGAAGCGCCGTGTGGCCCGCCGTCAGTCTGATCCCGTGTTGGGGCATGTGCCTGAACTGGTGGGCAGACAGGCCTCTGTCATAGCCTGTCGCACTGGAAACCCGGATGGCGTAACTGTGACGCACTACCAGGAGGATGCCGGTCAACAAGTGCTTCTGCTCGGTCGTGGCAAAGACGCCGAGATTCGAAATGGGGTCTCCTTTACAGTCACTAAGACGGACGACAAGGGAAATGAGGTTGCTTGCGGTCGGGCTCAAGCATTTCACGTGCAAGACAGGCTAACTCATGCATTACTCGAGCCGAGCAAAGAGAACCCGGTGCTATGGAATCGTATTCGGGGCGAGTATCAGGGGCTACCCGAGGACGTAAAGATACTCGCCATGGACAGAGGGTTCATGGCGCACCCCGAAGACCAGTCTTTGGTTGGCGAGCTTTCCGATGAGACCATTTCGGAGCTTGATGCCGTGTTCAGTGCGCTAAGTGAGGAGGATTACGGTGGGCGAGAATGAGAGTCTGAAGGGTCACGTCGTTCGCATGAATTCTGAGTATGAGGTCGTGCTGAACTTGGGGCATATTGATGGGGTTAAGAAGGGTGATCGGTTCATCATATACGAGGAGGGGCCGGAGGTATATGATCACATTGCCGACCGTGAACTTGGCAGACTCGAACTAGTGAAGAGCGAGGTCGTCGTTGACCACGTCCAAGAGGAATGCTGCACTGCTTCCAGCCCCGAGCGAACGGTCATGACCCGGCCCGGGGGGCTGACGTCTGGAATCGGCCTCGCGCTTCATGGGTTGATGGGCGAGTATAAGACAGTCAGGGACGAGCTACCCGTTGACCCAGAGCAAGTGGAGCGTGTTGAGCGAAGCGGAGATCTCATAGGGATAGGTGACCTCGCGCGTCGCTTGCCAAGATCGACGGAGGAAGACTGATGATGGGGGCGTTCGCAGGTTCGCGCCTCATCTTCCGGTCTTTCGCTCTCGCCGTTTCTGCGGTGACTGCAGGAGTCCGTTAGTTTTCGGAGAAGATAGAACACGCGTGTTGCCGACTCGCGGCGACCGGGTTCGCCGTGAAGCTATCGCTCGGGAGGGTCACTTATGAAACAGATAAACGTCGGTCTCGTCGGTTACAACTTCATGGGCAGGGCGCATTCCAACGCCTATCGGCAGGTGCCGTTCTTCTTCCCCGAGGTGGAAGCGGAGCCGGTTATGAAGGTTCTGTGTGGCCGGACGAAAGAGCGGGTTGACGCCTGCGCGGAGCAGTTCGGCTGGGAGGAAACCGTTTACGACATCGATGATCTGCTGGATCGCGATGACATCGATCTCGTGGACATCACCGCCCCCAACAACCAGCACGCCGACCTCGCCATCCGCGCCGCAGAGGCCGGCAAGAACGTCTTCTGCGAAAAGCCCCTCGCCACCAGCCTCGAGGATGCCGAGCGTATGGTGCAGGCGGTCGAGGACGCGGGCGTGATCCACATGATCTGTCACAACTACCGCCGCGCCCCCGCCATCTCTCTCGCGAAGCAGATGATCGAGAACGGCGACCTCGGCGAGATCTATCACTGGCGCTCGCTCTACCTGCAGGACTGGCTCATGTCACCCGACACGCCCATGATGTGGCGCGTGCAGAAGGAGATCGCAGGCTCCGGCTCACTCGGCGACCTGATGGCACACTCGATCGATCTCGCGCTCTGGCTGCTTGGCGACATCGAGTCGCTCGCCTGCACCATGGAGACCTTCATCGAGGAGCGCCCGCAGCTTGACAGCTTCGACTCAGGCCTCGGCGGCAGGGCCGCCGCCGATGCCGAGATGGGGACCGTTGATGTCGATGACGGCGTCGTGGCGCTCTGCCGCTTCGCCAACGGCGCGCTCGGCACCATGGAGGCCACGCGCTTCGCCGCCGGGCACAAGAATTACAACTGGTTCGAGGTCAATGGCTCGAAGGGCTCCCTGCGCTTCAACCTCGAGCGGATGAACGAGCTTGAGTATTACAACTGCGAGGACCCCGGCGACCGCACCGGCTTCCGGCTGATCCAGGCGACCGAAGACTCGCATCCCTTCATGGGCCTGCCGGACGAGGGTGGCCCGCGCTTCTGGCCGGTTGCACACATCATCGGCTACGAGCACACCTTCATCAACACGGTCTTTGACCTGTGCCAGGCGGTGGCGAAGGGCGAGCCGACGTGGCCGAACTTCCACGACGGCCTGCGCACCCAGAGGATCCTCGCCGCCTGCGAGCGCGCCTCCGAGGAGGGCGCCTGGGTGGAGGTCTGATCCTCCGGCGTTCCATGCCACGGAAGAACGCTGCCCGTCCTCGAAGAGGCGGGACCCGGAGGCCGCGCGAGCCGTCTTTCGTGTTGACGCGCCCGACACAATCAGATCCGATCTCTGGAGAGGAGCCGCCAATGACGGCATTGACGGCGATACTGATCCTGCTCGGCGTATTCGTTGCGATGGGAATCGTCTTCTTCATCATCGCCCCCGCGATCACCCGGGCGGGCCGGAAGAAGCGCGGTCCGTCGAGCAAGAGGTTCACTAAGTAATAGACCTGTGGCGGAACGTTGAGGTGGTGGATTGTGAACAAACGCTGGATACTGGCCCTCTTTATCGTCTGGATCGCGCTGCATCTTATCTGGCTGGCGACCTGGCTTCTGGGCGTGGTTCATCCGGTGCCGAGGGTGCTCGGTGCGGTAATCGGTGTAATTGACATCTTCATCGTGGTCCTGATCGCGGTGTACCTCATCCGCGCGGCCATCGACAATCGCGCGCCGGAGGAGGAAGTCTGACCGATATTCACAGCACCTGCGGCATAAGCAAGGCGATCTTACGGCGAGCAACATAAGAAAGGGAGGAGCACAAACATGAAAGTAGGAGCGCTTTCAGCAGCATGGAGTGCACAGCCGCTCGAAGAGGTACTCGCATTCTTCGCCGAAGCCGGCTGTGAGACCATCGAGATCGGCACCGGGGGCTACCCCGGCAACGCACACGCCGATCCGGTCGCACTGAGCGAAGACGACACGAAGCGCGAGCAGTTCCTGGCCACGATCGCCGATCACGGCCTGGAGATCTCCGCGTTCTCGTGCCACGGTAACCCGCTGCACCCCAATGAGGAGATCGCGCAGGAGCATCATGACGCCTGGCGCGCCACCTGCGACCTCGCCGGGGCGTGCGAGGTATCCTGCGTCAACGGCTTCTCCGGCCTGCCCGGCGGCGGCCCCGACGACAAAGTGCCCAACTGGATCACCGCACCGTGGCCGGAGGACCACCTCGAGGCCCTCGAATACCAGTGGGAGGTCGCCATCGAGTACTGGAAGCGCGAGAACGATTACGCCGACGAACGAGGCGTGGACTTCTGCTTCGAGATGCACCCGAACTTCCTCGTGTACAACCCGGAGACGCTGATCAAGCTGCGCGAGGCCTGCGGAGAGCGCATCTGCGCCAACTTCGACCCCTCGCACCTCTGGTGGCAGGGCATGGACCCCGCCTCCTGCGTCCGCTGGTTGCAGGAGCACGGTGACGTCATCAAGCACGTGCACGCCAAAGACGTCTCGGTCTATGAGTGGAACGCGCGCGTGAACGGCGTGCTCGATACCAAACACTACGGCGACGAGGTCAACCGCTCGTGGCTCTTCCGTACGCTCGGCTACGGTCATGATAAACTCGAGTGGAACGAGCTTATCTCGACCCTGCGCATGTGCGGCTACGACGGTCCGCTGTCGATCGAGCACGAGGACTCGCTGATGACCGCCGACGAGGGCTTCCTCAAGGCCGTCGCCTTCCTGCAGGAGGTCGCCATCGAGGAAGCGCCCGGCGAGATGACCTGGGCGTAAGAGTGCTTCGTCTCCGCTGAAAGAGGCTGTCAACAGGGGTGGGCCCCGGTCGCTCGGCCGGCCCGCCCCGATGTGTTTCGGCGGCCATTGAGGCAGATGCACGGAACACCCGCGAAGTTGCGGGTGTGAACTGATCTGTGTTACAATCCAACCGTCGCCGGGGGTGTTCAGGTCGCCGGCAGCAGCAGATAATCGTGCGGGGATGCCGTCAGGCAGGTCTCGTCACCACAGCAGGGAGCAGCTATCGATGGAACAGTTGATCTATCTGAACGGCGAACTTGTCGAACGCGATCAGGCGAAAGTGTCGGTTTACGATCATGGTCTGCTTTACGGCGACGGTGTCTTTGAGGGTATCAGAGCGTACAACGGCCGCGTCTTCCGTCTCGAAGAGCATCTCCGCCGTCTCGAGCGCTCCGCGAGAGCTATCATGCTCGAAATCCCGATGAGCCGTGAGGAGCTTGTCGAGGCGACGGTCATGACCTGTCGCGCCAACGACGTCCGTGACGGCTACATACGCCTCGTGGTTACGCGCGGAATCGGAGACCTCGGTCTCGATCCGCGCAAGTGCCCCGAGGCCACGGTGTTTATCATAGCCGCCAACATCCAGCTATACCCGGAGGAACTCTACGAAAGCGGCCTGCGCCTGATTACCTGTTCCACCCGGCGCAACTCGCCCGCGAGTCTCGATCCAGGCGTCAAGTCACTCAACTATCTGAACAACATCCTCGCAAAGATCGAGTGCACTCTTGCCGATGTATCTGAAGGGATCATGCTCACCTGCAACGGGATGGTCTCAGAGTGCACTGGAGACAATATATTCGTCGTAACCGAAGACACGCTGCTCACGCCACCGGTTGAGGCCGGGATTCTCGACGGTATCACCCGCGCTACGGTGATCGAGCTTGCGCGAGACGAAGGCATCCCTGTGCAGCAGCATCTCTTTCCGGTAACTGAGGTCTACACCGCTGACGAGGTCTTCCTTACCGGCACCGCCGCGGAACTCGTGCCCGTAATCGAAGTCGACGGGCGGATAATCGGAGGGGGAAAACCTGGAGGCATGACGAAACGTCTGTTAAGTAGGTTCCGCGAGATATCGATGTCGGAGGGAACTCCGATTCAGGAGTAAACTGGCTCTCCAGCGGGAATACGTACTATGCGATGCGCTTGTTCGGTTGAAACCGTCCGCACGCACCGGATAAGCTACGTATTACCTGCCGACCCCGAAACGGGGGTGAGCGAATCGGACGGCCTTGCCGGGAAGGCGCACCGAAGATGCAGTACCACCGTGTCGCCGGACATAATGATCTGTCACGGAGATTGCAACATCGCACAACCAGAGGCCGTATCGACCGTTCCCGGCTCCGCCGCCCCGTCTTATCCTGTCGAATAGCGATTCCGCTTTGCATCCTGGACCGTTTCGGATGCGACGTGTCAATCCTTGCGCGGGGCCTTAGACCTGCTAAGCATTTTCTTCATACAAGGAGCCATACAGGGCATGGAATTGTGGCAACGATTTACACATCGCGCGCGTAGAGCAATCCTGATCGCTCACGATGAGGCCTCGCAGATGCGCATGCATCTGATAGGAACCGAGCATCTGCTGCTCGGGCTCATCCGTCTGGGCGAGGGCGTTGCAGCCGATGTTCTGCACTCTCTGAGTGTGGATCTCAACCAGTTGCGCTCCGACCTTCGGCGTAATATCGACATGGGCTCCGAGGATCAACCCTCGAATGAGATCTCATTTACGCCCGAGGCGCAGCGGGTGCTGCAGTTGGCGTTCACGCAGGCGCGAGAGTTGGACGATCATCATATAGGTACCGAACATATCCTGCTCGGTCTCGCCCGAGAGGGTCGAGGTGCGGCATATCGAACCCTGCGTCGGCACGGCGTCGATGCATCGCGAGTGCGTCAGCAGATCATGCAACTCGCCCACAATGACAGTGATAGCGCCGACGATCAGGAGAGTGAGACGCCGACCCTCGATCACTTCAGCCGCGACCTGACACAGCTCGCACGTGAGGATGGCCTTGACCCCATCATCGGACGGGCGCCGGAGCTTGAACGGGTCATACAGATACTTTGCCGCCGCACGAAGAACAATCCCTGTCTGATCGGCGATGCCGGAGTCGGCAAGACCGCGATCGCCGAGGGACTCGCGCAGCGCATAGCCTCCGGCGAGGTACCGGTCCCGCTGCGCGGACGGCGGCTGGTTGCCCTCGATCTCGCCAGCCTCGTGGCCGGGACGAAGTATCGCGGCGAATTCGAAGAGCGCATGAAGCGCGTGATGGAGGAGATCCGTAACTCAGAGGGCAGAATCCTCATCTTCATCGACGAGATGCACACGATAGTGGGCACCGGCGCCGCCGAGGGTGCCATGGATGCATCTAACATCCTCAAGCCCGCTCTCGCCCGCGGAGAGTTGCAGTGCATCGGGGCAACTACGCCAGATGAGTTCCGCAAACACGTGGAGAAGACACCCTCGCTGGAGCGACGCTTCCAGGCGGTGCGCGTCGAAGAGCCCAGCCCGGAGGAGACGCTGAGCATCCTCCTCGGTGTGAAGAGCCGCTACGAGGACTTTCACCACGTCGATCTTACCGATGACGCACTCGACGCGGCAGTGGACCTCTCCGCTCGTTACATAAGTGATCGGGCGTTGCCGGACAAGGCGATCGACCTGATCGATGAGGCGGGCTCGCGGGTCAAGCTGCGGATGTACCGCGAACAGTGCGAAGCTGATGACTTCGACGCGGCGCTGGAGTCTCCAATCAACGCCGAGGCGGAGGAGATGTTCCGCTTCGATGATGAAGATCAGCCGGCGGTGGACATCGATGATCCCGGTGATCAGCCTCGACCGGAGGTCCTGCGACAGGATATAGCTGAGATCGTCTCCACCTGGACGGGCGTTCCCGTCACGCAGCTTTCGCAGGAGGAATCCGAGCGATTGCTCGAGATGGAGGATGCACTCGACGAGCGCATCGTCGCTCAGGAAGAGGCGATTCAAACGGTTGCGCGAGCGGTCCGACGAGCGCGCGCGGGAGTGAAGGACCCCAGGCGCCCCATAGGTTCATTCATGTTCCTTGGACCGACCGGCGTCGGGAAGACACTCCTGGCTCGAGTGCTGGCGCAGTTCCTCTTCGGTGACGAGGATGCCCTGATCAGGATCGACATGTCCGAGTACATGGAGCGTTTCGCAGTTTCTCGACTCGTTGGCGCGCCCCCGGGATACGTGGGTTACGAAGAGGCGGGTCAGCTTTCCGAGGCCGTTCGGAGGCGTCCGTACTCAGTCGTGCTGTTCGACGAGATCGAGAAGGCCCACCCCGAGGTCTTCAGCATCCTGCTGCAGATCATGGAAGATGGGCGTTTGACCGATGCCCAGGGTCGAGTGGTGGACTTCAAGAACGCCGTCGTAATCATGACCAGCAATGTCGGTGCTCGAACCATCAGTGAGGGCTCGAAGATGGGCTTCACCACGGATCAACTCGATCAGACCGCCGAGCAACATCGGCGCGAGTACAGGCGCATGAAGCTGAAAGTCACTGAGGAACTGAAGAAGCAGTTCAGTCCCGAGTTCCTCAACCGCGTTGATGATGTCGTTGTCTTCCACTCGCTCACGCAGGAGCAGATCAAGGACATCGTGCAACTCGAGATCGGCTACCTCAACGAGCGGCTCGACGAGCAGGGCATCCATCTCAGCATAACCGAAGAGCTGGAGGAGCTTCTCGCCGAGCGTGGCTTCGATCCGTCGATGGGCGCGAGGCCTCTGCGTCGTCAGATCCGCTCGCGTATCGAAGACCCGCTGGCGGAGCAGATACTCGCCTGCGAGGCACATTCAGGATGCGAGATACTGGCGGACATTGATGAGGACAACGAGGTCACCTTCCGCTTCGTAGATACTGCGGTAAGCACCCATCCCGCCTGAGCTGTCCAGGGCGGTGGTCAGGGTCCCGACACAAACCATCGCCGCCGGCCTCAGCGCCGGCGGCGAATTTCTATGTGTACCACGGAGGATACGCTCGGATCAACGTCGAAACATATCCCCTCAACGGCAACAATAATGCACATATGTCGCGCCGTATATTCACATTCAGGTCGCCTGTCCCGCGCATCGGCGCAGGACGGACGGCCGAAGGAGAGGTGTATCAATGCTCATACGCTGGTTGTGGTTTCTATTCGTCGCAGCAGTGACCTTCGCGTTTGTGGTCTTCGGGCACTGGATCGGCGGTATGCTGGGGGAGAGGCTTCTCGGCCCGGAACCCGGAACCGACATGACCCTGTTTCTCGTCGGCGTCAATACCATCTTCGGTCTCGTAGGTTTCCTCGTGGCGCTCTTTCTGTTTCGCAAGCTCATCGTCTGGCTCCAGCACATGGAAGCCGTCCCGCTGCTGGACAAGCTCGCCGCCGTGGTCGGTACCATTCTGGGGCTGGCGGTTGCCCTGCTTGCGACCACTCCGGTCGCGGCGCTGGACTACGGGCTTCCTATCCAGATATTCGCCAGCATTATCGGCGCAATACTCGGTGTCATATTCGCGATGAGCGCCAAGGAGCAACTCGTCTATGTCTTCCCCGGACTCGCCCAGTTGGGACAGAATGTCAACTCCGAGTTGCCCCCGGGCACCAAGATGCTCGACACGAACATCATCATCGATGGACGGATCTATGACATCTGCGACACCGGTTTTCTCGAGGGGCCGATCTGCATACCCAACTTCATCCTGCAGGAACTGCGACATATCGCCGACTCCGCTGAGGGCCTCAAACGAGAGCGCGGTCGCCGCGGACTCGATGTGTTGAACCGCCTCAAGGCTCTCGAGGAGACCGAGGTCATCATCTATCACGACCCCAGTCCGCCGCGCGAGCACATGGAGGTCGATGCCCGACTCGTGAACCTCGCCAACCGCACCAACGCCGCCGTCATCACCAACGACTACTCAGTGAATCGCATCGCGAGCCTCGAGGGCGTCGAAGTGCTCAACGTCAACGAACTCGCCGGTGCGATGCGCCCCACCTTCCTCCCCGGTGAGGAGATGACCGTCACGGTCATCAAAGAGGGCAAGGAACCCGGCCAGGGTGTCGGCTACCTCGACGATGGGACGATGGTAGTCGTCGAAAAGGCCGGCCACTTCATCGGCGAGACGCTGATAGTCACGGTCACCAGTGTCCTGCAGACCAACGCCGGGAAGATGCTCTTCGCCGAGGTGCAGGGTAAGGCCGACGAAGCCAGGGCAAAGGAAGACTGACCGTGGGCGACGCAGGTGCCATCATCGCCGCCGGAGGGCGGGGCAGCCGTTTCGGCGGCCCCGTCCCCAAGGTCTTCGTCCACCTCGCCGGAAGACCGATGCTCAGTTGGTCGCTCGACGCCTTCGACGCGTGTGAGAGCGTGGAGATAACCTGTGTGGTGGTTCCCGAAGAATGCCTCGAGGATGCTCGCCGCATCGTCGGCGAAGGCCCCTGGAAGAGCGTCCGTGCGGTGGTTGCCGGCGGCGAGGAGCGACCCGAATCGGTGTGCGCCGGACTCCGCGCCCTCTCGTCAGATACTCCGGCAATCGTTTGCGTGCACGACGGCGCCCGCCCCCTCATCGATCGGGACACGATTCAGCGCTCTATAGATCTCGCTCGCCGACAGGGCGCGGCGGTCGCTGCGGTTCCCGCCATCGACACCATCAAGCAATGCGGCCCCGATGGGCAGATCGAGGCCACACCGCCACGCTGTAACCTCTACCACGCCCAGACGCCTCAGACCTTCGACTACGAACTGCTCAGGCGCGCGTACGCTCAAGCAGACGCCAGCGCCGGAGACGTC
>PXBW01000059.1 GCA_003566775.1 candidate division WS1 bacterium
CTTTATGATGATAAGCGTTCTGTCCACCGACCTCATTCCTCGCCCGACACAGCCTGTCCGAGACTCTGCTCACCGACGAACGCACTGCCGCCGGCGCAGTCGTATCCGACTATCACCGGGAAGCTCTCCACCGTTAACCGCCTGATAGCTTCCGTCCCAAGCTCTGGATAAGCAACGACTTCCGCGCTTACGATACGTTCGCCCAATAGCGCTCCGGCACCGCCCACCGCGACAAGATACACCCCTCGATGACGCTGCAATGCCTGCCGCACATGTCTCGAGCGATTGCCCTTGCCGATTGTGCCGCGCAGGCCGCGCGCGTAGAGTTCGGGAGCGAAGTCATCCATGCGATATGATGTAGTCGGACCGGCGGCTCCGATCGGGCGTCCGGGGGGAGCGGGCGTGGGGCCGCAGTAGTACAGAACCTGTCCCTCCAACTCGATGGGAAGCTCTTCGCCGCGCGCGATAAGCTCCATGAGGCGCTCATGCGCGGCATCCCGCGCCGTGTAGAGTTCACCACTAAGGTGCAACACGTCTCCGGCGCTGAGACCGCAAACGGTCTCCGCATCCAGCGGAAGCTCAATGTTCTTCGTCTCGGGATCAGCCACTGTCTCTCCTGCCCATCTCAAAGCTGCGTCCGTTCACTGGCCAATGACGCGCCGGTGCGTCGCAAATCGCCGCGTCAGATGACGGTCGTCTGATGTCTCGCTGCGTGGCACTGCACGTTGAGCGCCAGCGGGAGGCTCGCGATGTGACACGGATGGCGCTCGATCTGGACCGCGAGCGCAGTCGTGCTCCCACCGAGGCCCATAGGGCCGACGCCAGTTGCATTGACCGCGTCCAGCGCATCACGCTCGAGGTCAGCAATATCATCGGTCGGCGAAGGCGTACCCAGGGGGCGCAAGAGCGCGCGTTTCGCCAGTAAGGCCGCCATCTCGAATGTGCCTCCGAGGCCGACGCCTAAAACCAGGGGCGGACACGGCATCCCGCCTGCCGCATCTATCTGCGCCGAGATCGCCTCTATGATCCCCGCGCGACCCTGAGCGGGCGTGAGCATCCACAGAGCGGACATGTTCTCACTGCCTCCACCTTTGGGTGCAAAGTGAACCGTTACCTCGTCACCCTCGATGATCCGCACATGGAGCACCGCGGGGGTGTTGTCGCCGGTATTGCTCGCGCGATCGAGCGGATCCCAAACTACTGACTTGCGCAGAAAACCCTTCCTGTAGCCGCGTCTCACACCGGCATCGACCGCAGTCTGCAGATCCCCACCGTTGAGATGGACATCTCTTCCGAGGTCTATGAACACAACCGCGATCCCTGTGTCCTGACAGAGCGGAAGACCGGTTTGCTCTGCGCGTTCAGCATTGAGCAGAAGCTGATCAAGCACTTCACGAGCGGTCTGTGAGACTTCTCGCTCACGTGCGGCGCGGAGAGCGGCAACGACATCATCTGGAAGCCGCGTGTTACTGTCGCGAGACATTCGCTCGATCGCGTCAGTGATCTGGCCGACGTCCACCGTTCTCATGCGCGCCTGTGAGTCCCCTTCGTTCGGCCTCAGGTCAGATCCGCTACTTCGCCCTTGTTGGCTACCTCGCGCAGGCGCAGGACCACGTCGGTGATGCGCATGCAGTCTTCTGCCGGAACCCTGCACTCGCCCCCGCCTTCCACACTTGCGGCGAAATCGGCGAACTGATCGATTCCTTCGTCCAGTTCGATGGTGCATGGCTCTTCGTTGTTGGTTATGAGAATCAGTTGCTCACTGGTGAGCATCCACTCAAGGACGCCTTCGCTTCCGGCGATGCGCAGTCTGTCATCCCCATGTGTGGGAGCCGCGGCGGGGCGACAGTAATCCAGGCGCGCGGTCGCCGTGCCTCCGTTGTCAAGCTGCAGAGCAATCGACGCGTTGTCCTCGAGATCTCCCACCTGCGGATGGCCGACATTCGAGCACCATGCGGCTCCTGCGGTGAAATCCCGGCCGGAGACCCACCGGATAAGGTCGAGGGCGTGGATGCCTATGAAGGGGATGATACCCGAGAACGTCTCACGGCTCTGCTGCCAGGCGGGCCGCTGTCCGAGACGGTAGGACTTCTGCATGGTGGCGAGACACACCTCGCCGATCGCGCCCTCCTGGATCATGCGCCGCATCGTGATGTACGGCGCCTCGAAGCGCATTGTCAGCAGCATCGAGAGTTGGATGCCGGTACGCCGGACGGCCTCGCGCACCTCATCGAGTTCGTCGAGGGTCATCGCGAGGGGCTTCTCGGTCAGGCAGTGGATCCCGCGCTCGGCGGCAGCGACGATCAGTGATGCTCTCTCAGCATCGGTGCCGCAGATGCCTACCACGTCCAGCGTCACCTCCTCGAGCAGGCGTGCGGGGTCGGTGAAGGTGAGCGTATCTTCGTCGGCTGCGGCCCATCCCGGTACCCCGGCGAGCTTGCTCTCGTCATCGTCCTGAACTGCCACCAGGCGCGCCTCGGGCATGGCCGCCACGCCGTTAAGTATCGCACCCTGGTGTCCCTTAAGGCCAATAAGACCAACGTTTAACATCGCGATCTCCTCCGCGATCACATCGCAATTGGCAGTAGAGGGTCTGGAGTTCGCCGGCTTTGAGCGAATACCTTCACGCGATTCGGCCGGCCTCGCATCCCATGCGCATCCGTAGTGCTTCAGGCGCGACCGGCGGCCTCAGCGGACAGCCTGCGGCAGAGTTCGACCGCGCTATCAGTCTCAGCGCCGGATGCGATTGACTCAAGCGCGGGAAGCTGCTCGCAGAGGCTGCCTCGCGTGTGCTCTGCGTTGATATGCCGCGCCATCTCGAAGACGGCCCGGTCACATCCGTTCCTGAATGCTCGCTCCGCAAGTGTGCAGAAGACGCGACAGTTGGCAACACGCTCGATCGCGAGATCGCGCGCCTCAGGCAGAAAGATACGATGAATCATCTCCTCCTTCTTGCGCAGCCAACCCCAGAATCCCTGGATGGTCTCCTCGATCGTGGAGCCATGCCCCGCGCGAATCGTGATAAATCGCCAGGTTCCGACGAGCCCGAAGTTCGCGTCAATCAGGTCCGCGTCACCAAGCGCCAGGCTCTCCGGCGGACTGTGGGGCAAGTTGTCGCCCGCGTGGGTTGCGATAGCGGATACCGTGCTCTCAACGATCTGCGCGGGGAAGCTGCGCTCCTCAAGCAGCCGCCTGGCGGTCTTCGCACCCGCAGTCGCGTGTTCTTTGCCCACGGGCTTCTCCACGTCATGCAGGAGCGCGGCCAGCTTGACAACTTCCGCATCGGCGCCGATCTCCTGTGCAAGTCTGAGGGCCAGCCCTCTTACGCGCAGAGTATGCTCCCACGTGTATCCGGGCCAATGATAGCCTTCCCAGCGAGGCGGCCATCTCTCAAGCCGCTCCCGCACAATTCCCTCGAGTTCTCTTACTGCTGCTTCATTCAAAGGCCTGACTCTCCATTTGTGTTTGTGAAGATGCATGCGAGCGCGGGCGAGATGCTCCCGCGAGGTGTCTCATGGTGTACGGAAGGACCGCCCGGCATTTACCCTAAACGCGTCTCAGTCGTCCACCGTCGGCGACCATATCATAACGGGCTGAGTAATGCCACCGGTACCCAGTTCATTGAGGCGCCGGTTGACGACCCTGACTGCGATGAGGTTCTCCTGCCCGACTCGAACCGCATGAGTGATGTCGAGTTCGGCGGGTTGCCAGCCGTTGGTTTCGATCGCTCCAACGTAGGTCCCGTTGACCCAGACTCGGGCGTCTTCGTCGATACCGCCGAACCAGAGAATCAGCCGGCGTCCTCCCCACCGGCCGCTCACATCGATCCTCTGCCGGTACCAGAGGATACCCTTGTAGTATCGCAGCCCCTGATCGCTCCAGCTTTTGGAATACGTCCGCATTGTCTGCCAGGCATTGTCATCCAGCCTTGGAGAGTGATAGCTGAGATCCTCGCCCGCCTCGCTCGGATCGATAAACACCCGCCACGTATCGCGCAGTGAGGCAACATGACTGTTGCCGTGCTGCGTCCTCTCCACGGCTTTCTCGATGATCGGTGCCCAGTATCTTTCGAGGTTCACGAGGCCGCCTCCGGGATGCATCAGCGGTGGATCGTACTGCACGAACCATGTTCCGATTTCGCGCATTCTCTCGAGCGCATCTCCCGCACGCCTCCATCGCTGGCTGCCAGCGGCATCTCTCATGCGCAGGAACGCGTTAAGGTAGTCGAAGCTCCTGCGGGTTATGTGTACTCGCTCCCTGTAAGTCGGCTCGTTTCTTGCGACCCTTTCCGCCTCCTTGAGGTGCTGCTCCATCTGCATCATGACCCGCGCGTCATAGATGTCCGGAATGTTTACGGCATTACCGGTATGGCGAGCGGTGTCCCGGCGGGCTCTGTCCATGAGAGTCCAGTACTGTCCCATCGGTCTCGCAGCGGGTCCGTAGAACCGAGTGTGATAGTCGTCGAGAAGTTCGTGCATGTCTTCATGCGTGTCCCACATGAACTTCGCCATGAGATATCCGAGCGGTCCATAGTTCGCCCAAGACATCTGTGTCTCCACCCGGAAGCCGGTGACGCCATTCCTGCCACAGTACGGAATCTCAAAGGCCCAGCGACTGGCGTAGTTCAGAGGCAGATTCGGCCCTCCCACGTTGTAGCTGTAACCGCGGTGGTACACCTCGGAGCAGATTCTCGTCCAGCCACGGATGAGACTCTGATGATAGGTGCGCTCCGGACAGAGCGCGTCTCCCATCCCGTGCAGCCGACAGAGGTTGACTGGAGCGAGCGCCGGGATAATGCTCGCATCAGGCATAACGTCAGTCGGGGGGCGAGTGTAATCGTCATAGGCGTAGAACCCGAAGCGAAGGTCCGGGTACACCTGATGGACCTGTGCCGCGACTGCGTTGAAGAAGGTGATGAGGCGATCTGTGAGGGAGACGTTCCCTGAGAAGGGATCAATGTCCCCGGTATCAAGTGCGGTGCAGTCGTCGCACTCACAGAACCCACCGTCATCGTTGGGACCGATGCCGAACCACGTTCGATCCGGATCGGCCTCGTGCTTTTCCACAATCCTCTGAGCGAGGATTAGCGCGACCGCCGGATTTGATGTGCAAAGCTGTTTCGGGGTTCGCCTGCCATCAACCAGCGCAAAATACTCCGGATGTGTTTCGAAGTACTGTTGCGGAGGGACGAGGCGCTCCCATGCATGTGCGCTGGGAAAACGGACGCCACCGAGCTTGTTCCGCAACGCCCACAGTTCACTCTCCGGGCCATCCGGCAGTCCCTCGAGGATGCGTCCGGTGAACGCCGGAATCTCGACCACACTGAAGTTCGCGACTTCGATGTGCGGGCGCGTGGGAACGACCTCGCCAATCTCGCCTGGCATGAACCAGCGACAGCCCAGACGTTCCAGAAGATCGTACACCGCATAGAGCGTAGCGGTCGGCGTCGTGCCTCTGAGCCTGACGATCCCATCAGACACCTCGATGAAGAACGCGGAATCATCGACGGCAATCTGTTCCTGCAGGGCAGGCTTCTCTGCGGCCCGTCCGATCTCAACGCGAACATCGGGTATATCGGCGCGTCGCAGGTCGGCGACCCCCGCGAGGCGGGCCATGTAGGTTTCAAACTCCTCAGCGGCTGATAGCTCCATCTCGTGTACGTCCTCCGGCAGCACCAGGTGGTAATGCGCCGTGCCTCGGCTCACAAGGGTCACAGAACCACCCGCCACCTGAGATACCGCCATGAGTGCCGCCACGAAGACCAGGCTTCGCTTCATCGTTGTCTCACCTCGTGAATGACATCAGACCGGAGTTGACTCCTGAGACCTGCTGCGTGATCCCGGACGATGATTGTCCATCGCCGTCGCGAATTCCTCCCGCCGCCCTCAGATTTGCCCCGATCACGGCGATGAGCGGCAAAACCCGACTTCTCCACCGTAGTGAAGAGCGCGTCCTCCGCAAATAATCGCTAATCTGGCATTGACTTCCCAGGGAAAATCCAGTAGTATATGTCAGGAACATATAGATAGCAATGAGTGTTATATGGACTGAAGCAATACAACTGCAGGCGACGAATGAGCAACCGGCGACGCCGATGGTGATAGCGATGAGGCGCAGACGCGGCAGGAAGTTCGAGAAAGTGGTCATGGGCAAGATGTCGAGATTGGTCGAACCGGCGGTTCTCTACCTCCTTGGTAAGGGAGCGGCGGCACACGGTTACGATCTGCTCGATGAAGTCAACAACCTCGGTCTTACCGAGACGCAGGTGGATCCCGGTGCCATCTATCGAACGCTGCGCCAGCTTGAGGCCGAAGGCGCTGTTGTCTCCGCCTGGGATACCTCCGGGGCAGGACCCGCTCGCCGGAACTACGAGTTGACCGAGATCGGACGCGCGCGCCTCGCAAGCTGGATCAGAGTCATCGCACGGCGCGCCGAGGCAATGCAGCGCTTCGCCACAGAAGCAGATGAACTCGTGAGCGATGAGTGACTACAGGCTGCAAGCCCGGACCGCAAGGTAGCAAGAGAGTCTGGCGAATGGACGGAGAGCATCATGATGTCGGAGAACCTGAAGCAAGTGACAATTGTCAGCGGCAAGGGTGGCACCGGCAAGACCACCACGGTCGCCTCCTTCGCCGCGCTCGCCCAGAGCAAAGTCATCGCGGACTGCGATGTTGACGCGGCCAACCTTTATCTGCTGATGCACCCGGAGGACGACGCGCAGGGGAAGTTCCTCGGGGCCAAGGTGGCCGTGCGCGATAATGACAGATGTACGCGCTGCGGCATGTGCAAGGAGCGCTGCCGCTTCGACGCGATCACCGTCGATGAGGTCAACGAACTCGCCTGCGAGGGCTGCGGCCTGTGCGTGGTGGTCTGCCCCGAGGACGCGCTGAAGCTCGAACAGGTGGTGGTCGGCACCTGGTACACCGGACAGACCAGTTACGGGCCGATGGCGCACGCGAGGCTGCTGCCCGCCGCCGAAAGCTCCGGCAGGCTCGTGACGCTGGTGCGTCAGAAGGCGGAGAATCTGGCATACGAGCACGACCTGCCGTATATTCTCATCGACGGACCGCCCGGCCTCGGTTGCACCACCACCGCGGCGCTGGCCGAGACCGACCTCGCCGTGGTGGTGACCGAGCCCACCCTGTCGGGCATCCACGACATGGAGCGGCAGATCCAGCTCATCGAGCACTTCGGCCAGCGCTCGGCGGTGGTGATCAACAAGTACGACATCAACGCAGAGAACACGCAGCACCTGCGCGCGTGGTGCAACATGAAGGGCCTGCCGCTACTGGGCGAGATACCGTGGGATTCGACCGTTACCGACGCGCTGGCGGCGAAGAAGCCGGTGGTCGAGCACAACGAAGGACCGGCGGCGCGGGCGATCGCGCAGACGTGGGAGCGAACCGCTGCATTGGTCGCAACACTGTGAAGAGTTAGCTCTCGGGGGAGGGCGGCTTCGAGCAGACAGGTGCAAAGCGAGGACTGAGCGCTATGGTGAAGTACGAGCATCTCTACGGGCCGGTGCCGTCCCGACGGCTGGGCAGGTCGCTGGGGCTGGACATGGTGCCGATGAAGACCTGCTGCTACGACTGCATTTACTGCCAGCTTGGGCATACCACTGAGCACACCACGCACAGGAGCGAGTGCATCGAAGTTGACGAGGTACTCGCGGACCTCGAGCGATGGCTGGAGAACGGGGGCACCGCGGACTACCTGACGTTCGCGGGCTGTGGCGAGCCGACGCTTAACCTGAACCTCGGTGAGGCGATCGCGCGGGCGAAGCAGATGACCGAGATCCCCACCTGCGTGCTGACCAACGGCGCGCTGCTGTGGAAGCAGGGCGTGCGTGACAGCGCGATGCAGGCGGACCTGATCATCCCGTCGCTCGATGCGGGCACCGAGGAGACCTTCCGGCGCATAAACCGCCCCGCCGACCGACTTTCGCTCGATCAGGTCATCGACGGCCTGCGCGAGACTACCGCGGCCTTCCACGGTGAGGTCTGGCTTGAGGTGATGCTGGTCGCGGGCATCAACGACAGCGACGAGGAGCTTGCGGCGCTTGCCGAGGCGATACTTGGCGTTGATGCCGACAGAGTGCAGATCAACACGGTGGTACGCCCCTCGCGTACCGAGAATGTCGCTCGTGCCGGCAACGCCGCTCTCGTCCGGGCGCGGGTAATTCTCGGGCCAAACGCCACTGTGATCTCCTCGGCGTGGGAGCGCAGCCCGCCTGAGCATACAGAGCAGCACGCAAGCGAGGTGTTGGCCCTGGTGGGCGCTCGACCATGCACCGTTGACGACGTCGTTTGCGGCCTTGGGATGCACCCCAATGAGGCGGTCAAGCATCTCGGCCATCTCGTCTCTACGGGAGCGGTCAGGTGCAGCGAGCGTGACGGCTCAAGGTTTTTCGTCCGCACTGAGGTAGCGACGCCGACTGGAGAGAACCGATGACGCCCCAGTGTTCCGCACAGTGACTGGGTCAATAGCACATGTGCTGCAACTACCACCACGTACTTGTCGAAAGGCAGGTTGAGGTGTGAGATGGCGAGCGGGGCGCCGATCTGCTGGAGAAGCACTTTGACGGAGAAGTACTGCGAGCAGGCGTCGGTGACACCATCGTCGCCGACCGGACGGGACGCATCTCCGTTCAGTGAGCAACAGTCAACAGTGGCTTTCGCCGGAGGGAAACTGAACTATCCCGACACGGCGAGCCATGAGATTGAGGAGGAAACTCAGATGAAAGTGGCAGTCGCATCATCAGGAGACAATCTCGACGCGCAGATGGACCCGAGGTTCGGACGCTGTGCGTACATCGTGGTGGTTGACACCGACACGATGCAGTTCGAGGCCATCGAGAATCCCGGCCCGACGATGGGTTCGGGGGCGGGCACGTCGGCCGCTCAGATCGTCGGTGACACCGGCGCCGACGCCGTCGTTGCCGGTAACTTCGGCCCCAACGCCGCGCTTGCCCTCAACGCGGGCGCCATCGCGATGCTGCAGACAAGCGGCATGAGCGTCCGCGAGGCGGCGCAGGACGCCGCCGCGGGTAAGTTGCCCGAGGTCGCCGACGCAACCACCGACGCAAAGACCGGCATGGGCGGGCAGGGCGGCGGCCGGCAGCAGGGCGGTCAGATGCCCGGCGGCGGAAGGGGCATGGGCGGCGGCATGGGCCAGGGCAGGGGGCAGGGTCGCGGCATGGGGCAGCCCGGCTACGAGCAGTTCGGCCCGCAGATGGGCCCCGGCATGATGGGCCCGATGGCGGGCCCGATGGGCTGGGGAGGCATGGCCGGTCCGATGCCGCCCGACTTCGAGGAGGAGATGCGCCAGTACCACCTGAGCATGCTGCGCGCACAGGCAGACATGCTGCAGCAGCAGCTCCAGTTCATCCAGTCGCAGATCGAGTACCTGGAATCGCAGGGAGAGTAAGCGCAGAGCACGGGAGCACCCGACATGAAGACGTCCGTTGAACGGAAGCTTACAATCTCAGTCGCCGCGGGCAAGGGCGGCACCGGCAAGACGCTGATCTCGTGCAGCCTCGCTCAGGCGCTGGTTAGACGGCACCCCGGAGCGGTGCAGGTGATCGACTGTGACGTGGAGGAGCCTAACGCCGACATCCTGCTGCGTCCGGAGATCACCTCGCGCGAGGATGTCAGCATCCTTGTGCCCGAGGTGGACCTCGGACGCTGCACGCACTGCCGAAAGTGCGCCCATGTCTGCGAAGTAGGCGCCATCGCCGCCATTGGTAAGGCGGTGCTGACCTTCCACGACATGTGCTCGGGCTGCGGCGCCTGCGCGTATGTCTGCCCCACCGGGGCGATCGAGGAGATGCCGCTGCGCATCGGCGAGCTTGCCCACGGCACCAGCCCTGAGTGCATCGACTTCCACCACGGACGGCTCGACGTCGGCCACCAGCGCGCCACGCCGGTGACCAACGCGGTGAAGGCCGCGATCTCGCCGGATATGATCGCGATCGTGGATGCGCCGCCGGGCACCGCCTGCCCGATGCAGGAGGCGGTCGATGACAGCGACTACTGCATCCTCGTCACCGAGCCGACGCCGTTCGGCCTGGCGAATCTGCGCGAGGCGGTCGCCACCTGCCGCCGCATGGACGTGCCCTGCGGCGTGATGATCAACCGGGCCCGCAACGCTTACACGGAGATGGCCGACTATCTCGACGAGGAGGGCCTCGAGGTACTCATGAGCGTGCCCGAGCGGCGCAGTATCGCGGAGGCTTACTCCCGCGGTGAGACGCTGCTGGGCGCCGACGATGAGTGGCTCGACGCCCTGCTGCAGATGTACGAGAGCATCGCGGAGGCGGTCGCTGCCGACGCGGCGACACCCTCCGCGTAAGCATAGTCATACGTGAAAGGAGTGATGGATCATGCCACGAGGCGATGGAACCGGACCGGTCGGCGGGGGCGGACCGGGCAGCGCTCGCGGCGCAGGACGTGGCGCTGGAGGTGGAGGCGGCTTCGCCATGGGACCGGGCGGCAACTGCGTCTGCCCGAACTGCGACAGGCAGGTCGCCCATCAGCGCGGGACGCAGTGCTATCAGATGAAATGCCCGGCCTGTGGCGCGCAGATGACGCGGCAGCGGAAGTAGTTACGCGCAGCAATGCGCCTGAAAGAAGGAGGTGTGATCAGAATGCCAGGACTCGATGGAACAGGACCCCGTGGGATGGGCTCGATGACCGGTGGCGTGCGGGGATGGTGCAATCCCGGCGGCCCAATGAACGCCGGCTACGGCTGGAACCCCGAGGCGTACTCCGCGATGGGCTACGGCTACCCCTACGCCCGCTTCGGCCGCCGGGGCATGATGCCCGGCTACGGCATGGGCATGGCCCGGGGCCACGGACGCGCTCCGTTCGGCTATGGACGGGGCATGGCCTGGGGCCGGGGCGGTGGCTTCGGTCGCTGGTAGGCTCATGAGGCTCGAGACGGCGGTCGGCTGTAGATGCAGGCTTTGCACCGGCCACTACATCAGCGGCCGGCCGCCTGTCCCCTACTCGGCCTCGACATACCGCATGAGTTGTCGCACGTTCTTTATAGCGCGGGCGTGGGCATCATTGTTGAAGAAGGCGTACACATCAAGACCGTCGGTCAGATGATCCTGCACGCGCTGTGCCTCGGCTATCATCTTCTGGTAGGGATACTCTCCCCCGTCGACTCCATGATATCGCAGGTACACCCAATCGGCAGTGACAACCTCCGGATGATTCGAAATCCGGTCATGAAGGACCAGTGCTGCCTGATACTGACGCAGAATCTCATATACACGCTCCTGCAGCCAGTCCGGGTCACGGAATTCGATCGCCCAGCGATGTCGGGAAGGTGCCACCTCAAGGAATCGCTGCAGACGGTCGGGATTCGCCCCCCAGTTCGGTGGGAGTTGCACCAGGATCGGCCCCATAAGTGGTTCCAGAGGCTGTGCCGCCTCGAAGAAAGCTTGCAGGTGCCCTTCAGGGTCCCTTAGTTTCTTCATGTGGGTGCCGAAGCGTGAGTACTTCAGCACGTAGGTGAAGCCCTCAGGTGCTCGGTCGTACCATCGCCGGAAGATCTCCTGATCCGGCAGACC
>PXBW01000016.1 GCA_003566775.1 candidate division WS1 bacterium
AGAGGAGCCCCACCATGCCCATCTACTTCATGGGTTCAAAAGAAAGTGATCGACTCTACTACCGCTGCCCCAACTGTGACAACGCCGCAGACTTCACACGCTACTACACACGAGAGCGGCGACGCATATGGCGCTGCCACCACTGCGGCCACGCCTGGGTACCCAAGCCCGGCGACCGCGGCGTCCTCCTCAGTCCCGAAGGCAAGAACCGAGTGGGGGTGACAATCATATAGACACTCACAACGGGGGGACACCCGGGGGGACACCGAAGGGCCCTGGCCCTCAAATCAGACGTAGAGAGGAGACCTACCGATGCTCAGATTCAGAGGCACAGATACACGAATCACGCTCAATCCCGACGGCACCACCCGTCTCCAACACGGAGACCCACTCGATGAGCGAATCGAGACCCTCTACTTCAACTGTCTCGACGATGCTCTCGACTGGTGTGAAGAGCACTGTCAAATGGCACCGGCCATCCGACCCGCCGACCCAGACCGACCGATCGTCGATCGTTGCAAGCGATGCGGCTCACTTGAGGTAGAACACGACCACTTCTCCACTTGCAGGACGTGCCTCGCCACTCACGACTCAGAGGGAGAGCTAATCCTCCCCGCCTGTGACGAGTGCGCCAGTAAGAACGTCGTATCCCAGATGAACGTTGCACTCTGCTACCTGGGCGACGGAGAGAACGGCGGTTACCAGACCGTCACCCTCTGCCGACCATGCTCCGAAGGCTACGGCGTCGGCGAAGACTCCATCTTCGGCGAAGTCAGTGACATAACCCGCATGGAATGGTGGATTGCCGGTAAGTTCATCAACGACCGAGTCGACGTATGGGACGCACACAGAGAGATATGGGTAGATGACTGCGGCTTAGCCACACACGCGCACAACGAAGACGTTCGAGTGCGTCTCGACGGGACGGGCATGAACATCAAGTTCCCCTACCATCTCGTCCGCTTCGCTACCACAGACTTCACTATCACAGACACGGAAGGAGACCAGTCATGAGCACCGACACACAACACACCTACCTTTGCAAACTCCTTCAAGACGCAAAGGCCACACTCGCCCGAGAGATGACCGAGTCCTCCAACATCAATCACGACCAAGCAGTATTCCTCGTCTGCAACTACGAACGCGCCTACAAAGACTACCTCAAGGCCGTCCAAACCAAGTCATGTAGAGCGCAGCGCCGCACCGAAGCCTCGTGGGCACAATCCTTCCACACCATTGTCAACTTCCCACCCATTCCACAAATCACCCCCAACACCACCCAGAACATCCGCGTTGACCTGACTAACAACATCGACAACGCAGTAGACCAGATCATCGCAAACAACTATGAGAGGAGCCAGTCATGAGTAATGACATGCCGACCATGACAATTGAGAACATCCGCGAGGCCATTCACACCGTAGGGATCAACGGCCTGAAGGTACTCGACGGTGACATCTTCACCTGGAAGATCATCCCCACCGGAGACTGGGAAGAGAACCAGTGGACCGTCGAGCACTGCCGCGAAGGCCCAGGCCTCCCCATCCCCGACGCCTACCGACTCACCGACACCGAGCTTGCCAACAAGATAGGCCGCCGTACCATACGCATCTGGACCGCCGGTGAACCCAACGACTACAAGCTCGCCTCCGACCAGACGAAGATCATCCTCCAAACCTCACTCGACAAAGCTCGCAAGAGCCTCATCAAACAGCTGCAGGAAGTCAGCCAACTCTCCAAAGTCCACGCCTACGACCTCACCTACGCACTCTCTCGTAAGTTCAGATGCTACCTCGGAACGAGGCACCGCGAAGACGAAGTTGCAACCGTTGCCAAAGCCAACTGGCAATCGGCATACCACACCGTCGCTTTCTTCCCACAGGAAGTAGAAGAGCCAGACTACACCGCAACTGAGCGCCTCAGACTGATCGAAGAGTTCCAGTGTCGGCTTCAGAACAAGTTCGCCGAAAACGTTCTGCAGCACGAGAGACAGAAAGGAGACCAGACATGAGTAGCAACAAGCCGAGAGGAGAACGCCTCTACGCTCCCGACACAGACCTGATGAACGCAGCAGGTGACGCCGATATTCCCCCATGGGAGCTACCGGACGGCTGGATGAGCCTGTCCGATGACGAGAAGCGCAGACTCACCAAGTACTACCAGCGCCTCGCGAAAGCGAAAGGAGATCAGACATGAGCGATGACAGGATCACCCGAGTCACCATCTACAGGCAATTGTGCGACATGATCCACGACCTGAAGATTCTCCTCGGGCCAGATGCCAAGCGCCACGTGATCATCAGCCACTTCCGCAACGCAAAGGAGGCATTAGAGGACTCCATCCTACGCCACTACGAGGAGTGTCTCGATCGCATCGACGAGGACATGTAGTACCCCACCAATCACAGCCGCAAGAGGAGCCGAACATGAGTACCACACACAAGCAGCAGGAGAGCACAGACGCACCCCGCACCATGCCCACACCGAGCATCGAGGAGCTTGAGCAGTGGATCGCAGAGGGCGGATGCTACACCGCCTGCGGCTGCTGGGTAGAGCCCGACGGCCACT
>PXBW01000273.1 GCA_003566775.1 candidate division WS1 bacterium
CAGTGGGAGCAAGCCGCAGCGGTTTGCGTACCTGCCCGGTGTGCGGCCGCACGGCTTCGCCGCGCTCCCCACCCGGAGCAAGTCCGTTATATGGCGATCAATCTCCGATAATTGTTATCCGATAAACTGTTATTACCTGTGCCGCGCACCCCATTCAAAAACCATTCGCGCTATTGCCATTCACTTCGTTCATTGCTGACCTGCCGGTCAGCCGGTTGCTCGCAGACTCGCTGCTCACGGGCAAAAATCCGGGAAGACCAATATAAGGACAAACAGTTTTTTGATCAGCGCCGCGCACCCAATTTAAAAAACCATTCGTGATATTCGCGCTATTCGTGGGCAACATTTCTGGGAATGTCCACAAATGCCATCTCGTTGTCATTCCGGTATCAGTGTGTATCTGTGTCCATCCGTGGTTCCATCACCCCCTGCGTCACAGCGTCTCCGCGCGAGATAAAACATGTTCCATCCTGTTACTGAAGCAGATGCATAGCGACTTGGATCTGCTACGGTGTTAGCCTGTCGCAGTATCTGTTTGTTGGGGTCGATTGTCGCTATCGAAATCGCTATCGCTATCGGGTTTCGATCCCGATCCCGATTCCGATAGCGATTTGGGTGAGACCAACCCCCACCCAGAGTCAATGCGGGAGATCTCTGCGCCTCAAAAGTGGACAAGACAATGACCGATAGTACTTGTAATCGGACATGGACATGACCATATTGACGAAATGAACTCAATCCAGACCATTCAGGATGTGTTGTTGGAGGCCCAGCGGCAGGCGCGGTTTACCGGCGTGCCGCGTCGTCTCTCCTATCGTCTGGTGCCCGGCAAGGCATTTGTCTGTATCGGTGCCCGGCGCAGCGGCAAGTCAACGCTCCTGAACCAGATGATCGCCGGGCTGCTCGACCGCGGCGCAGCCGTCGAGGACATCCTCTATGTCAACCTCTTCGACGACCGTCTTGATGAGGTCCGGCAGGGCAACCTGAAGCTTCTCACCGAGGCCTACTTCGGTCTCTATCCCGAGCGGAAGGGGCGAAAAGGCCTGCACTGTTTCCTCGACGAAATCCAGATGGCCCGGGGATGGGAGTCTTTCGCCGACCGGCTGATGCGGGCCGAGAACATGAGTGTCTATCTGACTGGCTCCTCCGCGGACATGCTAGCCCGCGAAGTCGGTACCGCCATGCGCGGCCGTTCCCTCGCCTGGGAGTTGTTCCCGTTCTCTTTTGCCGAGTATCTTGACGCCAAGGGCGTGGTCGTCGACCTGCGTGGGCAACAGGCGCGGCTGCGCGTTCGCAAGGCGTTCGACGGCTACTGGCAGTCTGGAGGTTTTCCGGAGGTCATGGACGCCGATCCGCCGCTCCGGGTCATGATCCACCAGGACTACTTCAAGACCATGGTGTTCCGCGATGTGGTGGACCGCCACGACGCCCTGCACCCGCGCGCCGTGCGC
Source organism: candidate division WS1 bacterium (assembly GCA_003566775.1). Classification (GTDB taxonomy): domain Bacteria; phylum Armatimonadota; class Zipacnadia; order Zipacnadales; family UBA5352; genus UBA5352. The sequence continues at coordinate 1,452 of PXBW01000273.1, forward strand.
GACATGGCCTACCGACTGCTCAATTCGGCGGCATCCCTGTACACCATCAACGCCCTGACCGGCTACCTGAAGTCGCTCGACCACCGGGTCAGCAAGGCGTTTGTCGGCGACGTCCTTGCCTGGCTCGAAGATGCCTACGCCCTGTTCACCGTGCGATTGTACGACGCATCGCTCAGCCGCCAGTATGTCAACGCCAAGAAGATCTATGCCGTGGATCATGCCCTGGTGCGCTCGACCTCGACCGGCATCCTGGTCAACGACGGGCACCTTCTTGAGAACCTCGTGTTCGTGGACGGCCGCCGGCGCGGACGGGAGCTGTATTACTACCGGACCCGCACCGGCCGGGAGGTGGACTTCGTCTGGCGCGGCGAAGACGGGCGTTTAACCCTGATCCAGGTCTCGCTCCAGGTACCCGAGGGCAGCGAGACCCTGGCGCGCGAGTTGGCGGCGCTCCGCGAGGCGCTCCGCGAACGGCCCGGCAGTCGCGCCTTGCTCGTGACGATGGACGACGGTCCCCGGCAACTGGAGACAGCGGAAGGCCCGGTCGAGATCGTCCCCGTCTGGCAATATCTGCTTGCAGGGGAACCGAAATAATGAACCACCCGTTTCGCTGGGGGTCACGGAGACACGGAGCAGATGTATCACGACTTGGATATGGAACAGTTCTGTCGTTCGCAGTATCCGCATGTTCGGATTTTTTCTCAAAACCGTTCGCTACGCTCACCTAGAGATGGGGAGGCAGCCAGAGGGATTATGGCGGCAGGGCATGCGGCTCGCTTCTGACGGCGTCGCTATCGGGATCGGAATCGATCCCCGCACACGCTCATAATGCAGCTGTACACGCAGCATATAGGAGTTTTCTCGCGCAGAGACGCAGTGGCGCAGAGAAGAGCGCCGCACGGGGAATCAACGAATTACTGCGATAGCATCGAACATGAATACAGGGTACTCCAGAAGAGGAAACGCCTGTGAGAGTACCTGAAGACACTATACAGTTACAGAAAAGGGATGCCCGCGAATAGCACGGATAACGCGAATAGCAGAGTGCTCCGGATGGGGAGCGCCCCGTTGCACGGGGCACGCGGACGCACGACCGGGCAGTGGGAGC
>PXBW01000267.1 GCA_003566775.1 candidate division WS1 bacterium
AGCAACAAAAAGAACTCGCACGCATGCATGCCACCGGTGACTATTCCATCAGTGACCTGGCAGAGGTCTTTGCGGTCTCAAGGCCAACGATCTACAGAACTTTGCACCGCACAGGAGCCAAAATCAGCCCTTAGCGTACTATTCTGCCCCCTCCGGCATCAGACCCCGATATAATGACATCGCCTGCCGATAGCGGAAAACCATGCGCTGCGGCATGTGTCGCCAACCAAATCAAAAAATCTGTGGTTTCGGCTAATTTTGGTGCCTGCTCGGTTGCAAGCACTTCTTTATCGTTCAGCACAAGAGAAAGGCCCAGCGGTTCGTCTAATGCACTTCGCCAGTCTGGGATCGTATCGCCCAGCACGATAGCGGCCGAACTAAAACTATCTGCCATCGCTGCAAGCGGCGAAACTGTGGTCGGGTCTGCAAAGCGTGAGCCGATGATTTCAAAAGCAAGGCGCACTTCGCCGATGGCTGCAAGTATATCGGATACGTCGCAATCAGGCCGCAGATCGTGCCCCAGAATAAAAGCTGTTTCGACCTCAATCGCGGCATCTGGTGGTAACCCTGCCACAGTTGCACGGTTTGCGAATATTTCTGATGCAGGCATTCCAGCTGCGTGCCGCTCGCGCCCATCCAGCAAGGCTACCTTCCAGCTTATGGGTCCGCCCAGACTGCGTAGCACGGCATCTTGCACCTGATAGGCTGCGCCCGCATCTGGGGGTGTTATGGGCAAGCCTTTGGCCCGGGGGCCACCAGCACGCACCTGCAGCAATATGTCCGCAGCGGCACGGGGGTTGAATGATGTCATCATGTGGGGGCCTTAGTAGCGCTAGGCATAGCAGCGCGCGGCAATATTGCGCCGGGGTGGCCGACAACTTCTGCCGCGAGTTGCGCAGCTCGGGCGATGGCATCAGCAGGGCAGCACCCTGCCAGACGGGCCGCCAGCCACCCCGCGTTGAAACTGTCGCCTGCACCGGTGGTGTCCTTTGCAACGCGTCGTGGGGGCACCGGCCAGACATCAAATGATGCGGAATGCGCCCCACGGTGCAGCACCGCGCCGCCGCCGGTCGTCAAAACGATCTCGGCTTCAGTCAGCTCCATCAAAAAATGCATGCCATCAGCCGTGTCAGATATATCGAAGCACGATGCGATGTCATCTTGGGACGGCAAGACAAGAGTTGAAAGCCGTGCCGCCCGTCCAATGATATCACGCGCGGTCGCAGCATCGGACCACAGCGAAGCGCGGTAATTAGTGTCCAGCACGATTTCGCCGCCGCGATCACGGTGGTCTTTCAGGGCACATAACAGATTCGCGCGCCCCTGCGGCAGAAGCATGGCAAGAGTGACACCAGAAAGCACCAAGGTTTTAGCCCTGTGCAGTGTCTGCACTTCATCATCGGACGAGAACAAACGGCGGGCAGGGGAATGTTCCCGCCAGTAGGTAAAACTACGCTCGCCCAAACTATCAGTCGCGATAAAGCTCAGGCCCGGTCGGCCTGCAGCCTCGGTGGCGCATAAGTCAGTGATGCCTTCCTCCGATAGCGTGCGGCGCAGATAGTCGCTCATCGCATCATCACCCAGCCGCGACAGATAGCCGACCTTGCCTGGTCCCAAAAGCCGTGCCAGATAGATGGCTGTGTTCAGTGTATCTCCGCCCGCGCGCCGATCAAACCGAGAAGGCGCTTCGGGCGCATTGGTGAATTCCACCAGCGGCTCGCCAATGCAGAGGAACATTTTCTTAACCCCCATATGGCGTTGGCAGGGGTCGCCCAGCCACATAGGCCGCGATATTATCAAGAACCAGCGCGGCCATCGCGCCGCGCGCCGCATCCGTTGCCGACGCTATATGCGGTGTCAGGACACAGTTAGGCGCGTCAAGCAGCGACTGCGGTACTGCAGGTTCGTCGTCAAAAACATCCAGCCCCGCGCCGCCGATGATCCCAGCCTGCAAAGCATGCGCAAGCGCCGCGGTATTAATAACCGGCCCCCGCGCGACATTGATCACGATCCCCTGCGGGCCCAACGCCTCTAGTGTTCGCCACCTGACATAAGATTCCCAACGTCGGTCTGATGTGCGATGTTGGGCGCATGAGACGCCCTGACATCTGCCTTTACCTTGGCCCCGCCGACCGTGCTGAACTTCAAGCCCTGATCGCGAACCGCAACACGCCGCGTAAACTGGTCTGGCGGGCCGAGGTCGTTCTTGCGACTGCGGATGGTCACGGCACGTTCGAGATCATGCGACGCGCGCGCACGTCGAAGCCTACGGTTTGGCGCTGGCAGGAACGGTATCTCGAAGAAGGTGTGGCAGGCCTCAAGCGGGACAAGACGAGACCATCGCGGGTGCCGCCGCTGCCCATGGAAACAAGGCTGAAGGTGATCGCGAAAACCGTGCAGGAAACCCCGCCGAATGCGACGCATTGGAGCCGCGCGCTGATGGCCGAAGCGATGGGTATATCGCCCTCGAGTGTGGGCCGGATATGGGCCGATGCCGGGTTGAAGCCGCATATCGTGAAGGGCTTCAAGGTCTCCAACGACCCAATGTTCGAGGAAA
>PXBW01000088.1 GCA_003566775.1 candidate division WS1 bacterium
AGAGTGTCACAACTGTGTGCGCATCGACCAGACGAATCATCCGGACATGGAGATACTGCGACCCGCCGTGAGGGTCGAGGTGAAACCGCCGGAGTCGGATGCCGCTGATGACGATGGGCCGAGGGTACGCGATGTCCGGCGGGATGTTTTCATCGAACTGCCCGACGCGGTGATTGACACTGAGCGCGTGGGTGAACTCATGCGCCACTGTTCGGCGAAGCCCGCGCTGGGGAAGCGCAAGATCGGCATCATCTGCTCGGCGGAGCAGATGAACGTGGCGGCGGCGAACCGTCTGCTGAAGACGCTGGAGGAACCTCCGGCGAATACCACGTTCATCCTGACCACTGCGAATCCCTCGCGTCTGCTGGACACGATCGTGTCCCGCTGCCAGATGGTGAAGCTGCATCCGCTGGCGAACAGCGAATTGCGGCGGGCGCTGGAGGAGCGCTATACCGATGCGGAGCCTCAGTTGCGGGAGGCGGCCACCGCAATGGCGGGCGGTAGATTCGGGCGGGCGAGCGATCTGCTCGGCGCGCCGCAGATCATCTCACTGCGCGACGAACTGCTCGATCTCATTGCTGCTGCACCGGAGGCGGCCCTTGCCGAGTGCCTCGTTATGGGCGAAAAGCTCGCGGAAATGCCCCAGCGGTGGTGGGCGGCAGTGGAGGCCGCCGAGGAGCGGGCGGGCGAGGGCTCGGATGAGCAGCGACAGATGCGCGCGGAAGCCCTCGAGGAGCTTGGGAAGAAGAGCCCCGATCGTATCAACCGGCTGCAGATGAACGAACTGCTGGATATCCTGCAGACATGGCACCGCGATCTGACGCTGCTGCGCGCCAACCCGAATTCGCCGCTTGTGATCAACCTCGACCGGCGCGAGCAGTTGCGCGAACTCGCTCCTGTCTACAGTCCGGACGGCCTGGTCTGGGCGTCTGAGATCATCGAGGATGCGCGCAGGGACCTGCTGGTACACAACGCCAACTTCGCCCTGGCCTGCCAGGTGCTGATGGTGAAGCTGATCGCGGCCCGCCGCCGTTAGTCGGTGATTTCGACCTTTAAGGACGGCTCATGCGTAGTAACACAGAATCCCTGATCCGTGGTACTCTGCAGGTGGCCCTTGCACTGCTCGCGGCTGCGAGCTTTGGCGGTTGGGTGGTCACACTCGGTGTGCTCGTTGCTGGAAGCGGTTCTATGGAAGAAATCGCCGCCGCATTCCTCCTTATCACAGCGCTCTACGGCATTCTCGCGCTGGCCATCGGTAACGCGATCGGTAGACGATACGACCGGTGCGGCGTTGCCGCCGCGGCCTTCGGATCGTTGTTGGCGTGGGGCATCCTCGAGTTCTTCTATGCCGCCTGGCGGATTGGATCGCCGGAGATGAGAGCGCCACTCATGTTGGGGGTGGCTCTGGCGGTCGCAGGGGCGGTCATCGGTACGCTGAGAGGAGCCGATCGGGAGGCGGCGCGCGTAGAACTCGAGCAGGAGAGACGCGAGCTTGAGCAATATGAGAGGCTCTCGAGCATGGACCGGGAACCGGCGGAGCAATGAGGACCGAAGGCGTGCAGCCGCGGCGCAGGACGGTGCGCAGCAGCGGAAGCGCCCTGAGAGAAGACACCTGACGCCACAGGGCGAGGGCGAGATGGAGACAGTGGGAAGTCACGGGTCGATCGACATATTGGACAGCTTCCGGCGAAGGCTCGGCTTTAACACGGCAAGCCTGCCGAATCGCTCGCTGGATGAGGCGCTGGCATGTGGCAAACAGATGGGGTTCGCCACAGTTGAGTTGCTGGCATTTGCCGGCTATCGACATACCGCCGGTGATCTCGCCGGGCACTACTTCGACCGAATGCCACCCGATGAGATGGCCGAACTGCGCGAGATGATTGTGCGCTTCAAACACGTGGCTGTCCATGCACCGTTCTGGGAGATCGCGCACTTCTCACCGAATCCCGTCATACGCGAGGCATCGCGCCGCCAGACCGAGGCGACCCTCGAGGTCGCCGGTGAGATCGGTGCCCGAACCGTCACGACCCACGTGCAGCCACGCCCCGGCTTCGAGTTTCGCGAGTACCGCGATGAGGTCATTGACTTCTACCGACATCTGGGCGAAGTCGGCCACGAAGCCGGTCTCACCGTGACGATCGAGACGGGCTTCCCCACGGAGATCGAAGAGTTCGCATCGCTGATTCACGACATCGATCACGACTGGGTCGGGGCGAACGTCGATGTGGGGCATCTGCGAGGATTGTTGACTGATGCACAACGTCGCCCCGAGGCAATCGATGAGGCATACAACTCGCTGCTGCGCGAGCACCTGCGCTCACTGGAGGACCGGGTCTACCACATCCACCTGCACGACGTGCATGCCGAAGGCCTGCGCGACCATCGGGAGTGCGGCACCGGCATCGTTGACTACGCCGCATTGCTCGCGCTTCTGCTCCAACAGGGATACGAGGGACTGATGACTTTCGAACTTGAGGAGACCGACGCTGAGGGAGCGCTGCGCCGCAGCCACGAGAATATCCTCGCCGCGATCAGAGAGGTCGCCAGGCGCGACC
>PXBW01000330.1 GCA_003566775.1 candidate division WS1 bacterium
ATCTCCCGCGCCCGGCAGGCCGATTCGCTCAAGGTAAATTTGCGCCCGGGATAATCATGACTGCGCCTACGCGGAACTCAGGCGCGCCGCGCTTGTTCGGTAGTACGAGAACCGCACCTCTGCCACCAGCATGACGAGGAGCCGCCAATCATGAGCCGCCGACTGAGTTTGACGCTTGTGCTCGCAGTAGCTGTCGCGCCGGCAATTCCGGCCTGGGCCGATCTTCCCACGCAACTACCCGCTGAACGCCTCACGGAGCCGCTCGATGCAGAAGACTTCCTCGTCTTTCTGTCGGTTGAGCGCACCGCCGAGGATGCCGAGGTTCTGCTCTTCTTCGAGCAGAATGAAGCCCGCGACAGCTTCACGGTGCTTCGTGTCACAGACGCGGTCACGGAGATTCACCGGGTGCGCGAGGGCGTGGCTGAGTTGACACATCAACGGGCGGGCGTGTTTCCGCCCGATAACGACGTGTTCGAGTTGACGGTACGCCGTCGTGACCCCCACGTTGTTGTCAGTGCCGAGGGCGGGATTCCAGCGCACTTTCTCGCGGAACAGTTCTGTGGGACGCAGATCGGAGCCGCCGCGGTGCGCAATGCCGATGTGTCGGACCTCTTCGTCCAGCCGCTGGGGGATGTCATATTCGACGAGGACTTCTTCGCTACCGAGCAGGTGCCCGAGCGCTGGGAGACACTCGCGGGAAGCTGGGAGGTCGGCATCTACTGGGACCCGCTGCAGGAGAGAGACGACCGACCGATTGGATCCGCATGGTACGAACCGGGAGAGGGCCTGTGTCTGACCGCCGCGGGCCATGACTTCTGGGACAGCTACCGTCTCAGTGTCACCGTGGGGCTTGAACAGGGGCGCGGGGGAGCGGCCTTCCATGTGCGCGGACCGAATGACTACTGCGTGTTCGAAGTTGGGGAGGATGCAGCACGTCTGGTTGAGGTCAGAGGCGGGGAGCGAATTGTCCTGTCGGAGGAGCGGTTCGATCTGCGCTCCGACTGGTGGTACGAATTGCGCGTGGATGTCTCAACAGGTTACGCGCAGGCATTCATCAATGATGAAGAGGTAGTCGCGGCAGAGTTCCCGCCAGACCTGATCGGACGTATCGGCCTCTACGCGGATGACGCCGAGGGAAGTCGCTTCGATGACGTGCAGGCGCGCCCGTTCGAGACCAGGCGTATCCCTCCGGCGGCCGTGCCGGAAGAGGCGCTCGGACTGGCGGACGAGACATGGCAGATCGAAGAGGGGGTTATCGGGGGCCACACCGCGGAGACCGAGGTGGCAACCGTGGTCGGCAGTTCCGGTGACAACGAGGTCTCCGCAACCGTCGGCGCAACGACAGACGCGATCGCCGGCATCGTTCTGGGGCACCGGCCCGAGGAGCCGAAGAGCGCGCTCATCTTCAGCATTCACGCCACGGAGGACCCCACCTGGCAGCTTCACCACGTGTCCGGGGACCAGACCACGCGTGTGTCCGGTGGCCCCGCGCCCGCCGCTTCAGGGCAGATGACACTGCGTTTCGTCGGTGGACATGTCACCTGCCTCCTCGACGAGGAGACTGTCTACGAGACATATATTGCCGCACACCTTCCCGGCAGGGCAGGTGCGTACCTGCAGGGGGGACGCGCGAGCTTCGCCGACTTTACCAGCCGTGAACTTGCAGATGAACCGTCGGCGGTGATCTCGCGAGTGGATGGCGGGAACACTCCGGTTCCGGCGCTGGAGCGACAGGAGATGGTGCCGCCCCTGCCGACCTTATGGCAACCACAGTCAGGCTCGTGGGAGTGCAGAGAGATAGATGCAGAACCGCTGATCGTCGCCTCCGATGACGGTAATGGAGAACCCACTGTGCGCTACCGTGAGATGATCCCCGGCGAACCGCGGCTCATCGTCGATCCGGCGGAGGACACCGACGTGACCGTGCGTCTCGGTATATGCATGGGTGAAGAACCCGGCTACGAAGTGGAGTTCAACGAGACGCAGAGCGGCTTCCGCTTCCTGCGGCGTGGCGAGGTTATCCATGAGAGCGACGAGGGCGCCGCGGGAGGCTGCGCGCCCGGTGAGATCCGGCGCGCGGAGGACTGGATCGTCATCGGCGGACGCGCCGACGGTGAGATGCGCACGATGCTCGCATGGCGCGATCCCGATCCTCTGCCCGACGGATACGCGGAGGTCGGTGCGGGCGGCAACGCGCGCTTCCGCTCGATCACCCTCGCCAGCAACAGCGCGCTGCAGTACACCTTCGATCACCTCGAGACCGACTGGCAGCCTCACTCCGGGGAGTGGACCGATCACACCGGAATGGCGTGCCTGCTCTGGGACTACTGGCTGACCGGTGACGGGCGCGAGGAACCCGCGTTCACGTGGAATCGCCATGCGATGCCGGAGAACGTCGTCGTGGACTTCTCGGTGGCCGAGTTCACAGAGGGGTACGCGGATGGTCGCCACGAGCACTTCCCCTATCACGACATCAGCGTAATTCTCGGGAGCGAGGCGGGTGATCAGGACAGTGGCTATCGCTTCATCGTCGGGGCGGACGAGGGCAGGC
>PXBW01000328.1 GCA_003566775.1 candidate division WS1 bacterium
ATCCTGTTCTCGCGACCGCAGTTCATACCCATAGATCGTTGCAGTTGATGCGCATCGCGCGACCGCCGCTGCCGTACTCCGGTGCCGCTCCGTGCGGCGCACACTCCTGTGCGGCGAGACGTTGTCATGAGCCGTTGTCGTTGTGGCCCCGGCGCCCTCGCCGGGGACGGGCGGGTATGGTGCCGCCCCGCGAGCCAATGCACACCTTCGCATACCACTGAACAGTTAGAGCGAGGTGATTCGATGAAGCGCCAGAGTGCAGTAGTCGCGATGATTGCCATTGCAGTGCTTCTCGCAAGTGGGTTAGCTATTGCGACGGCGATAGTGCTGAGCCTCGGAATCAGCCCATCACCGCCCAGCGAAGAGGACCTTGTCAACACCGTCGCGGCATTCCTCGAGGTCGAGGCCCGATCGCTGGATTCCGCGGAGTGGAGCACAGATCGCCATGGCGTCACCGAGGGATGGATCCTGATGGAGGACGAGGTGAGGGCGAGGTGCAAGCTCCAGAGGATCGATGGCGAACTACGCGTCGTGCAGATGACGAAGCTTGTGCCACAGACTGACCTCGACATGGAGGAGGCATTGGAGGCATATCAGGCAGGGCCGACAGAGGCTGAGCTTGATCGAATGAGAGCAATCGGCGCCGAATTCGCCGCGGCGCGATACGATCGGTGGGGAGATGACATGCAGGAGGTCGAGGCCACGCGTGTGCCCATGGGCCAGTTCACCTTCACATGGAAGCGCTTCACCGACGCTTTCCATGAGACCGGTGACTTCGTATCAGTCAGCATCACCAATGAGGGGGACGAGGTGTACTCATATGTCGCAAACTATGCGACACGCGCCACACCTCCGCGCCTGGACGCAGAGGCGGCGACGCAGATCGCAATTGAAGACCTGCAGAGGCAATCTGGTATGGATGCAGATGTGCGGGTGACGAAGACCCGATGCGTGCTCAGCCTGCCGCGTGTCGGCGCCGGGCCCGTCTGGTTCGTCTCCGCGAACGTTGCGGCGCCACAGGGTCTGTCATCCCGACGGGTGGTGATGGTTGATGGAAAGACAGGTGCGGTGCTGGAAACTGGCGATCTGCGTTAGTGCAGCCACTTTGCTGATCGTATGTGTAGGCTGCCGGGTTGAGGCGCCAACGCCTCAACCCGGCACAGATGTGGGCGACACGCAGAAGATGCTGGCAGGAATGTTCGATGTTCCTCGCGATGCAGTCACTCTGGAGGGCGACTATGCACCTTTCGCTGGCGGCGATCGGGAGTGGGCCGTACAGGTTCCCTACCGGGAGCACAGCATTACCGTGTTTACGGGCGGCGGCCTGCCCCGGTACATACGCGAGATAGGAGTTTGGGAGGAAGAAGTGCCGGACGGACCGTGGCCGGATAGGGATCAGTTTGACGGGCCGCTGTCTCCTCGCGAGCGCGATGCTGCTCGCAGAGCAGGTATTGTGATAGTTGATATGCTGGACTTGCCCTCGTTATCCGAAGAGCACCTTGAACTCGTGCGTGTTCGACCATTGGGCGAGGACGAACCGCCATCGATGTATTGCGTTCTGGTGCGGATCACCGAGGAGCCGTGGCAGCAACAAGGTATGATACAGATGCGCATCGGATACGAGACCCCATCTGCAGCGGCCATGATCGCTTTCGGGGTCGAGGAGCCCTGAGGAGCGTTGGTTCCAATACACCTCAGAGCGTCGACGGATAAGGGTCAGAAATCCGGCCGGGGGCGGGCGCGGTGCGTTGTGCCCGCCCCGCGAGCCAATGCACACCTTCGCACACCACTTAACAGGTATGGAGCGAGGTGGTTCGATGCAGCGCCAGAGTGCAGCAGTCGCGATGATCGCCCTTGCTGCTCTCCTCGCAGCGGGCTGGCTGATGGGACAGGAGCCGGAGGAAGGAGCAGTGGGAGATGCGCCCCGAGATACGCGCGGGGAGGCGCGGACAGACGCGCAACGCAACGATGTGCCCCCGACCGATGCGGGTGAGGTCGTTGATGGGGCGCCCTTCACTGTCTATCCGATTCGCAAGCAACTGTCCGTGAAGCCGCCGGGCGAACCCGTGGTGCTTGCAGAAGAGCAGCAAATCGTGGTGTCCCTCAACGATGAGCCGCCCAGGGAGAGAACGGTTCGCTTCGTCAGGCTACCCGTCGAGTACACGGCCGTGACGGGTCGGCAAGAGCGGGAGACGACCGGGGTTGCCTCGGTCTATCGCGTTGAGTCGGTCGATGACCTCCAGTCCTTCGAGTGGCACATGGTGTTCTGGGTTCCCGACGATCAACCCCAGCCCACGCTGATGGTAGATCACGAGGGGCGTAGAACCTACTTCGTGTGCACAACGGGGCGCTGGATCATCGTGGTGCCGTTGACTCGGATACGCACGCTCGACGAGGCACTGCGTGCCTGGAGTGAAGGCGACCCCGCACCCCCGGGAACGTTCAGACGCTGGTGGGGTGAGGTACTGGAGGCAGATGCAAGGTCGGGACTGCTCACAGGCCCGGGCGCCCCGCTCACGTCCCGGATTCAGCATGAGCCGGGACCGACTGTAGAGGCACTATCGCGGGCGGAAGATGGCACGTGGTCAATTGGCCTCCGGGCCCGCTACCGTGACCTACGCATCACCCTGACGGGTCAGGGAGACGAGTGGCGCGTGGTACAGGGAAACTGATCGCAACAGCGGGCGCAAGCAGGGGCGGGCGCGGTGCGTTGTGCCCGCCCCGCGAGCCAACGCACACACCTTAGCATGCCACTGAACAGGTAGAGCGAGGTGGTTCGATGCAGCGCCAGAGTGCAGTAGTCGCGACGATCGCCCTTGCTGTGCTACTCGCAGCGGGGTGTCTGGTGGGGCAGGAGCCGGAGGCGGTAGCCGGTGACAATGCGCCGCCGCCGGAGAATGCCGACGAGGCAACAGAAGACGTTGGGCCCGGCGGGGAGCCGAACGAGCCAGTTTCGGTTCGCATTCTCTCCGAGCAACTGATAGCGAGTTCGCCTGTCGCCCTGTCACCGAACACCATCACGTACCTCACACCAGAGGGCGAGATACGGGAGACTGCGGTGACAATGGAGTTGCGGGAGTATGTTGTGCGTGCGGAGGTTGTCCGTGGCGAGCAGCGGGAGGTATGGGAGGGAGAGATACGCTCCCATGAACTCCGTCCGCAGGCTCCGGATTGTGACTGGGCCCATTTCATCTGCACCGGAGGCGGGCCGCCGATTGCAGTCGGGGAGGGGGTGTGGCAGTGGCCCGGTGACGAGGTGCAGCTTTTCGCCCCCGCCCCGGACCGCAGAATCCTTGCAGGCTCGAGGGAACGCATGTCATGGCTCAGGGACGTGAGTGAGACCAACACGAGGACCAGTGCGTTGACCACGCTTCTGGAGCGAGGCCGAGGCTCCGAAGGGTTGAGGCCGATGGCGGCCGAGATGCTGCAAGGGCGCCCGACGCCGGCGGGATCTTCGACGATCGTGCGGGTCCCCGCAGCGAGTGCAATAGGTATCCATCGACTGGCTCCGTCTCACGGTCCCTGGTGGATCACCATTCACGACATCCGACTGGACGATGTGGGTGACCTTGTCGTAACGATCAGCGGGGTCGTTGATGAGAGGCGCTACGACCTGGTGTTCGACGGGGAGACCTGGAGCCGGGCCGAGTGGTGCAGGGACGAGGACTGACAGAGATGCAAGCGGGCGGGCGCGGTGCGTTGTGCCCGCCCCGCGAGCCAACGCACACCTTCGCACCCACTGAACAGTTAGAGCGAGGTGATTCGATGAAGCGCCAGAGTGCAGTTGTCGCGACGATTGCCATTGCATGCCTCGTGGCTGTGGCGGCGACGGCGCAGGACACCGGCGATCCGCCGCCAGCGCAGAGACAGGTCGGCATTCCCGACGACGTGGCCGAAGTTGTGAGGGCTTTCGTGCCCGACGACCTGCGGATCACGACCGATCTCGATGCTGTGAGTATCCGGCGTTCGGAAGCCGCGTTTACCGGACGCCCGACTTACGATTTCCACGTGACGACCGAGACCGCTGACGGTACGGCGTGGGATCATTGGTTCGAGATCGACGTCGAACGACTCTACGTAGACTTTTACTCCACACGTGTGCAAGACCCCGACCCATCCTCGCGACGTCCGACCCGCGAGATTGCGCTGACGCGTGACGAAGCCGAGGCGGTCGCACGGGAATTCGCTGCCGAACGCTTTCCCCGTCCTCTGGACACCCTGAAGCTGGCCTGGGTAAGCGAGCCGCCTCGCGCATCATCATCCTTCCGCTTCCTGTGGCATGGACGGGAGGGGGAGTAGAGACGGGCGATTTGCTACAGGTCGGTGTGTCGCCACAGACACGGCAGGTGACCCTTTTCAGATCGCGGCCAGCTCTGGATTACGGTGAGGAGGATGTCGCCATCTCTCAGGAGCAGGCGCTCGCTTCAGTTCGGGCGCTGATAGAGGATGTCGCAGCAATTGACATGGATGAGGTGGAGTTCAGCGTCACCCTTATGCTCAGCCACCCTCGCACCGAGGGCGAAGGCCCCGCATGGCAAGTGCGTGCCGTACGTCCTCCACTTGACGATGACCGCGTGCTTCGCCTTCTTCTGCGCGAGGTTGACGCCCGAACGGCGGAGATGCTTGAGCCGTGTGCCGACATGGAGTTGACGAATCGGTTCTTCTTCAAGCCGGAGATCGACCAGGAGGGCTGACGTAAGCGGCGCAGGCAAGCGTGCGGTGTCTGCAGACCGAATGAGCTACGGGCGGGCGCGGTGCGTTGTGCCCGCCCCGCGAGCCAACGCGCACACCTTAGCATGCCACTGAACAGGTAGAGCGAGGTGGTTCGATGCAGCGCCAGAGTGCAGCAGTCGCGATGATCGCCCTTGCTGCTCACCTCGCAGCGGTACAGACTGTGGCAGGCGGGGAAGCCAACCAAGGCTGGCAACCGGCAGAGCCGCTTGATCGCGTGAGGGCTTTCGTGCCCGATGGATTCGAGATCACAGACTTCCAGGCAGCTGAGATCTACTCGGGGAAACACCCGTTCACGGAGCGCGTGATACGAAGTGTTGCCGTCCCGGCCCAGGCTCATGATGGAAGCGAGTGGCTGTTGAAGTTCGGGATAAACAAGGCGCGAAGGCGCCCCTGATCGGGACGCCCTCGTCGACTCTCACAGTCGTGCGCGCTGCTCACTCGGTGTTGTCGTCTTCGTCGGGGCGCCTTCCGGAAATGCCGGGAATGTTCGGCATCCCCGGCGGAGCCTGCGCAGCATCATCGGGTGCAACCTCTCCGTCCTCCGCATCCATCTCCTCGGGAATCACCACGCCCGGATACGGTGACTGCACCGATCCGGTCTCAGCGTCTCTGCCCAGCACGTTCGCCCCGGTCGCCTGATGCTGTGCATCGACGATCTTGCGCGAGTACTCCAGACCCTCCTGTACCCGCCGATAGCGCCGGACGAGGATCACCACCAGCACAATCGGGCTGACGTATTGAGTCAGCACGTAGTACCAAAGAGGATCGTAGTCGAGGAAGATCCTTGGCCACCACGCCACTATGACCAGTAGGATCAGCGCCCACTCAATGATCTCTTTACGTTCCATCAACTCACACTCCTGCATCCCCGCTGGGCTCAAGCTGGCGCAGTGCCATCAGAGTCTCGTAGATCGATATGCGCAGCACCTCGTCAAGCGGCAGATCCGGCGCATCATCGGGCGGGCAAAGGATCGCCGAGTTCACGTTGCTCAGTGCCTCGGCCTCGCGAGAGACCTGCGGCAGCAGATTCCCTCCATGCTCGGCCCGGAAACTCCCAAGCTGACGTGCGAGTTCCTTCGCATCGCCTTCAAGCGACAGCGCTCCCTCCTGATGCACACCCGGCCGCTGCGTCCGCACCCGGTCCAGCCACGTCGGCTCCGCCGGTTCGATCAGGTAGCCCTGTGCGATCAGCGCCGACTCCACATACTGCCGAATGTCGCCATACACTCCGGACCGCTGCCAGAAAGACATCTCCTGGCGCATTGTCTTCAGTGCCTGCTCGATCACCGAATCCAGCGAAACCCACTGGCGAGGCTCGTCATCGTCACCGCTTCGGTCGCGCTTGCGCAGCAATCCGAAGGCCACCGCGAGAGCATCGCTGATAGGCGACTCCGCCATCGGACCGATCTGGGAGAGTTGCAGCTCCCACGTCTTCTGCGGATACGGCGGCATAAGCGTCGCCATCCGCTCCACTACCCGAAAGTCGATACTGCCCTGCTCGTACAGGGAGACGAACGTCGCGTAGAGTATCTGCTGAGCGAGGTGCTGAGGATCGAGTTCCTCCTCGGTCAGGGGCGCATAACAGCGAAGACGCGGGCTTACCTGCCGATCGCGAGGCGCCGAATCGACGAAACGATCCGCAAACAGCAGCACCAGCCCGTCCGGTCCCACCGGCCCCGCCGGCTCCCGCCGCTCATCCGGCGCTGTCACCTCATCCGCATTCGACTCAAGCTCCCCCGCAATCAGATCACGGATAAACCGGGAGCCCTTGTACCAGATCAAGACTCCGGCCGCTATCAGAACGACGATGATTCCTATCTGAACGAACATCGGCTCTCTCCATTCCCGTGCCGACTGGGCTCCGAAACGTCAGCCTTCAGATATCTCTGCGGTGTCGGCAGCCGGCCACTCTGTCTGCGCCCGGGCGGTATGATTGTGTATCGACTCAAAGCTCTCACATGAGACTGAGAACCACGTTACATCCGGCAGTTCGCGCAATGCGAGAACGCTGTCTCGTACGACGTCTTCCACGAACTTGGGGTTCTGATAAGATCGCTCCGTCACCATCTTCTCGTCCGCCCGCTTGAGCATCGGATAGACCTGCTCACTTCCCTGCTTCTCGATGAGTGGTATCAGGTCCTCCAGCCAGATGATCCGCTCATTCTCCGTGCGCAGCTTCACTGTAATCAGCGCCCGCTGATTGTGCGCGCCGAACTGTGAGATCTCCCGCGAGCACGGACAGACCGTGATCACCGGCACCTCGGCCCCCACAAGGAAATCGAAACCATTCCCGTCATCGATCGCGCGGAAGCAACAGTCGTAGTCAAGCTGGCACGGAAGGCCGGTCGCAGGCGCGTACTTGGGCAGAAAGTATCTGAAGTGCAGGTCGATCTGCGCCGCCTCGGCATCGAAGCGCCCCCGTACCTCCGCCAGCATCTCGCGCATCTCCGGCATCGCGACCGCCCGCTTCGACCACCGCGACAGTATCTCGACGAAACGACTCATGTGCGTCCCACGCTCATGATGGGGAAGCTCGACGAACGCCTCGAATCTGCCGACAACGCGCGCGTGCCCGCCCCCCTTCTCCCGAATCATCACCGGCAGGTGTATGTCGCGCACACCGACCTGCCGGATTGTCACCCCGCGTTCGTCTCCCTCTGATGCCACGTCACGCATGCGTCTGACCCCGACTACTGACGGATTACCCGGCGCGCATCACAGGCATTCCCCGGACCGCTCCCCGGGTTCCCGTCGTCGCTTACCGCACAGATGAAGTATATACGACATCCGGGCTGCTAACAAGGGCGCGATTGCGCTCGTACACTCCGACCGCCTCCTCTCGTCACCATCCCGTCGCCCGGCGAACTCAAAGGCATAGCCATATCCCGAACTTCCTGTCTCAGCACCGACCAAAAAAAGTGTCTTGTCTGGAGGAGTTCGCGAAACGCCGACCCCTTGAGCGACATGGGAGTGCAACCCACATAAAGCGTCATTTCCCGTGAATCGCGCCCGAAATCTAGGAGGAACCCCAGGTTGCCACACCGGAGACCTCTTATCGGGTTCGACCCTCAGACCGACCAGAAACACAACGCCGCTTCTTGCCGCACTTTGAAGCGCCGTCATTGGCACGCGTGTTGGCGAAAGTCAGAAGTCAGAATGCAGTTGAGGCCGAACATCGTTTCGATAGACGACGTATTCGACTTAGTGGACAGATCGACCAGATTAGTGTAGTGGAATTTGTGGGAACATCATATGCCGTACGTCTTAGGAGCCGCGGGGCTACGGAAAGCATAGCCTGCTGGTTCCAGGACAGTGAAGCCGTGCGTCCCTTGCGCAAAGGCCAACGAATCACCGTTGAAGGCCGTACCTCAACATACGACAACTTCCCATATGGACGAGGGCTTTCGCTCCGGGATTGCAGCGTCGTAGGCAGGTAAACGTTTCGCGGATTCGGTTCGCTGGTGCCAATTCCCCGGGGCGGGCAGAGGCGTTTGAGTCCGGCACAACGCCCTACTCTTCCTCAAGCGGCAGGTTGCCCGTCCGAGCCTGTGGCTGCTTATGTCGCGGAGCGCGTCGGAAGGTCACGGAGCCGTACTTGAGGTAAGGACAGTCGATGCGCGCGCCTTCCAATAGGTCTTCAACGGTTAGTATCTGCATGCGTGCCACGCTGACCGGCTCACCGCCGTTCGCCCTCACTGAGTTCGAACTCGGGGACCAAAAACCCATCTTCGCTGCCTCCGTGCGCATCGGAGCGGTCGGCTCCTGCAAGGTGATGAGCACCCCCAATGCCGCGTCCTCGCGCGAGATCACATGACCTAATTCGCGCACATCTCTCACCCCCACGTTCCCGGACTTAACCGAAATCACGATCTCTTGCGTAGGCGATCGTTCAGTGGATTCGTGGAAGTACAGCCGTCCGTCGATGCCCTGATCTGCGCCCTTCTTCTTCTCAGTCGGCCGAGCTCCAACAAGCCCCAGCGCCCACAATTCGAACTGCCAGCGGTCCTGCTTTGCCAGTGCCTGCGCGCCAGCGAGATCGGTCGGTTCTCCGACAACATCATATTCCTGCCGTATCTCCGCGCCGAATGTATCCTGTAGGCGGTGCTTTATCAGGTTGATTGCGAGGTGCGTGATATCGATACCGATCCAGCCACGCTGCAACCTGGACGCCACAGCGATAGTCGTGCCACAGCCGCAGAACGGATCGAGCACAATGTCTCCCTTATTGCTCGATGACTCGATGATTCGCTCCAGCAATGCCTCTGGCTTCTGTGTGGGATAGCCGAGACGTTCTTTGGATGAACTGGTGAGTGTGGATATGTCGTCCCACACCTCGCCAACAGGGCGACCGTATTCCATAGCTTCATCGAGATATCGTCTGACGCGCTCCCCTCCACCGGCGTCAGACAACACGTACTCTCTGCCGTTGTCATCTTTACGAACCTTCTGTTTGCGAACGCGCACGTACTCCTCTACAGATTCCCAGTCCTGACTCGGGTAGTTGATAATTTCGGCACTCTCGGTTTTCCCATAGAACAGAATGCTCTGATACTGATACCCGAATCTGCTCTTGAGAACACGCCCCCACTTCTCGTAGGTCCACACTATATCGTTCCGAAAATTGCTCGTGTCGAAGACAGCATCCATAAGCAGCTTCAAGTAATGGCTGGCAACCGAGTCACAGTGCAGGTAGATGGAGCCGGTTGGCTTAAGGACACGATGGAGTTCCACCAGCCGCGGGGCCATGTTCGCGAGGTACGCCATCATGTCCGTCTCGCCAAGCATGTCGCGGAACGCCACGAGTGTACCTGCAACGCGCCCGCCCGCCTCAACGCATTCCTGATACATGCGCTCAGTCGCTTCCCACCAGTGCCAGGTGTCATCGAATGCCTGAATCTGGGCACCTGAGCCGGAGCCGTTCTCTTCCTCGAAGATCACGTTATACGCCTGATTCGAGTTGAACGGCAAATCGAGGTAGATCAGATCGACGCTCTCATCTCCAACGTAGCGCCGCAGAATATCGAGATTGTCTCCAAAGTAGAGCGTGTTCTCTGGTTCAGCCATGTAGATACCCCTTAAGAAGCACAGTTTGTATGTTGATTTCTTCGCGCCCGGCATTGCTCATACCTTCCTGTTTGCCACGCCCCTTGACATTCGAACACATGTTCGCTATACTACTCTCCGCCGCCGATAACCAGGGGTGATTCGAATGTTGATACGATCGCTTGAGGCACACGGTGTGCCCTCTCTCGTTCTTGATCGCTGGGAGAAAGCGTACGGCGATGAACTGCTGCCGATCCAGGAGAAGGCCATCGGCGCCGGAGTGCTTGCGGGTGAGAGCATGCTCGTCACCGCCCCGACCAGCGCCGGGAAGACCTTCGTGGGTGAGATGGCCGCGATCCACTCGGCACTGTCGGGCCGTAAGGTCCTCTACCTCGTGCCGACCAAATCGCTCGCCGAGGCCAGATACCGCGAGTTCTCTGCCCGTTACGTGGCACTCGGCCTGAATATCTCCATCGCCACGCGCGATCGCCGCCGGCGGGAGCGACAGATCGGTCGTGGTGAGTTCGATCTGCTCATCGCAGTCCCGGAGAAGATGCGCGCGCTTCTCTCTGAGAGTCCGGGCGTCTCCCGGGCGCTCGGTACCGTGGTCGCCGATGAGCTTCAGATGCTGGGCGATCCCGAGCGCGGATCCTGCCTGGAGCTTCTGCTGGGTGACCTGGTGGCGGAGAATCCGAGCCTGCAGATTGCGGGCCTTTCCGCGGTGCTCGCCGACACCGGGCAGGTCGCCGACTGGCTCGGCGCAACGGCGGTGTCTGATGACCGCCGCCCGGTGGAACTCCGCCGCGGGGTGCTCGACGGCTCCGCCTATCACTACCGCCGACACAGCGATGATGCTGAGGGCGTCGAGCAGTGGCCGGAGCTTGCCCGCGGCCCCGCCGACCCCGGTGAACGCATGGCCCAGGTTGCGACCCACCTCGCCGAAAGCGAAGGCTCGGTGCTGGTCTTCCTGCGTGACAGGCGCACCACCCTGCAGATGGCGCGCGCAATCGCGAAGACCGCCGACCTCCCCGCCGCCGACGATCTCGTGCAGGAGTTGACCGAGCTTGAACAGACGCGGGCGACGCGCCTGCTCGCTGAGCTTGCCGCCTCCGGTGTCGGCTTCCACAACGCCGATCTCAGCTTCGGAGAGCGCGACGTCATCGAGCGCGCCTTCGCCCACGCTGAGCTATCCGTGCTGACATGCACCTCGACTCTCGCGATGGGCGTGAACCTGCCCGCCCGTAACGTCATCATCGATTCCTGCCGCTGGACCGGCGGCGAGTCACAGGGCAGGCCGTCCCTCGGGGCCATCACCCGGGCCGACTTCGACAATATGGCCGGGCGAGCGGGTCGCCTCGGCTGGGCCGACGAGATCGGGCGCGCGGTCCTCATCGCCGACGGTGAAGTCCGGCGCCATGTGCTTGCCTCCACCTATCTCCAGGGTGAGTTCCCGCGGCTCAAACCCCGGATCGCGGAACAGACACCGCTGCAACAGATCTGTCTGCTGGCGGGGTCTGCGACCGCACGGCGGCCCGACGGCATCACGCGCGCATATCACCGAACGCTGTCCGCCCACGAGAGCGGCCTGCCGCCCGATATGCTGCCGAGCGACCTGCGCGACGCCGTCGATCTCGCAACCTCACACGGTCTCCTGAGGGAGACCGCCGAGGGCGGCTGGCGACCAACCG
>PXBW01000224.1 GCA_003566775.1 candidate division WS1 bacterium
AACACCCATCCTGACCAATAGGACACGCGCCCGCTCTGGGCGGCTGCGCCAAGGACAAAGATCCAGGGCAGCGCCAGCGCCAGATGCGCGGGCCGGGTGATCAGGTTGGGGATCAGGCCCGCGAAAGCGTTCCACATATGGAAACTGACCAGAGCAATGGCCAATGCAATCGCGACTGCGCCGAAGCGTTTGCCGTCGACCTCTACTGTCAGCCAGGTTTCGATAAATGCGGGAGGTCTCATCAGCGATCCGGTACTCAGATATCTGCGTAGCAAGGGCATGGCGCGGGCCAAGTCACGTCGGCCGGGCGCGCGTAAATCCTGTTCACGCGCCCGGCTGCTTGTCTGAAAGGCTCTGTCTTGGTCCGGTCAGGGCATTTCGACGCCTTGGGCTTCATAAAACGCGACAACGCCCTCATGCAGCGGCGCGCCGAGCTGGGGCACCAGATCAGGTGTCACGCCTGCCCACCACGGGTTGGTATCGGCCATATCTGCGCGCTGATCCCAGAAGGCTGAGACGATGGCCAAAGCCGTGTCCTCATCCATATTGGTGGCATAAGCCCCAACGGGTACGGCCATGGTCGCGATTTCTTCGTCGATGCCTGCATAGGTATCGGCTGCGACTGTGACAGCGCCTGCGCCGGGATTGGCGTCGACAATAGCGGCGCGTTCGTCATCAGTGAAGGACAGGATACGCAGCGGCAGGGTGGCGGCGAGTTCCTGCACTTGCGGCGTGGGATGGGCAGAGCAGGTCGCGTAGCCGTCAACCTGATTGTTGCGCAGCGCCCCGGGCGCGCCGGACAGCTCCATTTCCGGCGCGTCCACGCTGTCGGCAATCCCCAGCGTTTCAAAAATGGACGCCACCTGACGCTGGCAGAAAGTTCCGGTCCCCCCGGAAATGAAGCTGCGCCCTGCCAGATCCGCGACTGTGTGAATGTCGCTGTCTTCGCGCACCACCAGATGGATCGTGATGAAGGGCATGGG
Organism: candidate division WS1 bacterium; assembly: GCA_003566775.1. Taxonomy (GTDB): domain Bacteria; phylum Armatimonadota; class Zipacnadia; order Zipacnadales; family UBA5352; genus UBA5352. Next base: position 984 of record PXBW01000224.1, read on the forward strand.
GAACAGCGTGCGGATGCTGTCGTAATTCCCGCTCTCGAACGGGGCTTCGCCTGCCATTGCATCTGCAATCAGGTTCGGCGGGGTCGTGAACAGGAAAGCGCCTGGCCGCCGGCCCGCCTCTGCCACGTTCTGGACCGAGCCCTGACTTTCCTCGACCGTGGGCTGGATCGCGCCATCGGATTTCGCTTGCAGCATTTCGCCGAGTTGCACCATCATAACGTAGTATGAACTGGTCGACGACGCTGACTTGAGCGTCACCCGCGTCTCGGCCGACGCCATTGACGCCAAAGTCAAACCCGCGCCCATTGTCACAGCGCCGACACCTATGGCTTTTGCAAATCTTGTCGCGAACATTTTCACCTCCCTGGGTTATTTGCGAATATTTATCCTTGCCTAGACGTCCAGAAGATCAGCTTGGCGAGCCATTGACAAGTAAAAGGAACCGGGATGCGCCTGGAAGAAAGCCCGCCCCAGTTGAAAGCCTCTTCGATCCTGGTCCGTTGCTTCTCGGGACAGTGCAAATTTCTCATGTCGAGCCGCTCGACCTTCAATTTCAGAATGCCTTCTTCTTTTTGCGACGCAGGGGGTCGTACAGGCTTTGCGCAAATTTGCACGAAACCACCCGCGCCGTGACATTTATCACGCCCACTGTCACCACCATCGCCCGGTGTCGCGTTGTCGTTAAATCGGCTCTGCCTCACTTTGTGTGGCGCAACTATCCTGAAACAGGAAAATTCAGGAGGGATAGTTGCGAGTTCGAAGAAGCACTGGTCGCTCGGGCGCAATAGCGGTGCAGTGGCCCATTCCCGATGCAGTGGATGCCCTGCATCAGGCTGCACGACATCGGCAACATATATCGGCAAAAGCTTGGGCGCGTTGGCGCGAAGTGGCAGTAAGTGCTGATACTTCCTCAGGCACAAGATCGGCAAAGAATGCTAGAGGCCCCCGGCAAGATCGAGCCATGCTTCTTCGAGGAGCACATCCCCGCCAGCCTCGCGGACCTGTCGGTTGAGATCCAGCGCGAGGCAGCAAACCTCGGTCAGGGTCTCCTCCCGGACAGCGCGGCCGAACTGGCTGACCAGGTCAGGGTGATGAACTGCTACTATTCGAACCTGATCGAGGGGCACAACACGTGCGCGCGCGACATCGAACGCGCCCTCGTCGGGGCCGAGTTGGAAGCCGAGACGCGGCCCCTCGCACTCGAAGCCCGCGCCCATGTCATCGTCCAGCGCTTGATCGACAAGATGCATCGGGAAGGCAACTTGCCCCGGCCCACGTCCGTCTCATTCCTCACCTTGAATAGCCCCTAGATTTGTAGATGCCTTGCAGTTTCAGTTTCTGCTGCTGTTCGAAGGCGATCGGTGACAAGCGTGCGCCCGACCTCATTTCGGCGGTCCTTCGCTATGGCAGGCCAAGAGCGGAGAGGAAACCCTTGCCCGAGAACGCCGCGCGCTCAACGCGCTGGATGAAATCAGGGAAAACAGATAGGAAGTGTCAGACTCGGAACAATAGCTTCCAGGCTGGCTGGGCTGCCTGTGGAAGAAAAATCAGCGAGAA
>PXBW01000169.1 GCA_003566775.1 candidate division WS1 bacterium
CAGGGGGCCCACCGGGACCCATGCCCCCCCGCATGCGACTATGCTCGTTCCGAGCGTCATCGCGTCAGCACCCGCTCGTCGCCGCGGCGAATCGTCACGCCGACGCCGTCGAAGTGCTCCAGCAGCGCCAGCGCATGCTTGCGCGACACCCCGAGGTGATCGCGGAAGGCCGCAACCTGTATGCTTTGATGCTTCGCGAGGTACTCGCGCAATACTTTTTCAGCCTCGCGAAGCATCTCGGCATGGAAGGTGACGTTATCGGCTATGCGCACCAGGCTGCCACCTTCGATCAGGCTCACTATCATCTGCTCGAACTGATCCGCGGGAGCGTTGATCCGCTCGCATACCTCGGCCTCTCGCGGGGGTGCAAAGCCGGCGTCGCGATAGATCCGCTCGATCGTCTCCGCCGCCCGTTGCTGGCGCTCGGATAGCTCCGGCTCGCGTCCCGTTATGCCTATCGATGCACCGCTCTGGAAGAACACTTCCTCGCGCAGAAGATCGTCGAGAACTCGCCCGATGACCTCGCGCTTCGCCCGCCCGCCGAGTCGCGAGCGCAGGTCCGCCTCAAGCATCAGCAGGCGGAAGGGCTCACCAGCGAAGAAATCCCGAAACACCTCAAGTGCCCTCTCGCGCATCTGCCTGTAGGCATCGATATGCACATATCGCTCGGGCATTCCGTCCAGCGCGAGGAGCGTTCCATCGGCCAGCAGGTCCTCGATCGCCTCAGCCACGTCCTCCTCGTCCTTACCAAGACGCACGGCCACTTCAGCAGCGCTGCTTGCCACTGCCTCGCTCTGAGCGAAGACCTGCTCGACAGCCGCCCGCCCCCCTGACTCGAGACTCTCCAGGGCATGCAACGCATCCTCGTGAAAACGCCTGTGCCGCTCGGGGTGCGCATCGAGGATCACGCCACCGCCGATGGTCTGCACCGGTGTCAGACTGCGCATGACGAAGCGGTCGCCGGGGAGAGCGACCGTGCACTGTTCGAGCACGATCTGTGCCGGCCCGCTGTCGGCGGGGGCAAGCTCGTTGGCATTGAGCAGGGCAACGCGCGCGAGTATCTCGCCGGTGCCAATGTGCACGCGCACCCGCGCGCCATTGCGGAGAGGGTCCGGTGCGCGGGAGAGCAGGTTCAACCGCGCATCGACCCGCCAGGTGGGCGTAAGCTCGCCGGGTCTGCCCGCCCACTGACCGCGACGGATACTGTCCCGGTCCACGCCCGAAATGTTGATGGCGGTGCGTCTTCCGGTGGAGGAACGCTCCCGTGGCTCGTTATGCACCTCAATCCCGCGCACCCTGCCGACAATCTCCAGCGGGTAGATCTCCAGATCGTCATCGACCGCAACCTCTCCCGAGAGGATCGTGCCCGCGATGACCGTCCCGAAGCCGTGCATGGTGAACGAGCGGTCGATGGGAATGCGCAGAAGCTCTCTTTGCACTCGCGGCGGGACCTCCTCAGCGAGGGCCGTCAGCGCCTCGTGCAGTTCCTCGACGCCCTCCCCGGTGACCGCGGAGACAGGCACGATCGGCGCGGCCGCAAGGAAGCTGCCCTCGACGGCCTGCTCGACCTCCGAGCGCACCAGTGCGAGCAGGTCAGCGTCGGCAAGATCGACCTTCGTCAGGGCGATTACTCCGCGCGGTATCTCCAGCAGGCGCAGGATATCCAGATGCTCGCGGGTCTGCGCGCTCACTCCCTCGTTAGCCGCCACCACCAGCAGCGCCGCATCGATATTCGCCGAACCTGCGACCATCGTGCGGATCAGCTTCTCATGCCCCGGGACGTCGATGAAGACGATCTGGCGTTCAAGCCCGGCGGCCTCCATGAAGACGAAGCCGAGTTCGATCGTGATGCCGCGGCGCTTCTCCTCCTCGAGGCGGTCGGCGTCGATCCCCGTCAGCGCCTTCACCAGCGCGGTCTTGCCGTGGTCGATGTGGCCCGCGGTGCCCACGATCACATGCGGCAGACTGTCGCGCGGCGCCGGCGCACCGGTCATGATCGCTCCCTCACCGAGTTGAAGAACATCATCACAGGCGCACCTCCGAAGGAGATCGCCATCCATGCGGCTTCGTTGATCTCCTCCTCACTCAGGCCCATCTCCCGCGCCTTCGCGATGTGAATCTCCGCGCACTCTTCACACTTCGCCAGCAGCGAGAGCGCGATCGCGAGAAGCTTCTTGGTGCGAGCGTCAAGCGCTCCCTCGGCATTAACTGCGCCCATGAACGCGCCGAAGGCGTTCTTCGCCGCCGCGGCGCCACTCTCGGCAGGCACCCGGCCCGGCTCTACGCCTCGGCCCGAAAGGTCCGGCGGATTCGCGCAGCAGGGCTCAGGCGGTGCATCGCAACATGGCGTGGCGGCAGTTGAAGGCGCCTGCTCCGCGCGCGATTGCACTGGGGATTCGCCATCGCCCCGTATACGAATCGTGCCCTCTGCTTCTTCACCTATCCGGCCGATGACCGTGGCATCCGCGCATCCCTCAGAGCGCAGGCACTCGACCAGTTCCTCCGCTCGCTCGGCTGCAATCGCGATCAGAAAGCCTCCGGAGGTCTGCGGATCGTGCAGGACATAGCCCAGCCGCTCATCGACACTCCCATCTATCGTAACGAACTGCCGAGCGTAGTCGATGTTCCGCTCGATTGCGCCCGAGATCATCTGCTCCTCTACGCAGCCAAGCACCTCATCGAAGACCGGTACGCGGTGCGCCTCGATCTCCGCGCTGACGCCACTCTGCCGCGCCATCTCCAGCAGGTGACCGATGAGCCCGAAGCCGGTTACGTCGGTTGCGGCGTGGGCGCCCATCTCCACCATCAGGCGCGCCGGCACATCGTTGAGCCGGGACATCGATGCGCCGATCTGCGCCATTGCGTCGTCTGAAGCGCGCCCGAGTTGCCGCGCAAAGCTGATGATCCCGGTGCCCAGCGGCTTTGTCAGCACCAGCGCGTCACCGGGCCGCGCTCCGGCGCTGGTGACCATTTCGCGCGGGTCAACAGTCCCGCTTATCGCGAAGCCGAACTTGACCTCGCGATCCTTGATCGAGTGCCCCCCGACCACGACCGCGCCCGCCTCGCTGACCCTGTCGATGCCGCCGCGCAGGATCTCCGCCATCACCGCGTGGCTGAGTGTCTCGATCGGAAAGCCGATGACCGCCAGCGCAGTGATCGGAGTGCCGCCCATCGCGTAGCAGTCGCTTAGCGAATTCGCCGCCGCGATCTGCCCATAGAGATAGGGGTCATCCACACCCGGAGTGAATACATCCACCGTCTGCACCAGTGCGAGGTCCTCAGCCAGCAGGTAGACCCCCGCGTCGTCGCAGGCGCTCGTGCCCACCAGCAGCCGCTCATGGGCGATCTCAGGCAGATCGGCGAGGACGCGCTTGAGGTCCTCCTGGTTGATCTTCGACGCGCAGCCCGCGCTCTCCACGAGTTCGGTCAGCCGCAGTTGCTGCGGCGCCGAGGCGGCATCTTCGAGCCTCTCACCAGCGCAAAGACAGACGTTGTGTTCGATGAAAGTCTCGCAGGGGCACGGCTGCTTCGGGTTACAGATGCAATGCCCCAGCGCGGCGGAGCGCTCCATCACGCGCCGCCGTCTCTCCATGTCCATCATTCTGCTGCCTCCGTCAGAATTCGGATGATCGCATCACACACGGTCGCGTCCTCGTCGGGCTGGATGGTGCGCGGGTCCAGCAGCACCGCTCCGGCATGGACGCGAGGGAAGATCGCGGGCTCGTGGGCGCGCAGGCGCGATGCAAGCTCCCCCGCGGAGATCGCGCCGGGCTGCACCGCGAGCAGCCGCGTTGGAAGGTTCTCAGCGGGCGCTGAGCCGCTGCCGACCTGCGAGAAGCCATCGATGACCGAGATGCCTTCTCCCGCCGACGCGCCTGCGGAGAGACCGTCTGACACCGCCCGGGCAAGAGCCTGTGCCCGGCGATCGAGTTCGTCTACCGTCAGCGACAGCATCCAGAAGGTCGGGTGGGTGTCTTCCAGCGTGGCGGGGTTGAGGAACAGCTTGAGGGTAGCTTCGAGGCCTGCAATCGTGAGCTTATCCACCCGGAAGGCGCGCATGAGCTGGTTGGACTTGATCCGCTCCAGCAACTCGCGCCTGCCGATGATCACTCCCGACTGCGGGCCGCCGACGAGCTTGTCGCCCGAGAAGCATGCGGCGTCGGCGCCCAGCCTCATGCTCTCCTGGGCCATCGGCTCCGGCTCGATCCCGTAGCGCGAAAGGTCCACCAGCGCTCCTGAGCCGAGGTCATCGATCACCGGCAGATTGTACCTGCGGCCAAGCGCCACCAGCTCTTCGAGCGATGGTTCAGAGAAGAAACCGACGATCCGGTAGTTGCTCTGATGTACCCGCAGGATCGCGCCGGTGTTGTCACCGATGGCACTCTCGTAGTCGCGCAGATGCACGCGATTGGTGGTGCCCACGTCGCGCAATACCGCGCCGCTTGCCTCCATCACATCCGGCATCCGGAAGGAGCCGCCGATCTCAACAAGCTGGCCGCGCGAGACGATAACCTCCCGGCCCTCTGCGAGCGTGTTGAGGATAAGCATCGTCGCCGCAGCGTTGTTGTTGACGACCGTCGCGGCCTCGGCGCCGGTCAGGCGGCAGATGAGTTCTTCGAGGTGTGCATCGCGGTGCCCCCGGGCGCCGGCGTCGGCGTCGATGGCGAGGTTACAGTATCCGCGCGCGACGTCGCCGATGGCCCGGACCCCGGACTCCGGCAACAACGCACGCCCGAGGCCGGTGTGAAGTACGATGCCGGTGGCATTGATGGCCGGACGAAGCGACGGTCTGAACCTGCGCTCAAGCTCCGCCACCACCTGAGCGGCGACGGTCTCGGGCTCGAGGTCTGCCACGGACGGCGTGTCATCTTCACCGAGGATCCGCGCTCGCAGGTGTTCGGTCACTTCCCGCGTGATACCTACTATGAGAGCGGAATCATACCTGGCGCGCATCTGCGCCAGCGTCTCGCTGTCCACGAGTTCTCCGACCGATGGTATTATGCGCAGCAGTTCTCGCTCCGTGGCGGATCACTCCTCACCAGGCGGAGGTGCTGCGCCGACACCCTATTCACCCGCCTGTCCGGCCGCGTTCGCGGGTATCTCGTGGGTGCAACTCAGTTCCCCGCCCAGGGGGCCTATATCTGCGGTCGCTTCGATGATCAGGTCCGTCTCTTCAGGTACTCTCACGGAGTACGCGCATACACCGCCTCAACCGAAGCCGAAGTCGTGCAGCGCTCCGGCCTCCTCGGCGACGAGTTCTCCTGTCCCCGTGGTGATTCTCAATTCGGCCGTTCCTTCAGAGAACAGGTTGGCTTCACCGATGCTACAGATCAGAGCCACACCGAGGGTCCCGTCGTCCTGCGCTTGCGTCTCGCAAGTCAGGGCCACCTCCCCGTCAATACGCACAATCTGCGCGTCTTCGGGCGTGGTCGCCAGCGGAAGCTCTGCCTGAATCATGTACCGGAAGAACTTCTGATTCTCGACCACGGTGAGTGACAAATTGCCCATCATGCCCTCCTCACTGCCGGTAACCTCATAGCGATCATCATAGATGGGCATGCGTTCGTAGCGGATGTGCACTTCCAACTCCTGTATAAGCCCGTCGTCGGCGACGAGATAGCCTTCCTCAAACTTGAAGGGGCCGAAGCCGACGAATGCTAATTCGTCCTGGGACCAGGCATGTGCTGCATCAACACGCTCTTCAGGCGTCAGGGTGTTGTCGAAATCGAGGTCAACGTATGCGATATCGTAGCCAGCGCCGGTCCCTTCGGATTCATCGAGCATCACATTCAGAACGCGCCCCCTGTCACTGCTGACCGTGAAGCGCGCGAACAGTGGACGCTCGCTCTGCGGGGTCAGTCCATCGAGGGTCAGTGGCGCGAACTCGGTCTCTGCCGGCGGAGCGACAGGACGCTCACTCTGTGCCTGATTCTGAGCCAGCGTACAGCCGGCGAGAACCAGAGCCAGAGCGGTCACCAGAAAAAGAGTGTGCCTTCTCACCTGAACACCACCTCTCTGTCTCGCTAACGTGACCACGGTGTGTCGGCGATCTCAATAGCAAACGGTCCCGGCCGGAGGACCGGTCTCACCCGAAGCTCGCCCTGTACGTCGCCTGGTATTCTCCCGGAATACCCGAGGGAGCCGCCTCAACCGAACTCGAAGTCATCGCTCCAGATCACTCGCCCGGAGGCGTCCAGCACCTCGAAGCTCGGTGCACGCGGACGGCCCTGGGGTGCTATGGCGTAGCTCGCTCCTTCGCTTCCGACGATGCTGAGGCTGATCTCAACCCGGTCAGTCCCTCTGGTATCAATATGCAGGTGGGCTGTGAAGGGAGGCCCCACCTCCAGCCGAACCGGGTCATCAGCAGTGATTCTAACGCGTGATGGACCCTGTTGCCCCCACGAATGTCCGCGGGCGCTCCAGGTGCGACCATTGTCATCGGTTGCATTCAGCGTCCATGACGAGATACGATAATCGCCCACAGGTCCGACGACACGACCCTCTTCCCCGCTGAGCAGCCAGCGTCTGTCATCGGTGGTGCAGAAAACCGTCAACTCGCATGGACCGTCCCACGTCAGGTGGACCTCGCCCGTCTCGCCTTCGTATGCCGCCGGATCAAAGGGAGTGGGCATGAAGCGCGCGAAGTAGGCGCCGCCCGCGCGGAAGACGGTCACGCCCACGAAGACGGCAATCGCACCCCACAGCACACCGGCAACGATCAGCCCGCTTCCCCCCTCGCCCCTGCGCAGGCGGTTGATACCCATCCCGGTCGGAACTACCCAGCCAAGGCCGATGACGAGCATCGTCAGACCGGCGAACAGCAGCAGCGCTATCCCGATGAGCATCCCGACGAATTCCATGGAATGCACTCCCGCGCGCAGTTGGTTGGCACTCACTCCATGTCTCGGTTCGTCGCGGAGAGGCGCGCCACCTGCTCCGCCCTCAGATAGACACTCGCAGCGCAGAATGGTTCCCGAAGCCGGTAGAGCAGACGACAGCAGCGGCAATACCGAAGGGCCTTCCCGCACCCGAGCAGCCCCACGCTCCACGGCGAAGCGGTGTCATCTGTCACGCAGAGGGATCGCGTCCCATGTCCTCCCCAGCAACTCTCGACCGGCCTTCTTCTTGTTGGTGCCGCCCCACTGCTTGAAAAAGAACGGTATCTCGGCATCCTCGGCGAGGGCCTTGAGGTGCAGAACCCACTCCTGATGCATCGGTCGGGCACCCGGGCCGGATTCGCCGCCAACGATCACCCAGTCGATTCCCGACAGGTCAACCTGAGGGATCGGCCCTATCAGCGGCTCAAAGGAGACGAAGCGTACCGCAGCCTCAACCCGGCGCAGGTCGTCGATACGAAAGAGACAATCCTGGTTCTCCACACTTACACCGGCCCACGCGTTCTCCGGCCAGTCGATTCCGGCGTCAAGCTGCGCCATGCGCCCGGAGCGCTTGGTGAGCACCTGGAAGATATGCTGCTCGGCAGCGCGCATGGTGTCGAAGACGCGCCGGATGAACTCCAGCGGCACCTGCCTGTGAAAGAGATCGCTCATGGAGTTGACGAAGATCATGTGCGGCCTCGTCCACTCGAGCGGATCGGCGAGACAGCTTTCATGGGTAACGACCTCAAACTCGCGGGCGTACTTCGGCTGGCCCATGGCCTTGAGGCATGTCGCCATGCGCTCCGCGTAGCAGTTATCACATCCCGGACTGACTCTGGTGCAGCCGGTGACAGGGTTCCATGTGCAATCGGTCCATTCAATCTTTGATTGTGCCATTATGGTGCTCCTTCATCACACAGAACCATTCCAACCGAATCCTACGATTCCTTCGCAGTTAAGAGCCGGATACCTGTCCAGGGAAGGTATCGTTCGCGAAGCGGCGAAGCATTACGCCACTGTGTACGCTCAGATACCGGGAGGCAATCGCCATGTCAGCCATCAAGCAATCAGTCTGCTGGGGAGTAGTTGCCCCGGCCGGTGAGCCCGAAGACGTCGTAGAGCAGGTCAGTCAGATCGGTTACTCGTCGATAGAGATGAGCCCGCCTGAGGTCTTCCCCGTCATCAGGGACGCGGGCCTCGACATTGCCATATTCGTCGGTCACGCCTCGCTGGCCGACGGTCTCAACAGGCGCGAGAATCATGAGCGGATCTACGATGAACTGATGAACAGCCTCGAACTCGCCGAAGAGTACGATGTTCCGAGCCTGCTGTGCCTGTCGGGCAATCGCTACGAGGGGGTCTCCGACCTGCAGGGCGCGGAGATCTGCGCTGAGATACTCTCCCGCGTGGCGCCGACCGCCGAGGAGAAAGGCATCAACCTGTGCACGGAGCTTCTGAACTCGAAGGTGAACCACCCCGGCTACATGTGCGACAGCACCGAGTGGGGCGTCCACGTGTGCAAGATGGTGGACAGTCCGCGTGTCGGGCTGCTTTACGACATCTATCACATGCAGATCATGGAGGGCGATCTGATCCGCACGATTCGGGAGAACATCGCCTGGTTCAAGCACTTCCACACGGCGGGCAATCCGGGTCGGCATGACATGGATGAGCACCAGGAGATCTACTACCCGGCCGTGGCCCGCGCCATCGCCGAACTGGACTATGACGGCTACGTCGGCCACGAGTTCGGGCCGAAGGGCGAGGACCGCATCGCGGCCGCACAGGCCGCCTTCGACACGTGGAATGTTTGAAGGCACCGATGGTCGGCGGTCCCTCGGGAAGCCGCTCACGCTCATAGCGGCGATTGCGGGAAACGGGAAGTTCGCGCTACAGGGAGGCTGTGTCATATGAAGCAGGCACTTGTCTGGTGGTCATTCGTTGGTTCGAGCGATCGCTCCCCCGAGGAGGTCATGACCGCGGCGAGGGAGATCGGCTATGACGCGATGGAGATGATGAAGCCCGAGCAGATCCCGATGGTGAAGGACCACGGGCTTGAGGTAGCGCTGCTGACCGGCCATGATTCGCTGGATGACGGGATGAACGATCCGGCGAATCACGACCGCATCGCAGCGGAGTTGAGCGGAAACATCAGGATAGCGGCCGAGAACGATGTGCCGGTGCTGGTCTGCTTCTCCGGCAACCGCCGCTTTGGCCTCTCGGAGATGGATGGGGCCGAGAACTGCGCGGAGATACTCGCACGGGTGGCGCCGGAGGCCGAGGAGGCAGGCGTGACTCTGTGCATGGAACTGCTCAACTCGAAGGTCGATCACGCGGGCTATCAGTGTGACCACACGCCCTGGGGCGTGCATCTGTGCAGGATGGTCAATTCGCCCGCGGTGAAGCTGCTCTACGACGTATATCACATGCAGATCATGGAGGGGGATCTGATCCGCACGATCACCGAGAACATCGAGTGGATCGGCCACTTCCACACCGGCGGCAATCCCGGGCGCAACGATATCGATGAGACGCAGGAGATCTACTACCCGGCGATCGCCCGCGCCATCGCCGAAAGTGGCTACGATGGCTACGTGTCGCACGAGTTTCGCCCACAGGGCGATACTATCGAGGCCGCGAGGGCGGCGTACGAAGTCTTCGACCTCTGAGGCGTCGGTGCCGGGGCGGATGTTCTCGCACCGATCGCACTGGCTTGCGGACATTCTTGCCGAGGATGATACAGGGCGTAGGGTGAAGGCCCCGCGCCCTGTTTCGTGCTTATCCCGGCCCGCCGAATCTCTCTCGCGTTGCCCTTGCGAATGCCTCGGCGGCGTTATCCATCGCCGCGAGCACCTCTTCGGTGCTCTTTCCTGCTGCCTCCCGAGCGGCGGCGATCACCGTGTTGCACTCATTCTCGTCCATGAAGCGAGCCGCTTCGAGCAGGCCTTCCTCGTCCTCTTCGGGTATGACCAGGAAGCCGTGCCTGTCCGCGTGGATGAGTTGGCCGGGCCGCACCGCACGTCCGAAGACCTCTACCTCGCAGTTCCAGCGCACCGGATGGCAGTGCGCATGACCGACGCAGAGTCGGCGGGCGATCGACTTGAAGCCCGCGTTGCACATCTCGTCGAGGTCGCGGATCGCCCCGTCGGTGATGGTGCCGACGCAGCCGAGGGCGCGATGCACGTTGCTGTTGACCTCACCCCAGAACGAGCCGAGCACGCGCGGTTTGTCGAGGTCCTCGATCACCACGATCTTCGGCCCCGGCACTGAGGCGACGTACTCGCGGTACTCACTCCAGGCATCCGGGCGGGCCTCGCGATGCGCGGGGTTGCCCGGCTCGAACTGCAGCGTCACCGCGTAGCCGACCATCGGCCCCATCTGGGGCATGAAGTCGCGGCACTCTTCGAGATTGAAGCCATCTTCTGCGATGTCATGGTCGGTGATCTGCTCCCAGCCGTTGTATATGGTGGGCGTGTTCCAGCGCTTGAGTTGCAGCAGTTCGGCGTGACTCAGTGGCATCACAGTGCTCGCTTTCCACGGCGGGGTTCTGCGTCAGGCCAACTCTTCGTAAGCCGATTCGACATCACGGTCGCGCTCAAGCTGCCGCACGACGGTCGCCGGATCGAGTTCGCGCGGAGTGGTTCCGTCGCACAGGCTCAAGGCGGCGGTGACGCCCGCGGCCTCGCCGGTCGCCATGCAGGTCTGCTGGATGCGCAGACTCGATTGTGCGACATGCTCGGCGGAGATGCAGCGGCCCGCCATCAGCAGGTTGTCGAGGCCAGCGGCGACGATGCAACCGTAGCGAATGTCGAAGTACTCACCTTCTCTCAATCGCTCGTGCCGGGAGAGGGACTCTTCCGAGGTGCGATCGACCGCGGGCGCACTGTAACTGTCCGCAGGCCAGACGTCGATGCTCCACGATGAACGTGCGATTGAGTCGGGATACTTCCGGAACTCGCGCGCGTCTGCTTCCGTCACCGTCGCGAGCCCCCTGAGCCGACGGCTTGACCGCACGCCGATCTGCGCCGAGGTGTCGAGGAGGTAGCCCTCCTCGCAGCCGGGGACCCGGCGGACGTAGAAGTCGGCAGCCTCGCGTGCCTGCTCGCGTCCCTCGCGTTCGGCGCGGGTGAAGTCGAAGGGATCGAGCGGATCGATCTTCAGCACGCGGCTGATTACCGAGAGCATTTCGCGGCGCATCTCTGGCAGCCGCCAGTTCCTTCCCTGGATGTACGAAAGCAGGCGCTCCTGCTCGGTCACCACCGGCGTGGTGTACGCACCCTGCGCGACGGCTTCCTCCAATGCGGCTGCGATCTGCTCCATCGTGTTGTCATCCAGCGGCTGCAGGTCTTCGGCGAGCCCGCCGAGCCGGAACACCTTCGTTAGAGCCATCGCGTACTTATGTTCGCCATCGCCCTGCTCCCACTCGACGCCCGACTGCGCGGCGACGATGCCGTCTCCGGTGCAGTCGATTACCCGTCCGGCGCAGATCGCCCGGCGCCCCGCGCGGGTCTCCGCCACCACGCCTCTCGCCATGCCATCCTCGATCATGCAGG
>PXBW01000065.1 GCA_003566775.1 candidate division WS1 bacterium
AGCCGGTGCAGAGCGTGGCGGCACAGATCAGCGAGCAGACCGGAGTGCAGGTGGCGATTACCGCTAACACGGACACGGATCTGACGGGACAGCTTGAGAACCGAACTGTCGAGGAAGCCGTTGCGATGCTGGCGGAAGGAGCGGAGGCATCGTGGTTGCGCCTGTACCTGCTCGAGACGGTGCCTCCTCAGGTCCCGTACAGTGCCGAGGAGTTGCTTGCGCGCCTGTCCGACGCCCGGGAGGAGTTACTGGAAGGCCTCACGGAGGAGCGGCGGCGCGAACTGCTGCGGCCCGTGGCCCGTCCAGCGCGAGACGATGCAGAGCCTGCCCGAGATGCCGCTCAGATGCTCGCAGGCCCTGGTGGCGGCGTCGCCGCGGTGCGGGCCGCCCGCGAAGATGCACCCGAAGGGCGGGGCGGCATCGCTGCGATGGGTCAGTATGACGATCAGATAAGGCGCCTCCTCCTGCCCGGTCGCGAGGACACGATCTCTCTCGATCTGACCATGATTCCATTTTCTGAGGCGCTGGCGGAGTTCACGGTGGCGAGTGGATTCTTCGTGCTCGCTGATGAGGGCATCGACGGCACTGTCACACTAAGCTCCGAGGACGCTCCGGTTGAGGAGGTGCTGGATGAGATTGCTGAGGCGGGCGGTGCGATCTGGCGACCGGTTTACGTGGTCGGGCAGCCGCGGCCGCTAACACAGCAGGAGCGAGCGGAGCGTGTCGAGCAGATGCGGGAGCGCGGCGAGGAGGCCGTGAATCGCATGTGGTCGGAGTTCTGGCAGCGTCCGCCCGAGGAGCGCGCCCAATGGGTCGACCGTGGCGTTAACCTGATCCAGCGGGTGTCCGAGCGCATGGAGGATGTCCCCCCCGAGCGGCGCCGGCGGATGGAGCGTCTCTCCGGGCGTATCTTCGATCACATGGTCGGTTACAGCACCCGACTCACGCCCGAGCAGCGCCTGGAGATCAGGCCTCTGCTGCAGGCACTCGCCAGAGCCAGAGCCGACTGACATGACCCGGATTGATAATACGGCGTTACTGAGACAGCAGTAACTCGGCGTCAGCGTCTCTGAAGCCGATGAGAGGCAGCTATTCTTCGGAATGGCGCAACCATGAGGAACTTCGGACGGCGAGTGTTGTTCAGTATAGGGCGCTATTGCTGAGTGATTGCTTGGAATCCTATCGGGGGTGTGCCGATGTACCGATGCAGACGCGTAATGACTGCGACCGTAATGACACTGTGCTTCGCGATGGGCGGGGCGGCGCAGATCGCAGGAGAGGAAGCCTTAGTCAACCTGAGCGTCGCGGGAGAGGCCGTCCAGAATGTGGCGGCGCAGATCTTCGAGCAAACCGGCGTGCAGGTGGCGATAACTGAAGACACGGACAGGACCCTCACGGGACAACTCGAGGATCGAACTGTGGAGGAGTCGGTTGAACTGCTTGCGACGGGAGCGCAGGCTTCGTGGATGCGCGCGTACATACTTGAGAGTTCGCATCCGGAGGAGCCCTGCAGTGCCGAGGAGTTGCTCGGCAAGCTGCGCGGGGCGCGCAACCAATGGCTGGAAGGACTTACCAATCGCGAGCGACAGAGGCTCTTCGGGCGGATCATCACCTCCATCGATTTCGGTGACGCCGCAGCGGCGGCAGATCGCGCAGATGAGGAAGCAAGTGGTGCCGTCGGTCGGATGCTCGCCGGTCCGGGTGGTGGCGTGGCCATCGTCAGAACGGCGGCGGGCACTCCCGAAAGCGATATGAACGTGATGAGGCGCTACGAAGACCCGATCCGTATGCTGCTGCTGCCGGAACGAAGTGAGACCGTCTCACTGGACTTCACTGATGAACCGCTCCATGAGGCCCTGTCGGCGTTCACGATGGATGCTCGCTTTCTGGTAATCGCGGATGAGGAGCTTGACGGCAGGCTTACGCTGAGGCTGGACGATGCTCCGCTGTCGGAGGCGCTCGATGCGTTCGCCGAGACGACTGATGCTCAGTGGCGCCCCGTGTACGTAATCGGTCAGCCGACCCGCCTCAGTGACAGAGAGGTAGCGAGTCGGGAGGATCAGTTCGAAGAACAGGCCGTGCAGCTTTGGGGGGAGTTCTGGCGTCGCGACCCACAGGAGCGGGAGTCGTGGGTGCAGCTTGGAGTGCTGGGGATCGAACAGGTATCCGCGCGGATGCGGAATGCTCCTGCAGAGGACCGCGCTGCGCTCGAGGAGGTCATGAACCGCGTCTTTGACTTCATGGTTGGCTACAGCACGCGACTCACTCCCGAGCAGCGCCTGGAACTTAGACCGATCATGCAGGCCCTTGCGAGGACACGGGCCAACTGAAGCGTAGGGTCCCACTCAGAGGAAAGCGTGGCGAGGGCAGATGATGGCCCTCGCCACCAGGTGTGTGTGTACCGGGCATAGTTCGAAAGCCACGAGGCGGGGAGCCTCGCCAGATGGAGGCCAGGCGTGAGCGACGCGCAGGTGCGTCAGCGTGAGGCGCCCCTCGAGGAAAGCGCGGAGAGAAGCCGCGACTCGACGAACGGGAGTCGGATAGAACGCAGTGGCGGTCCGAGGATCGAGCACGTGATCGCGGAGTCCCCGATCCATCAAGGGTACGTGCCGTAGATTCGGCGGGTGTGCGGTGAAGGCGGTCGAGCTTGCCTGTGGAGATCTGTAACGGTTCCCTTAGGTGTGTCTGGACTGTGGACGCCGCGAAGCGCCCTGACCACTTTGCCGAAGTCAGCAGAGGGCCTGGTACCTCGGACCGCACTGCGCATCGGACGAGGGAAGGCCTGCACGAATCGAGAGGCGAATAGGATCGCGTATCGCATGGGCGGAGGCCCGCAGAAGACCGGGTATCAACTGGCCCTGTTCGCGGAGAATACAGGTGCGGCCCAGATGGCCTCGAGCGAGGGGGACGAATCGCCGCGGTGGGACGCGAGACCGAAGGCCCGCCTGTGGAACGCAGTCCCAATCTGATCGAACCGCCGTGTACGGGACCAGAACACACGTCGGTCTGAGAGGGAGAGCCCGTAAGGGCCACCTGTGTCAATGGCAGGTTCAGTCCGTCGGGTCGGACAGGATCACACACAGCTTTGCAACAATGGCGGGAATAATCGAGGCGGTGCACAGCGATGGAACAGCCGAAGATACGCGCGGCAACTGAGGCAGACTACCAGAAGATCAGGCAGATTGCCAGGGAGGCATGGCGCCCTATCTACGAATACTTCCGCGAGCGTATGGGCGATGATCTCTGGAAGCGAGAGCATCCGGGCGATCCTCTGGAGAAGAAAGCGGACAACGTCGAGCGCCATTTCCGCGACTATCCCGAGTGGGCGTTCGTGACAGAGCTTGACGGCGAGGTCGTGGCCTTCTGCACCTACAGACTTGGAGATAATGGGGTAGGCGAGGTGTGCAATAACGCGGTCGATCCTGCGGGGCAGGGGAAGGGCATCGGAACCGCTCAGTATCAGGAATGCTTGCAGCGGATGCGTGAGGCAGGAATGGACTACGCAACGGTGCGCACCGGACTCGATCCTGCGCATGCCCCTGCGCGTCGCGCATACGAGAAGGTCGGCTTCGAGGAGATTCGCCCGCATGTGCAATATTACATGGAACTGTGAACCGCGCGCTCCAGCAGTCGATCCGGATCGCCGAACTTCGCGCACTCATCGCGATCGACAAGCCGCACCGTGACGAGGTCGAGCAATGATGCCAGATTGCGCTCCCCCGCAGCGATCAGCCCCTCGATTCTGCGAGTGACCGCAGGATGGTAAATCGCCAGCAGAGGCTCCAGGCTTCCATCGCTGCGCTCCGGGATTACCGCCTCGAAGCTGCCGCGGATCTGCACCATGTAACGGATCAACTCCGACGACGGATGGAGGAGATCTCCCGCGGCGATGACCGCGTGCTCAGGCCCGGCGTCGCCCAAAACGCACGCGACCGCTGCTAGTCCGGAGACATCCGGCACGAGCAGGCGGTGATCGATCCCATCGATCTCTCGCGATGAGAACGCGAGAAGTCGATCGCAATTCCGCCGGAGCGCGACGGCTACCGCGCGAGCCGACTCCGGCGTTGTTGCGGTGTTCCCCGTGCACACGATGGCGCCGAGCATATCTGTCACACCCTTGTCTCGCAGTCGATAGTCACCCGAAGATTTCGCAATCTGTGCATGGGAAACCTGCCTCGTGGAGCTTCCCTGATGAAACTTGAGGCGGCCCACAGGCGTCTATGTGCAGCGATGGACAATCTGCAGCGCGGAGAAGGGCGGAAGATGATGAACACCCGGACACTGTTGGTCGCAATCGGAGTTATCCTCACCGCAACAGCCGCAACCGCCGGCGTACAGTTCGACCTCTACTACGGCTTCGAGGTCGGCGCGAGAACCGAAACCCGTGTTTCGGCGCAGATAGACAACGTTGAGATGGGACCGGAGGTCCCACTGGCGGTTACCGGTGAGGCGGCAGTGGACCTCGACCTCGAGGTTGTGGAGGTGAACGATGAGGGGGTGGCGGTGATACGCGCTACCTTCGGTGAGATCGATGCGACGCTGATGGGAGACAGGCAGCCCGCAAAGACACCTTCGCCCGTGGCGCTTCACGTCGACTCGAAGGGGCAGTTGCTGGAAATCGTCAGCGAGGATGAGGTGGAGTTGGATCTCTTCGCGGGCGGTGGGATTCCGCTGCAGCTTATCGTCATGCTCGCGGGCGTGGTGGAGCTGCCGCCAACGCCGATAGCGATCGATCAGGGCTGGCTCATTGAGCGTTCGCAGGCGACACCGGAGATCGGTGAGATTGCTGCGAGCTTCGACTCGCGTCTGGGCAACTTCGACGCAGTGGAGGCACTGGTGCTGAGTGATGTGAATGCATCATTTCCCGAGTTCACCAGCACCAACCCCCTGCAGGATAACCAGGTGACCGTGCGAAACGGCGTGCTGGTCGTTGAGGAAATGGAGCGCACCATCGATGTACCCGCCGGTCTGATCTGCGCCGCACGGGGTACCATGAGGCTGGAAGGTCGCGCTGCTATCGGCGAGTTCGTCGAACTTCCGCTGAAGGTGACGAGCACATTCACGATCGAGAGGCGTTAGGCCATCGCTCCGGGCGACCGGGGCGCCAAGCCCCGTCGCCCGGAGCCTTCGATCCCGCTGATCGGGAGTCTGTGATGAGGCGATTGCTGCGATTCTCAGTGCCATTGCTGCTGATCATCTGCGCGCGACCGTGCGCCGCCCTTGAGGCGCCGGAGCCGGGAGTGGTGACACTGCGCAGCGGAGATCTGCAGGTGGAACTGCAGCGGTCACATGCCTGGAATATCCAGCGCATAATGCGCGGGGACGTTCAGGTCGCAACCGCGACCGGATCCTACGGCACGCTGCTCTCCGTGCCGGCGGTCGGAGGATGGATCGGCGGCGCCCACACCGTGGGCGGTGTGGAGAGTATCGAGAGCATTTCCCTGACCGTTGACGGTGAGGAGGTGCCGCTCGAGCCTGGTGCGGCCTACTCGGGCGATCTGCTCGAACTGCACAGGACCTCGCTGCTCGATATGGTTCGCCTGGACGCCACCCTCTGGATCGATGACGGTCGCATGTTTCAGCGGCATACGCTTACGGCGCTCGAGGATGTTATTGTGACGGTGGCCTACCCGTTCATGTTCTGCGTGACATCTGACACCATGCAGTGGATAGCAGAGACGGCTGATGGTGAGAGCCTGGAGGGCGCGTTCACCGGGAGCAGAGACCTCGACTGGCATGAGGACTGGGCATGGACGGCGGCTTACATTCCCGACGCGGAGACCGGCTTCGTGATGCGCCACCTGAGCCGGGCTGAAGGTGCCGCCACCCTGACAGGTTACTGGGACCAGGAGCGGCACCACAAGCTCTATGTCAGGTGGGACAGCCCGAAGGAACCGTGGCGTGAGGGCTACACACTCAGCGGTGAAGTGGCGGTAACGACGTTCAGCGCCGCCCCGGAAGAATGGGAGGACGTGGCCCGAGGGGCGGCGGAGGGGTTGATCGTCGAGTGAAACTCGTCGCCATTGCCGACCTCCACTACGAGGACGAGAGCAGAGAGCGCGTTGAGGCGGTGGCGCGAGCGGTATGTGAGACTGACGCCGATGTGCTCGTGATAGCGGGAGATTGCACTGCACAGGGAGTGGGGCGGCTGCCTGAAGTGCTGTCACTGTTTGAGGGCTTCGACGGTCATCGTCTAATGGTGCCGGGCAATCATGACCTGTGGGAAGACGAACTCCCCTTCGACACATGGCGCGTTTACGAGGAGGAGATCCCGGGGATCGCGCACAGATGTGGATTCCATTGCCTTGACGGTGGTCCGATGGTGATGAACGGCACGGGCTTTGTGGGCACGATGGGCTGGTATGATTACGGCATGCGGCAGACAACGCCGCCGCTTGATGAGATGACCGTGGCACCGATCGAGGTGGCGCGTGGGGAAGATCAGGAGGTGGACTTCCGCGCGGTGTCCGGCGCGGAGGAGAAGGGTTGGGAGGCGCTCGAGGAGCGTGATTACGCGGCCAACGGTCTCATCTGGCAGACAGATGAGCGGCCTCATATTGCGGTCTGGAATGACGCGCTCCACCTCGACTGGGGCATCGACGCTCCCGAGGTCGCCAGTATCCTCGTGGAGCGCCTGCGCAAACACTTGACAGAGGTTGCGGAGGCATCTGACCGGGTGGTGGGAGTGACGCACTTCGTGCCGTTCGCCGAACTGGGGAATCAGGATTTCGAGCGCCCCGGCAGGGCCTTCGCGAGGGCGTATCTCGGCAGCGCTCTGCTGGGCGAGGCCCTGATGGAGGCCCCGAACCTCGACCTGGTGATATACGGTCATCGTCATCGACAGCAGGTGCGCGAGGTCAATGGTGTGGTGACGGCCGATGCGGCCATCAACTCCAACGACGGCCCGCTGCTCCTGACCCTTCCCGACTGAGGCCGGAGAGAAGCGCGCCCGGCGTGCTGCGATCCTATCCGGCGGCATCATCTCTCGCGTGAATCCCGCACCACGATGCTGCAGCGCGCCCGTTCACACTCAGTGAGGTCCGCTGCGAAGTCGTATCCCATAGGCTCAAGTACGCGCCGATAGAGGACATCGCAGTGCCCGCAGTAGTCATGGTAGGGCTCGATTCGCCCGGCCTGTTGCAGTTCGAGCAGCATTCCCTTTGACGGGCAGTGGCGCATCCGGATGGTGAACTCTCCGGCCGCCTCATCGAGTTCCATCGTGAAGTCGGCCGCCTCTTCGTTAAGGGTGCGCTCCCAGTACATCCAGCAGCCGCGCAGCCCATGCTGCGTCACAAGCTCACGCAGGTTATCGAGGAAATGATCGGAGAGGTGCTCCCAGAAGCGAAGCACCTCATCCCGGCCACCGCGTTCCTCAAGGTAGCAGAAAAGCTCGCTGTAGGCCGGGATGAACTCCGTGCAGGAGATCACCGCAATTCCTCCTCTTCCTCACCTGAAGCAGACCTGTGGTGGGAGAAGCGTCCGGTGCTTGCCCCGGTCTCGAGATCGTAGTTGACCAGTTCGAATGTGAATGGACTTCCCTCGCAGACAGCCTGGTGGACAGTGCGCACGGTCTCGTACCAGAGTGGAGAGACCTCATATTCATGCTGCCGCATGTGCGTTACAGCCGGGCAGGCCTCGATCCGAACAATCATCTCATCATTGCTGAGATCGATGCTGATCTCCGCTCCTTCCCGCTCGTACACCCGGCGAAGGTGCTCTGCCATGGCTGGAAGGCCCCGCTGCTGCAACTCATGTCGAAGAGGGGCGTAGAAACGTCGGGCAAAACGTGCCAGGTAATCGCGTACGGCGTCAGGACCGAAGCGCTCTTCGAGATAGATCAGGGCGCTGGAGAGTGCGCCATGGAAGTCTCTGTGCAGGTACTCGTTGTCGGAGGCGCTTCGATCCATGACCTGCTTTGGCATAGTGTGAATCTCCTCGCGTTCAGGTTCAGTCCACCCAGTCCACAGATACCAGATCGTACACCTGCAGATCGGGGTTCCACTGCAGGTTAACCAGCCAGATCCACTCCGAGGCCGGCGGACCGACCGAAACACTCACCTCTGTCCAATCGGCGGTATTGCTGTCGATGCGGGTCACCCAGTCGGGCTCTTCCACGTAGCTGAGGGCGGCCTCACGCGCGACCTGCTCGCCCGGGCGGAAGATTTCGGGCACTTCTTCCTCGTACCCGGGAGCGTCCTGCGCGATCGGCCCCTCGGCCAGGAGCCTGTAATCCTGCAGTGAACCATCCCACCGTAGCTCTACCCATGTGGTCCAGTCCGATCCTGAGGGAGCCATCAGGACGCGTACCCAACTCCAGTCCTCGGAGTAATCATCGACAGTGGCTCGCCAGTCGGCTCGGCGGTTCTTCGCCCAGTTCATGGCCGCATCACGGCCCGGACGATGGCTTTCATATTCGATCGGAGACTGATCCGGGGCATCAATTTCGTCCGAGGGGCCCTGCTGCATGTGCGTCTCCGTGTTCTCCGTTTCATCGAGCGTCTGCTCGAACCAGTTGAGCGAGAGCACGCCGAACGCAAGCAGGAGCACGAGAATCAGCACCAGGCAGCCGCAGCCCGCGGCAATCCCGATGATGATGCAGGTTCTGTCTCTACCCGCGGGATCTCTCTCATAGAGGTGCGGCCGTCCGGTCTGCTGAGCCGGTTGAGGGTCGGGTGGAGCAGGCTGATGCCCTTCAGCTTCGGCCCGGCCCTGCTCTCCTGAACCCGGCATCCCGGAACTGTTATCGGCCATCCGTGTCTCTCCTCCCTGCGATCTATCGGAGGCCCAGGCATTCTTTATGACGGGACGCTGATCCACGCATGAGGTCCCGCGCCGCCTGCGCTACCGAGAAACTTTCAGAACGCGCCACCCCGCAGGCGGCAGTGTCAGTCGTCTGAGATCGTTGATCCTCCCCAGCACACGACCGCTCAGCAGGTCAGTCGCCAGGCCCTCGCCCTCGATGGCCACCTCGGATATCTCGTGCAGATCCCAGCTTGCGACCATGAGAAGCAGTTCATCGTCACGGTAGCGGTAGAGGCGACTGATTGCGCGATCGGAATAGATCCGCACCGGTGCGTCGATGAGTGGCAGCAGTCGCTCTGCGAGTGATCTGCGTAGTTCCTGTACCTGCTCGTCGGCGTGAGTCTCCTGCCGGTATCCGCGGGCGGCCCATCGGTGCCAGACGAAGGGATCGTAGTCGGTCTCGATCATGCCCGTGAGCGGCACACATGCTCCCGCCGCGAGGGCGCGCAGGCCGGTACGCGCGATTGCCGCCTCGATAGCAGAGGCCGCCGGCTCACATAGAAACTCCACTGCAGGCATCACCACTGCTCTGAAGTCTCTGAGCCTCGTTTGTGAGATGTCACTCTCAAGCACGATCTCGAATGGTATGTTTGAGCGATTCAGCGCATAAGCGATGCCCTCGAATGCGTGCAGATGACGCCAACGTTCCGAGGTGCTTTGCCGCCACGGCTGCTGCATCGTCTCGGTCGTGGTCGAGTAAAGCAGGGCTATCTCGCACGGCAATGGCGTGCGATTACGCAATGCCTCGCGGATCCTATCAATGTCACGATACACCTCGGCCATTGCGTCGAATGCGTCGGGATAGCTGGGGAGAGGCCCTGCGGGTGTCCAGTAGCAGATGCCGGCAGCGCCCTCCGTGAGGGTGCTGCGCGCCATGCGTTCAATCTCCGCCGCGCTCATGTATCGCACACGTTCGTAACTCGCTGCGTAGGGGCCTTCGGTCTGCATGAGCATCTTTGGGGAATCAGCGGTGATATGAGCGCCGGTGATCCATGGCTGCAATCCCTCTTCGTCCTCCTCAGGCAGGCGGGCGAGAGGAAAGCTCTGCCAGATACTCCAGCGGCGGGGCTGGATTCGCTCGATTCGCTGCAGACGCCCGCGGTGCCCGGAGGGCGTTTCCTCGGGTTTCACGTTCACATTCAGGAAGCGCCCGTAGAAGAAGGAGTCTGAGGGGATTGTGACCATCAGCAGATCATCTGAGACGGATCGAACCGCCTGCGCCTGTGTTCTCAGGTATGTCTGCCAACTCTGCTGCTGGAATTCCTCCCACAGCAATACCGGGTCGTCCGCCTCGACAATACGGGAGGAGCCTCGAGGCTCGAAGCGCGGCGGGGCAACGCCGTGCCGGGCCTTGAACTCGGCGACACAGCTTTCGCAGTAGCAGCAGTCCACACGCACGTGTGGCCCGTCGTCAAATGCGAAGCCCGCGAAAGCGGGGTACTGCGCGAACGCCCGGGCGATTGTGACGATACGTTCGGTCATCTCGCGCGCAAAGTCGGGGTGGCGGAAGCAGGCCATGGCGTGTTTGCGGCCGAAGAAATCGACGGCCCGAAACTCTTCGGGAGGATCAATGTAGAATCCGCCCATCAACAGCACCCGGGTACCCGTGTCGGCGTAGAGATCGAGCGCAGTCTCCCAGGGCTCTCGCTCTTTTCGCGTGATGACGGGCACCTCGTCATCTCCGATCTCAACAGTTGGAGCGGGTGCGTACAGGTAATCGACGCCCGCGTGTTCCAGCATGGCGGGCGAGAGTGGGTTTTCGATATCGAGCAGCGTAACCGCGTGATAGCCCTCGGGCATCACCACCCAACCTCCCTCGAGAAGTTGACCATGCTGCGACAGGCACGGTCTGGGTCTGCAGGGCTGCCAATTCCCCGCAGAGCGTGTCGGACCTTCCCGCAGGGGTCGCTTGAGTTCATTTGTGAGGTATCAGTGAGCCGATTCCGCCGGCATATAGACGCCTCTACCGGGTCGCCGATTGATCCATCGCCGACAGGCCATAGGTTGTGATACGCGGGACCGTGATGCCGTTCTCCTCAGTACCGAAGGAGATGTAGCCTCCGTCCAGCGGCTCGGGGTCCTCGAAGCGCATGATCTCCTGATCCCAGACTCTCACGGAGATGGTATCACCGATCTTCTCCAGGGTGACCAGCAGCCAGTTATTGTGCCGTTCGGCCTGCGGGATGCGGTAATCGGTGTTGGTCACGACGGTCTCCCCATTTCTGAGGATTGCCGACTTCTCGTTTCTGTCACCGCCGACGATGATGTGATAGCCACCGCCTTCGCCATCACCGCAGAGACCGAAATGGAGGTCGCGCAACTCCTCATAGTGACCGTCGCGGTCGAGGCGCGGCATCATTCGGGCCCCGAC